>VAZM01000012.1:2111-16434 GCA_005883135.1 Alphaproteobacteria bacterium
TGCGCATTGGTTTGCGGCCGGCACGACATTTCTCTGTGTCGTCGATCCAGGAGTCGGCGGGACGCGCCCGCCCCTCATGCTCGAGGCGGACGGCCGCTGGTACGTAGGACCGGGTAATGGCTTGTTCGAGCTCGTTGAGCGGCGCGCCACGACGGCGAGCAGCTTCGATATCGATTGGCGGCCGCAGCACCTCTCCGCAAGCTTTCACGGGCGCGACCTCTTCGCGCCGGTCGCGGCCATGCTGGCGCGCGGCGAGCCGCCCCCGGGGCAGCCGCGCAAACATGCGGACCGCCGCTCCGACTGGCCCGATGATCTGGCCGAAGTCGTCTACATCGACCATTTCGGCAACGCTATGACCGGCTTGCGCGCCCCCATGCTCCCGCCCACGCCAGGCTCGCCGCCGCGGGCCGCGTGCTCGAGCGGGCAAGGACGTTCAGCGACCGGCCGACCGGCGCGGCCTTCTGGTACGAGAATTCGAACGGCCTTGCCGAGATCGCCGTCAATCGCGGACGCGCGGACCGCGACCTTGGCCTTGCGATCGGCAGTCCGGTCGTGATCATCGCCTGAGTTGACCGTTCGCGGCAGTTGATCGGCAGGAATGCGCAAAGGTGGATCGAAATCGGGCCGGGGAAAGGCCGGCAAACGCGGCGACAAGCCGCCGTCGGGCCGGAGCCCAGAAAATTTTCAACGAGGATCCCTTAATTTTTGTTCCCGGCACGGCCAAAATCGTGAACCGGAAGGCACGCCGGCAACACTAAATTGCAGGTGCGTTCAGTGAACCGGCGCGTGCGTGATCTCATGAGTTTGATTATTCCCACCGAACTGCTCTGGTTGGCGAGCGGCTTCATCATGCTGTTGGCCGCCTTCCTGGCTAGCGCGGCGGAGTAAGCGAGCGATCCGAACGGCGCAGAGCCGGTGAGTGCGTTCCCTGCGCAGGCGCGTTGAGGAGGGCATTTTGATGGATTCTCGACCGGCGATCCCGACCATGCCGCCGCACCGGGCAGCCTTCCGCGCCCGCCGTGAGGGGCTGGTCAGAAAACTGGCAACCTGCATTACGGTGCTCACGGCCGCCATCGCCATTCTGTTCGTGGCCGCCGCGGCCGTGGTGATCACCATCACTTAAGACGCCCGCTCGCGCCGATCAGGCCGGGGTTGTAGCCCCCTTGGTTCGTCATTCCGGCCGAGCCGCGATAGCGGCGAGAGCCGGAATCCATACCCACGGACAGTGGCTATGGATTCCGGGTTCGCGCCTTCGGCGCGGCCCGGAATGACGACGAGAACCTGTGCGGGCTCGGTGTAGCGCCGACGAGGTCGGTCCTGCGGCTGAGGTCTCGCGCCTATTCGAGGTTGGAGCCGGCCTCGCCCCACATCCCGTGCGATCGCTCGAGAATGTCGACGACCTGGGCGAAAGCTCCCGGCTTGAGCGGGGGACCGGGCGTACGGGATTTGCGGTCGCGCGCGACCCGATCCCGCGCCGCGCGCAGCTCATCCTTGCCGATGCCGGTCGCAATGATTTCCGCCGCAATCGCATCGCCCACCCGCCCCAGGACCTCCGCAACCTCGTCTCGCGACAGCTCAGCCATGGCAAAGTCCTCCCTATCAACCCGTCGCCTTTGACTCGGCAGCGGCGGGCTCTGCCGCCCCCCTGCCCTTGCGCCCGGCGCGCCATTCCTCGAACCGGCGAACCACGACAAAGAACGAGGGCACGAACAGCACGGCCAGGCAGGTCGAGGCGAGCATGCCGCTGGCCACCGCGATGCCGATCGACTTGCGCGAACTGGCGCCGGCCCCGGTTGCGAATACCAGCGGCATGACGCCCAGGATAAAGGCGAACGAAGTCATCAGGATCGGACGGAAGCGGGTGCGCGCGGCCTCGACCGCGGCGTCGATGATGGGCTTGCCGTCGAAAATACGCCGCTCGCGCGCAACTTCGACGATCAGGATCGCGTTCTTTGCCGAGAGCGCAATGAGCAGGACGAGACCGATCTGGGTGTAGAGATTGTTGTCGAGGCCCGAGCCCGAGAGTCCCTTGAGCGCCGCGACCGGGCCGACGAGCGATAGCGGCACCGCAAGCAGCACCGAGACCGGCATGAACCAGCTCTCGTACTGGCCGGCCAGCACCAGGTAAACCAACAGCATCGAAAGCGCGAAGATGTAATACATCTGGTTCTCCGGGCGGCGAGGCTCTGTCCGCGATTTGCTCCATGAGGACCATCGCTTCGCCGGAGCTGAAGCCCTGGGCCGGCAGCCCCATCACCGTCGACGAGGGATAAAAATTGTAGAGGCTCAGCAGCGACGGCCCGACCGTCTGAGTGATATGAAGCATAGTGCCGATCGGAATGATCGCGCCCTGCTTGTTGCGCACCGGAAGCTGCTCGATGTCCTGCGGCCGCAGCCGATACTTCGAATCGGCCTGCACATAGACCTGAAACACGCGGCCGAACTTGTTGAACTGATCGACGTAACTCGAGCCGAGATAGGCTCCCAGCGTGGCGAATACCTCGTCTACCGAGACCTGCAGCGTCTCGGCCTTCGCACGGTCAACCTCCACCTTGATCTGCGGCACGAGGGAGCGGAACGAGCTCGTCACCCGCTGCAATCCGGTTTGCGTTTGCGCATCCTTGACCACGGTATTGGTGGTCGCCTGCAGCTTGGTGAGATCGAAGCTTCCGTCGCGCAGCTCGAGCTGCATGGCGAACCCGCCGGCGTTGCCGATGCCCTGGATGGGCGGCGGCGGGAACACCACGATGCGCGCTTCGGTGATGGCGGCGAAAGCGCGGTTGAACTGCTCGAACAGCGACCGCAGGTCCTCGCCCTTGCCACGCTTGCTCCAATCCTTGAGCACGACGTAAGCCACGCCGGCATTGGCCAGCGTGGAATTATTGTCGAGCGCGGAGACGCCGGAAATCGCGATGACGTTCTCCACCGTGGGATTCTTGCCGGCGATCTCGCTCACCTGATCGAGCACGCGCTTGGTCCGTGTCAGGGAAGCGCCGTCCGGCAACTGCACCGTTACCAGCACGTAGCCTTGGTCTTCGATCGGCAGAAAGCCGGTCGCAATGCGGGTAAGGCCGTAACCGGCGGCGCCGATGATGATCAGCGCGATCACGCACATCAAGCCGCTGCGCGCCACCATGCCGCCGATCAGCCGCGCATAAACGCGCTCGAACGGGTCGTACACGGCGTTGAAGGCGCGGAAGAACAGGTTGCGCTCATTCGGTGGGACCGCCGGCCGCAGCCACAGCGCGCATTGCGTCGGCTTGAGCGTTGCGGCGTTGACGGCGCTGAGCAACGCGGTAGCGGCGATCACCAGCGCGAACTGCGCGAACATCTTGCCGGTGAGCCCCGGGATGAAGGCGGCCGGCAGGAACACCGACATCAGCACCAGCGTGATGCCGATGATCGGGCCGAACAGCTCGTTCATGGCCTGGATCGCCGCTTCCTTCCGCGGCAGGCCACGCTCGATGTGATGCGCGGCGCCTTCGACCACGACGATGGCATCGTCGACGACGATGCCGATCGCCAGCACGATCGCGAACAGGGTCGACAGGTTGATCGTGAAGCCGAGCGCCGCCATCGCCGCAAACGCGCCGATGATGGTGACCGGCACCGTGGTCATCGGCACCAGCATGGCGCGCCAGTCCTGCAGGAACACGACGATGACGATCAGCACCAGGATCGCCGCCTCGAACAGGGTCTTCCATACCTCCTTGATGGATTCGCGCACGAAGATGGTTGTGTCGAAGGGGATGCTGTAGGTCAGCCCGGGCGGAAAGTTCTTCGCGAGCTGCGCCATTTTGCCTTCAACCTGATTGGCGACGTCCAGCGCGTTCGCCTCCAACGTCTGGAAAATGCCGATGCCCGCCGCCGGCTTGCCATTGAGCGTGAAGACCTGGCTGTAGGTCTGCGCGCCGAGCTCGACGCGCCCCACGTCGCGCACGTGGACCATCTGCCCGTTCGATTCCGTCTTGACGACGACATTCTCGAATTGGCTGACGTCATCGAATCGGCTCGCAATGTCGAGCGTGTACTGAAAAGCTTGGGTGTTCGGGGCCGGCGGCATGCCCAGCTGCCCGGCGGTGACTTGCTCGTTCTGTCCCTTGAGCGCGTTGACGACGTCTTCGGTGGTCAGCGAAAACGCATAGAGCTTGTTGGGATCGAGCCAGATGCGCATCGCATACTGGCCGGCTCCGAAGATGTTGACCTGGCCGACGCCCGGCAGGCGCGCGAGCTCAGGCTGCAGCGAGATGGTCGCGTAATTGGCAAGGAACAGGCTGTCGTAGCGGTCATCGGGCGAGGTCAGAGTGACGAACTGCAGAATCGCGGTCGATTTCTGCTGCACCGTCACGCCTTGGGCCTGCACCGCCTGCGGCAACTGCGCGAGCGCGCTGGAGACCCGGTTCTGCACCAGCACCTGCGCGAAGTTGATGTCCATTCCGATCTTGAAGGTGACGATGAGAGTATAAGTACCGTCGGCGGCGCTCCAGGACTGCATGTAGATCATGCCGTCGACACCGTTGACCTGCTGCTCGATCGGCAGCGCGACCGTGTCGACGACCGCGCGCGCCCCCGCGCCCGGATAGCGCGTGGTCACCGAGATCGTCGGCGGCACCACGTTGGGATATTGCGCGACTGAAAGCCGCATGAGCGAAACAGCGCCGATCACGACCATCAGGATGGCAAGCACGTTCGCGAGAACGGGTCGCTCGATGAAAAATTTCGAAATCATAACGACCGGCTATTGCGATCCGGCCGGTCCAGCCGCCGCGGCTTTCGGCGTCTGCAGCTCCGGATCCACTTTCTGGCCCGGCACCGCGTCGAGGATGCCGGAAACGACCACGCGCTCGTCAGGCTTAAGGCCGCTGTCGACAACGCGCATCTCGCCGACGGTCTGCCCGAGCTGCACCCGGCGCTGCTCGACGATGCCGTCGGCGTTGACGACGAGCACATAGCGACCTGCCTGGTCGCTTCCCACCGCGACCTCCGGAACCAGCAGCGCCTGCTCGGGGTAAAGCGGTACGCGCACGCGAACGAAATATCCCGGCAGCAACTGACGTTTGTCGTTCTCGAAAGCGCCGCGCACCAGCAACGTGCCAGTCGACTGATTGACCTCGGGGGACACGTAGTCGAGCACACCTTTGTGGGGATAGCCGCTGTCGGTTTGCAATCCGACCTGGATCGGGACCTTGCCGATGAAATCGGCAACAGTCTCTCCCCGTTTCGCCACTTGCACACGCACCCGCTGCACGTCGCGCTCGCTGAGATTGAACCAGACCCAGATCGGATTCATCTGCACGATGGTCGCGAGCTCCGTGGTATGGCCGCCCCCGACCAGTTCGCCAACGGAAACTTTGCGCGCCGTCACCACGCCGTCGAACGGGGCCGACACCGTCGTGTAGCCGAGGTTGATCTCGGCGGTCTGAACATTCGCCTGCGCCTGGAGCACATTCGCGCGCGCGGTGTCGCGGTTGGCGCGCGCCTTGTCGAGATTGGCCTGGGTCGAAACGTCCTTGGCTTGCAATTGCTCCTGACGCGTGAACTCGGCTTCGGCGTTGACCAGCGTCGCCTTGGCGCCTTCCGCCGCCGCTTGCGCCTGCTCCAATTGCACTTTGTAGGGCTCAGGCTCGATGATGAATAAAGGCGCGCCCTTCTTCACGAAGTCGCCGTCCTTGTACTTGATCTCCTGGATGTAGCCTTCCACACGCGCGACCAGCTTGATGTTGTTCTCCGAAGCGACATTGCCGGTCGCTTCGAGGTAGGGCGTGACCGTCTGCTGGAGCGGCAATTGCACGATCACCTTGGGCGGCGGCGGAGCGACGTATTGATTCTCTTTCCCGCATGCGCCCAGCAGCAAAGCCATCGCAGCGCCGGCGAGGACGGGAACGCCGGTTGCGCGCCGCAGCGCTTTCGCGAGGCGCGCCATATTCGCCCTGTGCGCCGGTCGTACCGGTGAATGTTCGGACAATAGGACCAAGATCGACCCTCGTCGCGCCGCAGGCAGGTTACGACGTGTTGTTGTTTTCGCGCCAGCCAATAGTTTGGCTTGAGCTAAAGATGCCGCACTCGAGCTCCGAGCCAAGCCGCGCGGGGGCAACCGGCGGCCGCCGCCTGCTCCATCGTTTGCGCATTTTGCATGGTAGTGTACACAGCGGCTTGAGCCCCGGCAAAAGGGCGGCACGAGGAGCAAGCGATGGCTACCACCCCGGCCGTTGGCCATGCGCGCACGACCCCGTTGCTTTGGCTTCTCGCGCTGGCCGTCTCGACCCTTTCAGCTTTGGTCCCGGCGGCGGCGCAATATGCCTGCACCACGAATTATTGCGTCAGCAGCCAGAGCACGTCGTTTCAGACTCCGACCGGCTGGCCGGCGGTTCCGGTGCAAACCTGCTGCCAGACCCATTGGGGCGCGCTTCCGGGCGGAATCGACTGGAGCAATGGCGCACCCATCATGATCTGCACCGGCAAGCCGGAGTTCGTCACCAGCTTCCCGAACTGCGGCGACCCGAACAATCTGTCGCTGGCCTTTCCCTTGGATTACGAGCGGCCGAGCTTCGCGATCGGCGTCGCCTGGCCGAACGCAAAGAACTACCGCTACGAGATGCAAAGCGTTCCGATCATCGACGGGCCTGACGGGACCTGCACCGAATTCTCGAACCGTCCCGGTCAAGTGACGAACTGGTGGGTATACGAGCTCAAGGAGCCCAAGCGCGGATCGTACGTGTTCACGGCCGCGGTCAGCTTTCAAAAAGACGATAAGGGTTATTACGCAGTGCTCAACAGCTGCAAGCTGAATCCGCCGTCTTCGGGGGTACAATAGCCCGGCAAGCGCGCGAGGCGGGAGAGCCCAGATGTTTCCATCGGCCGTGTTTTTCGCGCTCGGCGGCGCGCTGTTGGTCGCCGATGGCGTTCCCACCCTCAACATCGAAACCGGCTGCCGCGCGGCAGCGAAGATGGGCGATCGCTTGAGCTTGGACGAGAGCCTGCGGCAGTGCCTCTCGGACGAGAAAAGAGCGCGCAGTGAACTGGAAAAACAGTGGTCGCAATTCCCTCCGGCTCTTCGCCAGCGGTGTGTTGCCACCACCGAGACAGGCGGCGACCCCAGCTACGTCGAAGTTCTCGTCTGCCTGCAAATGGGGGTCGATGCAGCGCAGATGGAAAAACGTTAGAACCCTGTCATTGAAATTCAGCAACATATGGGAGCCGCCTCATTCGCGGGGGAATAATCGATAGTCCGGCGCGAATGCTACTCGGTCACGGGCACGGTTTTTACACCAGTATGTACATATAGGGATCATCCTTCGCATGACTTCCACCAACGCTTCGCTTCGCGGCCCGCACCTTGCGGCATCCGGAAGCGCTGCAGCGCCCGGTGAACGGTCCCGGAGTCGCCACGTTCGACGTCGCCGTCGATGGTCGCGAATGAGGGCGGCCGCGCTCGATATCGACTGAATTCACAAAGGAGCACCACATGAAGGAAGCAGAGGTCAAGGCGCGTGCCTTCGCCATGCCGTTGACGAGCCCGGCCTATCCGCCGGGCCCATACCGTTTCATCGACCGCGAGTTCATGATCATCACGTATCGAACGGACCCGGACAAATTGCGCGCGGTCGTCCCGGGGCCGCTCGAAGTGGACGAGCCCCTCGTCAAGTACGAGTTCATCCGCATGCCGGATTCCACCGGGTTCGGCGACTACACCGAAACCGGACAGGTCATTCCGGTGCGCTTTCGCGGGCGCAAGGGCGGCTACAGCCATTGCATGTTCCTCAACGACGAGCCGCCGATCGCGGGCGGGCGCGAGCTTTGGGGCTTTCCGAAAAAATTGGCTAATCCAACGCTACACGTCGAGATCGATCAGCTGGTGGGCACGCTCGATTATGGGCCCGTGCGCGTCGTCACCGCGACCATGGGATACAAGCACAAGGGGGCCGACGCCGCCGCGATCCGCGCCTCACTCGCGGCGCCGAATTTTCTGCTCAAGATCATTCCGCACGTCGACGGCAGCGCGCGCATCTGCGAGCTCGTCGAATATTACCTCGAGGACGTGACGCTCAAGGGGGCGTGGACCGGCCCGGGCGCGATTTCGCTCACGCCGCATGCGCTTGCCCCGGTCGCCGAGTTGCCGGTGCTCGAGGTCGTCTCCGCGGTTCATCTCGTTTGCGATCTCACGCTCGGCCTCGGCAAGGTCGCCTACGACTATCTCGCCTCGCCTGCGAAGCGGGAGTCGGCGCCCAAGCCGGCCACCGCGGGAGTGGCGTGACATGCGCCTCAAGGACAAGGTTGCCATCGTCACCGGCGCCGCCAGCGGCATCGGCAAGGAGATCGCCAGAGCCTTCGCCCGCGAGGGAGCGCGCGTCGTGATCGCCGATCTCAATCAAAAGGCCGCGGACGCCGCCGCGGCGGAACTCGGCGATACCCGCAAGGCGCTGGGCGTCGTCATGGACGTGACCAACGAAGAGCAGGTGGAGGCCGGGGTCGCGCGCACCGTAGACCAGTTCGGGAAGATCGACGTGCTGGTGAGCAATGCCGGCATCCAGATCGTCGCTCCGCTCGATGAGTTCAAGTTCGCGGACTGGAAGAAGCTCTTGAGCATCCATCTCGACGGCGCGTTTCTGACCACCCGCGCCGTCCTGCAGCGGATGTACAAACAGGGTTCGGGCGGAAGCATCATCTACATAGGATCGGTGCACTCGAAGGAGGCCTCGGTATTGAAGGCGCCCTACGTGACCGCCAAGCACGGGTTGATCGGGCTCGCCAAAACGGTCGCGAAGGAAGGCGCCAAGCACGGCGTTCGCGCCAACGTCATTTGCCCGGGCTTCGTGCGCACGCCGCTGGTCGACAAGCAGATCCCCGAACAGGCCAAGGAACTCGGCATTTCGGAAGCCGAGGTCATCAAGAAGGTGATGCTGAAGGACACGGTCGACGGCGAATTCACCACCGTGGCCGACGTGGCGGAGACGGCGGTATTTTTTGCCGGCTTCGAAAGCAACGCTCTGACCGGACAGTCGCTGGTCGTGAGCCACGGCTGGTTCATGCAGTGAGCGCTCCCCCGTAGACCTGCAAACGCGGGCGCGCGCCTCGACGGGCTGCGGCCCCCTAGGGGGCGCGCCTCGGGCGGGCGCCGAGCCACAATGCTGCCATCTTGCGGCTCCCCCCCGGCGCGAGCGGCGCGATCGGGCGCGGAGAAATATGGCAAGCAGCGTCAGATGGTTAGTAGCACCGCGGTGGCGATGCGCAATTCGTTTGCCGCAGCCCCCAGGTTTTGAACCTTCGGCCCCTCAGCCGCGACTAATGGAGACGCAAGCCATCGGCCGCCCGCGATAGGGAGTGGTGGATGCGACTTTCAGGGCGAGGTGCGTCATGAATGTACAAAGCAGACATTGGCTCGATTACGACCCGGTCGCCTTGGTGATCCTGGTCGTGGGTATCGGCGCGGTAGCATTGCTCGCGCTGAGCATCTAATCCGTTCGCTGTGGCTGGGCCGGTGTTGCATCGGCCCGCAACGCGAACCTAGGTCTTTCCCCCCGCTCCTTCGTTTATCCCTTCTGAGCAGTGTCTTTGCGCGGCGCATGGCTGTTTCGCCGGCCGCCCTCCGGTCAGGTTGGATTAGTCCTTCGACACCGCTGAATTCATCGCTACGCGCGAGAGGTCCCGTGCGCGGCCGCCCCGCCCACTCACCGTAGCGCGGTGCCGCCCCGGTTCCAGCCGCGACCGCCCTCACCGTAGATATCAAAGCCGCGGTCGGTGACCGCGACCGTATCTTCGAGCTTGATGAATCCGCGCTGCGGATGCTGCAGCGTGGTCTCGACCGAAACCACCATTCCGGCGTCCAGCGGGCGGTTCGCGTCGTAGGCGTCATAGGGCACCGGGCCGGTGGCGGTGAGCCGCGGCGCCTCGTGACTGACCAGCCCCATGCCGTGGGCGAGGAAGTGCATATGATTGTGGTGCTTGGATTTCTGCACCAGCGGTTCGGCCGCGGCGTAGATCGCACCGGCGACCGTTCCCGCCTTGATCGGCTTCATTGCCGCGCGCTGAATCTGCTCAATCTCGGTCAAAAGATCCTCGAGCTCCGCATCCGGCTCGCCGTGGATCGCCATCCGACAGAGGTCGCCGATGTAGCCGTGATAATTACCCCCGGAATCGAGCGAGAGCACCTCGCCCTCATTCCATGTCTGGTCCGACGGCGCACGATTGAGACTCGATCCCGCCGTGATCAGGCAATAATCGAAGACGAGCCCGCGGTTGGTCTCCTCCCGGCGCAGCGCTTCGGTCAGCTCGCGCTTGCTCGCGCCCGGGCCATGATTGGCGATCACGGCCAGCATCGAGGCGATCACGCCTTCGGAGGCGATGCGCAGCTTGCGCAATTCCTCGGGGCTTTTGACCGCGCGCAGGCGCTCGAGCACGAACAGAGCGTCGACGATCTCGCTGTCGGCGAAGGCATTGCGTAGCGCGTTCCCGGCATCGACCGGCAGGAACGCGAGCTCGGCGGCGATCCGGCGCGGTTTTGCTCCGGATTTGCGCATGTAGTCGATCGCCTTTTGCATGGCGTCGAGGGTGCCGGACGAGTTGGTCTGCGACTCCGATACCCAGAACGGACTGTTTTCCTTCTGAAAGCCTTCCATGCGATGCCCGAAATAAGCGGCCTTTTGCCGGGCCCCTTTGGGATAGACCAGGACCGGCAGATAGCGGCTCAATCCCATCGCATCCATGGATTCGAAGAAAAAGGCGCGATGCCCGCCGAGCAGATACTGCACGTTGTGCTTGGAGGTTGCGACCAGGAGATCGATCCCGGCGTCGTCCATCAGGCGCTCCAGCCGATCGGCGTCGAACGGAATTGACGGTACAACGCTTTTGACGACGTCGAGCATGATGGAAACTCCTTGTGGACGGACCCCGGCGCCCTATGCCACGCTCGCGCGCAGCACGACGGGCAGCGGGATCATACACTAGCGCGGCGCGATCCGACTATGCCTTCTGGTCATGGGAGGCGCCTCGCGCGGCGCCCTCGCGCGCGGAACAAATTGTTGTGCCGATCTTCGCCCCTCAGGTCCGATAACTGGGATCGAGACGGTCGAGCATGCGCAGATACGCCGGCCAGTCGGCCGCGCCGCGGCCGCTGTCGTGCTTTTCGTATTGCAGCAGGGTCTTCTTGCAGGTTTCGGGCGGGATCTCGATCAGCCCGCCGCCAGTTGCTTCCATCGCCAACTGAATCTCGGCGGCTTCCAACAGGTGCTTCATCAGAATGAAAGCCTCGCGCGCGCTCTTGCCGACCGTGAGCACCCCGTGATTGTGCATGATCATGGCGCGATTGCTGCCGAGATGGGCAATCAGCCGCTCACGCTCGGCGAAATCCTCGGTGATGCCCTCATAGGGATGGTAACCGATGCAGCCGAAGAAGCGCACCGCCTCCTGCGAGACCATCCGCAATCCGCCCTTGAGTCCCGCAATCGCCATTCCGGTCCGGGTATGCACGTGCACGGCGCAGTTGACGTCGCCCCGCCCGCGCAGGATTCCCCCGTGTAGCGTGAAACCCGGCCGGTTGACGCCGGAGCGTTCGTCGAGGTCCTCGTCCATGTCGATCTTGACCAGATTCGAGGCGGTGACCTCGGTCCACAACAGCTCGTGCCGCTTCATGAGGAGCTTTCGATCTTCGCCAGGAACGCGCATGGAGCAGTGGTTGTAGATGACGTCGTCCCAACCGTAATGCGCCACCAGGCGATAGACCGCCGCGAGGTCGACGCGGCTCTCCCATTCCGCAGGGGACATCGTCGTTGCTGGGCTGGCTTTGGCATGGATGTTCACGGGCGAAGCTCCTCGTTGGGCAAAGGACCGATGCACGGCGTCGTGTTATCTCGCCGGCATGGTAGCGAAAGGCGCCTGCACGTTCCAGCGCAGGCGGCGCTTTAGAATTCCCAGCCGAAGAGAAGATGGTCGAGGGAAATCGCCCCGCCGCCGTGGACGAGGAAATAGAGCGCCGCCACGGTCCACATCAGCGTGTATTCGAGGCCGGCCTTGTTCCAGAAATACCCGCCCACCCGCCAGCGTTCGTAATTCGACACGATGAGGAAAATGACGATCGGGCAGGCAGCGAGGCGCGTGAACAATCCCAGGGCGAGCATCGGACCGGCGACGAGTTGAGTGAGCGAGATCGCAGGCGCCCAGAATCGTCCGGGACGATAGCCGTCGCGGTCGAGCTGCTTCGCCAGCTCGCTCAAGTTGTGCGACTGCACGCCGGTTCCTGGAAACAGACCGAAGGTGTTGCGCAGCCCATGGGGCACGAGCGCGAGCCCCACCACCGCGCGCAACAGCGCCTCGGCCCAGGGGGCGAGCGATTGAAAGAGGGATGCCAAGGAGCAGCGCCCCTAAAGCCTGATCTCGCCGAGACTGATGCTCGCCCCGAGATCCGCTTCGACGGACGTCGCGCCGCCGCCCGTTACCGAGATCTCGACGCGATAGCTGCCGGAGCCCTCTTCGAGCTTGTCGAATTTGAAATCGCCGTAATTGTCGCTCGTCGTCTCCGCAACGGTTCGGCCATCCTTGACCAGCCGGACGCGCGCGCCCTCGATGCAATCGACCACGCCGTTCTTCTCCGTCGCTAGCGTGCCGCCGATGAAACATTTCGAGTAGCGCCACAGGTTGCGGTAGTAGACGCGGGGGCGCGTGCCCAATTCCGGTTTCATCACTTCGAGGTTCTGCTCGCGCGCGAGGCGCGCCATGTCCTCGTCCTCGAGCTTGACCGCCCGCATCGCGCCGGTCGGACACGATTGCTGGCCGCGCGTTTGTTGCCAGCCCTGGTCCAGGAGATGGGCGTCGAACGGCCAGATCTGCGGAAGCTGCAACTCCTCGTTCCACCAGATGTGGCCGTACGGACAGGCCTCGACCAGGTCCTTGCGTCCCCTCGCCTTCTCCGGGTCGATGAGAACGATCCCGTCCTCGCGTTTCTTCACCGCGTCGCCGGCCTTGACCATGCAGGGAGCATGGTCGCAATGATTGCACATGGTGGGAACATAGGCGATGTCGATCATCGGCACCTGCCCGCGCTCCTTCTGCAGGATGTTGATCCATTTATGGCCGTGCTTCGGCATGGGCGCGCTGTAGCCGGGCCAAGCGTTGCCGACATATTCATCCATCATAGCCAGCGTGCACAGATTGCAATTCGTGCACTCGGCCACGTCGATGATCATGTTCCATTTTTGCATGGCGTTACTCTATCTCGGGACCGCTGTCATCATCCGCGAAAGCGGATGATCCAGTAGCCACCAAAGCAGATGCAGGATACCAAAATTGCCACGTCGTCAGGGTCGGTGATTACTGGATGCCCGCTTTCGCGGGCAAGACAGTCGCAAGTACATCATTATTTCGCCGGCACGAGTTGCGCCGCTTTCAGCGCCTCGCGGACCTCCTTGTCCTTCTCCATGCGCGCGAAGGTCTCCGACATGTGCTCGGTGCGCCCGTCCCACAGCTCGACCTCAACCAGTGCATTCGCGCCGGCGATCGAGTGGGTTGAGGCGGTCTGCGTGCGCTCGGGCGTGAGCAGGTTGAGGCACCCGCCGCGATCGACCGATTTGCCCGGTTCGCCCAACGGATCGTAAATCGCGGAGGATTCGTAGCCATGGCATACGCCGCGCGGCAGCCGCTGGGTTGGCCGCGCCGCGCAGATCACCGCGCCGCGGTCGTTGAAGACCTTCACCAGGTCGTGCTTCTTGATGCCGCGCTCCGCGGCATCCTCGGCGTTGAGCCGCATGATCCAGTAGTAATAGCCGTCGATGTTGACGCGATGGTCCTCGATATTGAGCAGGAACGAGTCCTTGCCGTCGCCTTGGGTGTGGAATGAGTACTTCGAATGCGGCGTCAGCATCTGCAGCGGGTAGCGCTGGTACAAATCGGGCGAATGCGGTCCCTCCCATGAGGGCTCGTATTTGACGATCGGCGGCCGCTCGGGATCATTGAAGCGCTTGAGGCTATTGCACTCGAATTCGAGCTTGCCGGACTGCGTCTGCAGCCCGCACAGATATTCTTCGGTGTAATCCGACGGCAGCGGCTGGGCCTCCGGCACGTCTTTCTTGCGGTTCTCCCAGAACCAACGAAACGAAACCGGCGCGCGCAACTGCTCCTTCTCCGCCGGGACCACGTAATACCCGCGCTTGATGAACTTCTTCCATGAGATGACCTTGGGCATATCGGACGCGAGGTACACGCGCTTGACCCAATCGATCTCGTTAACGCCTTCGGAAAAATAATTGGCGAGCCCGAGCCGATTGCAGATCTCGTTGAAGATCCAGAAGTCCGATTTCGACTCTCCGAGCGGGGCAATTGCCGGCGCCTGGAA
>VAZM01000013.1:0-13087 GCA_005883135.1 Alphaproteobacteria bacterium
TGGCGATGATGATGACGTCGATGACGAACGCGAGGCAACGGCGGGCCAGGACGCCTTCGAATAGCTCCGGATTGGCGATCGGGTCGTAGGCATGGGGCTTGACCTCGATCGACACCCCGATTTTTCTCGGTCCGGCGTCGCTCATGGGTAAAATATCCTCACGCTCTCGTCTTGCTGTGTTTCAATCCACGCGAATGGAGCATAGACGGTCTTTGTGCAAGAGGCACGATCATTGTGGCATGAGAGTCAACCGTGACGCAGCCGCGGTGCGCTCGATTCAGCCACAGGGCATTAAACGCCGCCGACGGGCGGTACGGCCCTACGTCCGGGAGAAGGCATGAGCATCGCCATCGCCGACGTGGAGGCGGCCCGCCGCACCATTTCCGGACAGGTGTTGCGCACGCCCATGCTACCCGCGCCCAAGCTTTCGCTGCTCACCGCCGCCGAGGTTTATGTCAAGTACGAGAATCTCCAGGTCACCAATTCGTTCAAGGATCGCGGCGCGTTTAACAAGCTCGCGTCATTAGGCCCGAGCGCCCGCGCGCGCGGCGTCATTGCGATGTCGGCCGGCAATCATGCGCAGGCGGTGGCCTATCATGCCGCGCGCCTGGCGATCCCGGCCACCATCGTCATGCCGGTGACCACCCCGTTCGTGAAAATCGAGGCGACGCAGGCGCACGGCGCCGAGGTGGTGCTGGAAGGCGACACGGTCGCGGAGGCGCAGATTCGCGCCGAAGCGATCGCCCGCCAACGCGGACTAACCTTCGTTCACCCCTACGACGACCCACTGGTGATGGCCGGCCAGGGCACCATTGCGCTGGAAATGCTGGAAGACGCGCCGGATCTCGACGTGCTGGTGATCCCCATAGGCGGCGGCGGCCTGATCGCCGGCAACGCGATCGCCGCACGCTCGCGCAAGCCGACGATCGAGATCGTTGGGGCGGAGGCCGCGCTCTACCCCTCGTTCTGGAACGCGTTGCACGGCGCACACCGCCCACTCGGCGGCGCGACGCTGGCCGAAGGCATCGCGGTCAAGAATGTCGGCGTATTGGCGTTGCCGATCGTCCGCGAGCTCGTGTCCGATATCGTGCTGGTGGACGAGGCGCATCTCGAGCGGGCCGTCAATGCTTATTTGACGCTGCAGAAGACCATGGCGGAAGGGGCGGGGGCCGCCGGGCTTGCCGCCATGCTGACCGAGCCGGAGCGGTTCCGCGGCCGCAAGGTGGGTTTGATCCTGTGCGGCGGCAACATCGACGCGCGCATCCTCGCCTCCGTCATGGTGCGGGAACTCGAGCGTGAGGACCGGATCGTCTCCTTCCGGCTGACCATCCCCGACCAGCCCGGCGTGCTCGGGCAGATTGCCACCCGGCTTGGGCAGCTCGGCGTCAATATTCTCGCGGTCGAGCACCGCCGGCTCTTCCTCGACGTGCCGGCAAAAGGCGCCAAGCTCGACGTCACCGTGGAAGCGCGTGATCGCTCGCATGCGGAACGAATCTTCAAGGCGCTCGAAGGCGAAGGCTTTCAGCCCATGTGGATCGATACGGCAACCATGATGGAGTGAAGCAACCGAGTGGTTGCCCGTTGCCGCTCTGTCTCTATGATTTCGTTGGACTGGCGAGTCTGTCGTGCCGAGGGTAATCAAGGCTTGCGCGAGAAGGAACTTCGGATTGCGCTCGTTTGCTTCGGCGGCATTTCGCTCGCCGTCTATATGCACGGCGTCACCAAAGAAATCCTGAAGCTGGTGCGCGCCTCGAGCGCGTTGCATGCGATCGCGGACCGCTCCCGGCGGGCAAAAGCGTCGTTCTCCGACGCCGCCGATCGCAACGACCCGGAATACGATACCGAGGACGTCTATTTCCAGCTGCTGCGCGACATCGGCGGCAGCGTCGAGATGCGAGTGGTCGTCGACATCATCGCCGGAGCGTCGGCCGGCGGCATCAACGGCACTATGTTGGCGCGTGCGCTCAGCCACGACTTGCCAATGGGCGCGCTGCGCGAGCTTTGGCTCAAGAACGCCGATGTCGCGGTCCTGCTGGCGCCGGACGCACGCGCCGGCGCCTGGAGCAAGTGGTTCCTCAAGCCTTTCCTGTGGGCGATGGGCCGCACCGGTAGCTTTCGCGCGATCACCGACATGGAGGTACGGCAAAAGCTCTCGCTGTTCGTGCGCTCGCGCTGGTTCAAGCCGCCGCTCGACGGGCGTGTGATGGCCGGGCTGATGTACGACGCCGTGACGTCCATGGGCGCCGAGACTGCGAGCGCCTCGCTACTCCCTTCCGGCCAATCGCTCGACCTCTTCGTCACGCTGACCGACTACTACGGTTATCAGCAGCTCGTGCAAATTCACGATCCGCCGCTCATCCACGAGCGTGATCACCACCACGTTCTTCGCTTTACCTACAGGCGTCACTCGAACGGCGAGGTCGAGAGCGATTTTGGCCTCGACAATGCGCCGGCTCTCGCCTTTGCGGCGCGGGCGACGTCCTCGTTCCCGGGCGCCTTTCCGCCGGCGCGGATCGTGGAAATGAACGAGTTGGTGGCGCAACGGCGCGGAAGCTGGCCGCGGCGCGCGGAATTCATCGCGAAGTCCTTTCCCAATCATCTGCGCGCCGGCATCGACCCAGCAACGGTATCGTTCCTCGACGGCTCGGTGCTCAACAACCGCCCGTTTCAGGAAGCGATCGCGGCGATCTACGGCCGGCCGGCGTTCCGTGAGGTCGATCGCCGTCTGGTTTACATTGATCCGCATCCGACGCCGGCGTTACTGCCGCGCCAGCAGGCAAGTCCCGGGTTCTTTGGGACGCTGCGCGGCGCACTCTCGGACATTCCGAGCTCGCAACCGGTGATCGACGAGCTCACCCGCGTGCTCGAGTTCAATGATCAGGTGCGCCGGCTGCGCGCCATCGTCGACAGCGCTCGCCCGCAAATCGACCAGCTGGTGTCCAACGTCGTAACGACCACGTTCGACCGGCCGATCGCAAGCGCGCAGCTGCGAGCCTGGCGCGAGCAAGTCAACTCGCACGTCGCCCGCGACGCTGGATTTGCGTACCAGGCTTACGTCCGGCTCAAGCTCGCCTCCGTGCGCGCCTTCGGCGCAGAGCTAATCGTCAAGCTGCGTGGCGTGCCGGCGCAATCGCCGCTATGGCGCGTAGTGACGGAAATCATCGACGCCTGGGCGTTGGCCAAGGGTATCGTCTACGAGCGGGCCGACAGCGAAGCGCTCGAATTCGAGGTCCAGACGGGGGCGCATCTTCCCGCATGGGTGAAATATCTCCTGGCTTTCGACGTGGAGTACCGCGCGCGGCGCATGCACTTCCTGATCAAGGGGCAAAACAGGCTTTATCAACTCATCGATCAGGAGCACTTCGCCGGACTAAATCCGCTGGTGGTGGACCGCCTCAAGCGCGAGTTCTATGGCCGGCTCGACGCCCTGCGGCGGCGGGAAACCGCCGAGTATTACAGCCGCGACGTGCGCGAACTCGCGGCCAAGATTTTTCCGGCCGCGCCCACCGGCGCGGAAATGAAGCATCTCGAGACCTACGCCGCGCGATTCGTGGAGCGGCATATTGGCGAACTCGATCAGCTGATCGCGCAATTGGCCGCTGAGATCGATCTCGACGCGAGCACGCACGACCTCGACGATCTGTTGGCCTCGCTCGATCCCGCCGAATGGCATCCGCAGGCGCGCCGGGAGGTGCTGGTCAATTACCTCGGGTTTCCGTTCTGGGACGTGTTGACGTTTCCGCTGACGCGCGCGCGCGAGCTTGGCGAGCTCAACGAGATTTTGATCGACCGCATCAGTCCGCAGGATGCCCATACGATTCCCGGATTCGGCGGCACCGATAGCTTGAAGGGCATCGGCTTGGGCCACTTCGCCGGCTTCCTGTCGCGCGCCTATTGCGAAAACGACTATCTCCTCGGCCGCCTGCATGCCCTTGACCGGCTCGTCGACATTGTATGCGACGCCGCGGGTATCGATCCCAAGGCGGGCGGCATCGACGTGCTGGCGCTCAAGAAGCGTGGCTTCGCCGCGATCCTCGCGGCCGAGGAGTCCCATCTCGCCCACAGCCAGAAATTGATCGCCGCGCTGCGCCGGTCAGTCGGCGAGATCTAGCCGGTCACCATCTCCCTCCGCGGTTGACGAGCCGCAGAATGGATGATAGACGAAACGATGCCGGCGCCGAGGTGGATGCCCAGCTGCGGCAATAACCAACTGCCGATGAGGGCGCCGATGATGCCAATGCAAATATCGGCGACGATGCCGTAGCCGGTGCCGCGAACAATTTTTCCGGCAAGCCATCCCGCAATCAAGCCGACCAACAAAATGACGAGAATCGATTCGTTCGACATTGCTCGTTTTCTCCCATTCGCGACCTGAGATGGTCGCAGACCCCGGATGCGCCGACCATAGCCAATGCACGGCACGGCGGCCAGCGCCGTGCAGCAATTCCTCACGGCGCATTCAAAGCCTCTGCGGAGAGCTTCATCCTAGCCGGAGCTCAAACGTGAGATTGGCCGCGATCGGGTCATCTGGCGCCCGGGGGAGGGGAGCACACCGCGCCGCGGCGCGTTTCTGCAAGCGGGATGAAAATGCGCTAGCGGGAAGTTTTCAGCGCCGCGGCCACGCGCGGGGCGAAATACGTGAGCACCCCGCACGCGCCGGCGCGCTTAAATGCGATCAGGCTTTCCAGCATCACCTTTTCGCCGTCGAGCCAGCCATTCTGCGCGGCCGCCATGATCATGGAATACTCGCCGGAGACCTGATAGGCGAAGGTCGGCACGCCGAAGGCTTCTTTCACCCGCCGCAGAATGTCGAGATAGGGCATGCCGGGCTTGACCATGACCATGTCGGCGCCCTCGGCCAGGTCCAGCTCGACCTCGCGCAGCGCCTCATCGCCGTTGGCCGGGTCCATCTGGTAGGTGCGCTTGTCGCCGACCAGCGTCGCGGCCGAGCCGACCGCGTCGCGGAACGGGCCATAGAAGACCGAGGCGTATTTGGCCGCATAGGCCATGATCGAGACATCGGCGAAGCCGGCGCGGTCGAGCCCCGCCCGGATCGCCGCAACGCGGCCGTCCATCATGTCGGAGGGCGCGATGACGTCGCAGCCCGCCTCAGCCTCGACTAGCGCTTGCCGTACCAGGATTTCGACCGTCTCGTCGTTGAGGATGACGCCATCGCGGAGGAGCCCGTCGTGGCCGTGGCTGGTGTAAGGGTCGAGCGCCACGTCGCAAAGGACCCCAACCTCCGGCACCGCCTGCTTGATGGCCCTTATCGCGCGACAGACCAGATTGTCCGGATTGAGCGCCTGGCTCCCGTCCTCGTCGCGCTGCTTGGGGTCGGTGTAGGGAAATAGCGCGAGGCAAGGAATCGCCAGCGTCGCCGCCCGCTCGGCCTCGCGCACCGCCTCGTCCACCGAAATCCGTTCGACGCCGGGCATGGAATCGACCGGCATGCGCGTCTTCGATCCGTCGACGAGGAACAACGGCCAGATCAGATCATTCGTGCTCAAATCGTGTTCGCGCACGAGCCGTCTTGGGAAGATTGAGAGCGGACTGGCGTGTGATCTTGGCCTCGACCGGGGCGAGACGGGATTCGATCGGCCGGCCGTATTTGATGGCCATTGCGGTGCTCCCGGGTGAAGAGGCTCCCTGTTGTAGCGCCTCTGCCGCGTGCCCGCCAGCGCGCCCGCAAGGGGGGCTAGAGCGCGATGGACACGGTGGTTGCTCTCACGCGCTGGCACCTGCATGTTCGGTGTAACAAGGCAAGCTGATCCGCTGAGCAAGCCGGCCCGGGTGCGACCGAGGGCCGCCGCGGCCGCCTCTGGCCCGCCTTTCGGGTCGGAGGCAACATCGGTGAGGCGGCAATGCCCGCAAGGGGAGGATGGTATGCGTGTTGGGGCACTCGTGCGCGCCGTCGCGCTCTTGACGCTCTCCCCGATGGCGCAGGCCCAGGCGCAAGATCCGGCAGCGTTCTACAAGGGCAAGAGCATCGATCTTTACATCGGCTACAGCGCGGGCGGCGGATATGACGTCTACGCTCGGGCGCTCGCGCGTCACATGGGGCGTTTCATTCCGGGCAATCCGACGATCGTCCCGAAGAACATGCCGGGTGCCGGCAGCCTCGTCCTCGCTAACTGGCTCTACAATGTCGCGGCCAAGGACGGCACCGCCTTTGGCATGATCGGACGCGGTACGGCTTTCGATCCCTTGCTAGGCTCGACGAAAGCGCAATTCGACGCAGCCAAGTTCACCTGGATCGGCAGCATGAACGACGAAGTCAGCGTCTGCGTCGCCTGGCACACCAGCGGCATCGCCAGCCTCCAGCAAGTGGTGCAGAACGAATTGACCGTCGGAGGAACCGGGCCGGCTGCCGATACCGACCAATTTCCCAAGGTTCTCAATGCCACCATTCACACCAAGTTCAAGATCATCCCCGGTTACCCCGGCGGCAATGACATCGATTTGGCCATGGAGCGCGGTGAGGTGATGGGACGCTGCGGCTGGTCTTGGTCGAGCGTGATCGCAACCCATAAAAGCTGGATCGATGAAAAAAAGATCAATGTTCTGGTGCAGCTCTCTCTGAACAAGCACGCGGACCTGCCGAATGCCCCCCTCGTCATGGATTTCGCGAAAACCGACGCGCAGCGGCAGATCTTCAAGCTGGTGTTTGCCCGACAGCCCATGGGGCGGCCGTTTCTGGCGCCCCCCGGCATTCCCGCGGAGCGCAGGGCAACCCTGCGCAAGGCCTTCATGGATACGATGAAGGATCCGGGCTTTCTCGCCGAAGCCGAGAAGATGAAATTGGAAATCAGCCCGGTCTCGGGCGATGCCGTGCAGGCCATCGTGCAGGAGGTCTATCAAACACCGAAGTCCATTGCGGCTGCGGTTGCTGACATCGTCAGCCACTAGCATCACTGCGTGGAGCACTTTCCCGCATCCGCCGAGACGACGCCGTGCTCGTGGTTGCCGCGTCGCAGCCAAGGCGTTGTGCTGCCGCCCCCGCCGGTCGATTGACCGTGCAACGCGCTCTCGCTATCGGTCGCTGCGTGGACTTCGAACTCACCGAGGAACAGCGGGCGATCAAGGATACCGCTCGCGCCTTCGCGCGCGAGGAGATGTTGCCTTTCGCGCGCCAATGGGATGAAGACGAGGTCTTCCCCGTCGACACGCTGCGGGAGGCGGCGGCGCTCGGCTTCGGCGGCATTTACGTGGCAGCCGACGTGGGCGGCTCCGCGCTTCCGCGGCTCGACGCCGTGCTGATTTTCGAAGCGTTGGCGCAAGGCTGTCCCTCGACCGCCGCCTATCTGTCGATCCACAACATGGTGGCGTGGATGATCGATGCTTACGGCTCGGGGGAGCTGCGGCGACGGTTTCTTCCCGATCTCTGCAGCATGGCGAAGTTCGCCAGCTACTGCCTCACTGAGCCGGACTCGGGCTCGGATGCCGCAAGCCTGAAGACCCGCGCGCAGCGCCGGGACGATCACTATCTGCTCGACGGCACCAAGGCGTTCATTTCCGGCGGCGGCCGCGCCGATCTTTATTTGGTCATGGCGCGCACCGGCGAAGGAGGGCCGCACGGCATTTCTTGCTTTGTCGTCGAAAGCGGCACGCCCGGACTGAGCTTCGGGGCGCAGGAAAAGAAGCTCGGCTGGCACTCGCAGCCGACTGCCATGGTCATATTCGAAGCTTGCCGCATCCCGCTCGCCAACCGCGTCGGCGCCGAGGGCGACGGCTTCAAGATCGCCATGCGCGCGCTCGACGGCGGGCGCCTCAACATCGCCGCCTGCTCGCTCGGCGGCGCGCAGTCCGCGCTGGAGAAGGCCCTGGCCTACATGAAGGAGCGCCGCGCCTTCGGCAAACGCCTCGATGAATTCCAAGCCCTGCAGTTCCGCCTTGCCGATATGGCGACGGGGCTCGAAGCCTCGCGCACCTTCTTGTGGCGGGCGGCCGGCGCGAGGGCGGCGCCACGCGGCTGGCGGCCATGGCCAAGCGGCTTGCGACCGATACCGGCTTCGAGGTGGTCAATGGCTGCCTCCAGCTCCATGGCGGCTATGGCTACCTGCGCGACCATCCCATTGAGCGCGTCTTGCGGGACCTGCGCGTGCATCAGATCCTCGAAGGCACCAACGAGGTCATGCGGCTGATCGTCAGCAGGGACTTGTTGGGCAATTGACGGCGCAAGCGGTGGCTGAGGAAAGGCCGGTAAACCTTGACCCCATATGAGAAAACCGGCTAGTCGATTCGACGTTCCGAGGCCAGGATGATGTATTGCCGCGTACGGCCCGACAGCAAGCGAACTCCCCGCAAGCCTGCCCTTCGCGACGCTATTCGCTCTCAGCCGTCCCCTCCCTAGCAGTTGCATGGCACTCGAAACCTTCATGGCGGAGGAATTGGCGCTCGCGACCGCGGCGGCTTTTGCCGGCGCGGCGATCTACATCAACCTCGCCGAACAGCCGGCGCGTCTCGGGGTCGACGACAAGGCGCTGCTGGCGGAATGGAAGCTCAGCTATGCGCGCGGCTTCGCCATGCAGGCCAGCCTCGCGCTAGCTTCGGCGCTGTTTGGGCTGTTGGCATTTTGGTTCACGCGCGACTGGCGCTCGCTTCTCGGCGCGGCGCTGATCTTCGCCAACTGGCCCTACACGCTGCTGGTCATTCTGCCCATCACCAAGCGCATCGCGGCGACGCCGCCGGATGCGGCGGCAGCCGAGACTCGCCGTCTTATCGAAACATGGGGGATGCTCCACGCCGGCCGCAGCACGCTCGGACTCGCGGCCACGCTTTTCTATTTGTGGGCAAGCGCGTGAGGCCGGACGATCTCCTGTTCGAACGACGGGGTGCGGCGGGTCTCGTCACGCTCAATCGGCCGCATGCGCTCAATGCGGTATCGCTTGCGATGGTGCGCAAGCTGACGCGGCAGCTCGCGGAATGGGAGCGGGAACCACGCGTGAGCCGCGTTATCATCGCCTCGAATGACGCCCGCGCGTTCTCCGCGGGCGGAGATTTGCGCGCGCTCTACGATCTCGGGCGCACAGGACGCTACGACGAGGCGCTCGGCTATTTTCGCGAGGAATACGCGCTCAACGCCCGCATCAAGCATTACCCCAAGCCTTATGTGGCGCTCATCGATGGCATCGTCATGGGGGGCGGGGTCGGCATTTCGGTCCACGGTTCCCATCGCGTGGCCGGCGACAAGTTCAGCTTTGCCATGCCCGAGGTCGGGATCGGCTTCTTTCCCGACGTCGGGGCGACTTTTGTCTTGCCGCGTCTGCCGGGAAAGCTCGGCAGCTATTGCGCGCTCACCGGCGAGCGGGTCAAGGCCGCAGACGGCGTGGCGGCTGGGGTTGCTACCCATCGGGTGCCTTCGGCACGATTTGCCGACCTGATCGAGGCGTTGTGTCGCGGCGACCCCGTCGAGGTGGTGTTGTCGGCGTATGCGCAAGATGTCGGTCGCGGGCCGCTGGCGGCGCGTAGCACGGTGATCGCGGCGCTGTTTGCGGGCGAGCGGGTCGAGGACATTCTCGCGGCGCTCGATACCGCGGCGGCGGCGGGCGGTGCCGACGCGGCTTTTGCCTCCGCCAACGCCGCCTTGATCCGCACAAAATCGCCCACGAGTCTCAAGATCGCGCTCGCGCAGATGCAGCGCGGCGGCGCGCTCGACTTCGCCGAGTGCATGCGCACCGAATTCCGCATAGTCTCCCGTGTGGTGCGGGGACACGACTTTTACGAGGGGATCAGAGCGGTGATCATCGACAAGGACCAGGCGCCACGCTGGGAGCCGCCGGCGCTAGAAGCCGTGAGCACCGCCGAGGTGGAGCGGCACTTCGCTCCGCTGGCGAGCGAACTCGAGCTGCCATGACCGACGCCGGAGGGCCGCACATCCTCGAGCCGGTTCATGCCGGCGACGGCGAAGCCGACGGCAAGCCGTGGGGTCATCGACTGTTCCTATTCCTCCGCGCGATGGCCGTCATCTCGTTGTGCAAAGGCCTCTATCATTGGGCGGTTATTTGTGGCATCGGCGCCCCGCTTCCGTCGGGATTCGACTCCTATTCGACACCATTTCAAGTGGCGACCGTGTTCTTTGCGGTCATCGATCTGGTGGCCGCGGTCGGCTTGTGGCTGGCCGCGCCTTGGGGCGCGGTGGTGTGGCTCACGTCGGTCATCTCCATGGCCGCGGTGGAGCTCTTGTTTCCGCAAATCTATGGCGGGAACATATGGGTCATCGTGGCGGATGTGTTGTTGCTCGGCGCCTATCTATGGCTCGCGCTGATGGCCGCGCGCGAACAGCCGGCATGAGGGTCAGAACAAAACCCCAGGTGGAGGACGCCATGGCGAAGGTCGGTTTCATCGGGCTCGGCAATATGGGGATGCCGATGGCTCAGAACCTGCTCAAGGCCGCCCATGCGGTGACCGGCTTCGACCTCAACGTCGATGCGACCGAACGGCTGGCGGCAAGCGGCGGCAGCACTGCGAATTCGATCGCCGATGCATGCAAGGCCGCCGAGGTCGTGATCACCATGTTGCCGGCGGGCGAGCAGGTGCGTGAAGTCTATCTCGGCGCAGGCGGCGTGCTGGCAACCGTCGAGCCGGAAACGTTGCTCATCGATTGTTCGACCATCGACGTTGCGACGGCGCGCGAGGTGGCGCAGGCCGCGCGGGACAAAGCACTCGCCATGGTCGATGCCCCGGTCTCTGGCGGTGTGGCGGGCGCAGAGGCGGCCTCGCTCACCTTCATGGTCGGCGGCGACGATGCGGCGTTTGAACGGGCGAGGCCGCTGCTGGAGACAATGGGGAAGACCATCGTGCATGCCGGCGGGCCGGGTAACGGCCAGGCGGCAAAAATTTGCAACAACATGATCCTCGGCGCGTCGATGATCGTCGTCTCGGAGGCCTTCCTGCTCGCGGAAAAACTCGGACTCGAGGCGCAAAAGCTGTTCGACATTTCCTCGAAGTCGTCGGGGCAATGCTGGTCAATGACCAGCTATTGTCCTGTACCGGGGCTGGTGCCGACCTCGCCTGCGAACCGCGACTACAAAGCGGGGTTCACCGCGGCCATGATGCTCAAGGATTTGAAACTTGCCCAAGCCGCCGCGCGCGCGACCCGCGCCACCACGCCACTCGGCGCCGGCGCCGCCGCGGTCTACGAGCGCTTCATCGAGAGCGGCGACAGCAGCGTGGATTTTTCCGGCATCATTCGTTACCTGCGCGGGGACTGAGGCCGCGCTGCGCCTTCTCGCCATGTGCCGCTCTGCGGCGCAACTTGAGATTGCTCTGCGCCGCGGGGCCGCGGCTTAGACCGAAATAGCTGCAATAATGGTGAAGCGATCGTAATCGACCCAGCTTGCGCCGACGCATTTCATCAACCTTTTCTGCTCATCGCTTCTTTACGCTCGGACCGCGAAACCGGTTGCAGCAGGGAAGAGCAAAATACCGGCACGCCTGCCACGGCATGATCGCCGCATCACGCAACGGTTTTGCGTTCGGGCTTCGCCAACCGGGCAGCGCAGCATGAATCAAACGTTACGGGCCCGGCTCACCGGCACGGCATCAATGGACCATTCACCGTGACCGATAAACCTTCTCTTTAGCGTGTTGATTAAAGCGATTTTAGACGCTGCGTTGTAGCCTCCACGTCGAGCGAGGGGAACGAAACCTCGCCGTCAAAAATGATAAGCCATGGGGAAGGTGTTATGTTGAACAGCGTCGCGAAGGCGATGGAACCGGCTGAGCGCGAACCGCGCGTCGAGCACGTCCGTCCGCACTATCTCGAGACCTTGACTTTGGTCGAGCGGCTGCATCGTCGCCTCCTCGATGTGATCAAGGACGAGTTCGCAATGCGGTGCAGGCGCTGCTTTTGTACAACATCGGCGAGAAAGACCTCACTGCCGGCGAGCTGCGCACGCGCGGCTATTATCTCGGCTCCAACGTATCGTACAACCTCAAGAAGCTAGTGGAGATGGGATATCTCGATCATCAGCGCTCACGCATCGACCGCCGCTCGGTCCGTATCAAGCTCACCGACAAAGGGCGCGAGGTGCGCGACATTGTAGAGATGCTCTATCAGAAGCATGTGGCCACCGTGGCCCAGGTTGGCGGCATCCACTGCGACGAGTTCGCGACCCTCAACAAGTCGCTGCAGCGCCTCGAAAGGTTTTGGACCGACCAGATCCTCTACCGGCTCTAACCTCCGTTCCGGTAGTTGTCGGCCCTGGCCCCGGCGCATTGCCGGGGCCTTTTTTCGGACTGGGAAGAGGCCGCCGGTGCGCTCTCGTCGTCGGATCCTTCGTTTCGGCGGCCTCAGATCACCGCCCACCATCGACCGCTAGATGTGGGCAACCCAGTCGCGTCGGGGCGCCATAACTTGGCGCTCCAGAGCGGGTATGCTATCGCGCAACGACCCTCCGGGCGTGGAGGGTCAGCCCCAATAGCGTGATGTCCATGCGCGATCCGTCTCGAGCCCCCGCCGATGCCGCCAACCTGTTCACGGTGCCGTTGGCCGAGGCCGACCCCGAGATAGCCGACGTCGTCAGGCGCGAGCTCTCCCGCCAGCGCGATGAGATCGAGCTCATCGCCTCGGAAAACATCGTCAGCAAGGCGGTGCTGGAAGCGCAGGGATCAGTTCTGACCAATAAGTACGCGGAAGGCCTGCCTGGGCGGCGCTATTACGGCGGATGCCAACATGTCGATGTGGCAGAAAGCCTTGCCATCGAACGCGTTACCAAGCTTTTCGGATGTAGATTCGCAAACGTCCAGCCGCACTCTGGCGCCTCGGCGAACGCCGCCGCCTTCATGGCACTGATGGCGCCGGGCGACACCTTCATGGGCCTCAACCTCGCCGCCGGCGGCCATCTCACCCATGGCTCTCCCGTCAACATGTCGGGGCGCTGGTTCAAACCCGTTCCTTACGGCGTGCGACGCGACGATCACCGGATCGACTTCGACGAGGTGGAAAGGCTCGCGCACGAACATCGGCCGAAGGTGATTATTGCTGGTGGATCGGCCTATCCCCGGATTCTCGATTTCCGTCGCTTCCGCGACATCGCCGATGAGGTCGGGGCCAAGTTGCTGGTCGACATGGCGCATTTTGCCGGCT
>VAZM01000013.1:13220-25953 GCA_005883135.1 Alphaproteobacteria bacterium
GCGGGGTCCATCCCAATCCGTTCCCGCACGCCCACGTCGTCACCTCGACCGCGCACAAAACGCTGCGCGGCCCCCGCTCGGGCTTCATTCTCACCAACGAGGAGGAACTCGCGAAAAAGCTCAACGCTGCGGTCTTTCCCGGCCTTCAGGGCGGACCGTTGGTGCATGTGGTCGCCGCCAAGGCGGTGGCATTCGGCGAAGCGTTGCGCCCGGCCTTTAAGCTTTATGCCCGCAACGTCGTCGCCAACGCCAAGGCGCTGGCGGAAACGCTCAAGTCGAGAGGCCTCGACATCGTCTCCGGCGGCACCGACACGCATCTCATGCTGGTCGATCTGCGGCCAAAGCGTTTGACCGGCAAGGTGGCGGAACTGGCGCTCGGCCGTGCTCGCATCACCTGCAACAAAAACGGCGTGCCTTTCGATCCCGAGAAGCCGGCGGTGACCTCGGGAGTGCGGCTTGGCACCCCCGCGGGCACGAGCCGCGGTTTCGGTATTGCCGAGTTCCAAGAGGTGGGTGAGCTGATCGTGGAGGTGCTCGACGCCCTCTCGCGCAAGGGCGTGGAAGAGGATTCGGTCACCGAGGCCGCTGTGCGCGAGAAGGTGAGGACGCTCGTCAGCCGATTTCCGATTTACAACGGATGACGTGTCATCGTCCCCGGAGGCGGACGATCGCGGACGAGGCGCATGCGAGCGGGGTCCGAGCGCGGCGGCTAGGAAGGCTTTGATGGCCGGACGCACGCTTCGGGCATGACGCGAGACAACGGTGAGCGAGCGAACGCCCTGAGAGGAACACCCCATGCGCTGTCCGAACTGCGGCAGCCTGGATACGCAAGTCAAGGACTCGCGGCCGACCGAGGATTCCTCCGTTATCCGCCGCCGCCGCGTATGCCTCGCCTGCAATTTCCGCTTTACCACGTTTGAGCGCGTGCAATTGCGCGAGCTGGTGGTGATCAAGCGCAATGGGCGCCGCGTGCCCTTCGACCGGGACAAGCTGCTGCGCTCGGTGCAGATCGCATTACGCAAGCGTCCCGTGGAGCCCGAGCGCATCGATCAGGCGGTCTCCAAGATCGTGCGCGAACTTGAGAGCCAGGGCGAGAGCGAGGTTTCTTCCGAGACGGTCGGCGAGATGGTGATGGAGGCGCTGCGCGCGCTCGACGACGTTGCTTACGTGCGCTTCGCATCGGTCTATCGAAACTTCCGCGAAGCCAAGGACTTCGAAAGTGTGCTCGACGAACTGTCGGAGGACGGCAAGCCAGGCGCGGCGGTCAGGAAATGAGCCCAAAGGCTCCGAAAAGACGCCATGGCTCGAGAGGCTCGGCTAGCGCCTACCTGTCCGTGATTGAAGGCCGCAGGCAAAATCTCTGCTTTTTCGGTTAGAATAGCCTTTGGCAAGTTCGCAAGAAAATGTGCCGATCGCTCTTCCGTTGATCGCGCGCAGACGGCGAGAAGCCTCATCCATCCATTCGCGCACGCCGGGCGAGCTGCGACACGATTGGAGATCGCCATGAGCTTCAAGACCATCCTTGTCCCGGTCGAACATCATGATCTGATGAACTCAAGCTTGAGCGTCGCTCTCCTTCTCGCACGGAAATTCGACAGTTACGTCGAAGGGTTCGCCTTGCGAGTTGCGATGCCCAGTGCCTTCGCGCTCGGCGACGTCGGTCCTCTGCCGATACCGGCATTGGAGCAGGAGATCGTGGACAACGAGAAACGAAGCCGAAGCCTGTTCAAAAGCTTCATGCAGGAGCAAGGCCTCCCGCTGGCAGCCGACAGCAAACCTCCGTCAAGCGGTTGGTTGGAAAACGCCCCTGAGGGTGACCACTTTGTCGGCAGCCACGGCCGCGTGTTCGATGTCATTGTGTTGGGTAAGCCCGGTCGCGATCCGAAGGGCCCGCGTATGACTACACTTGAAGCTGGATTGTTTGAGAGCGGCCGGCCTGTCTTAATCGCACCGCCCTCGCCGCCGCCGGAGATCGGCGTCAATGTCTTGATCGCATGGAATTCCAGCACCGAGCAAACGCGCGCCACGGCTTTTGCGATGCCGATTCTCAAGCGCGCCAACCGGGTGACAGTGTTGACGGTCGAAGGCGGAGCAGCGGTACCGGGCCCCACGGGACAGCAACTGTGCCGCTACCTGCAATTGAACGGGGTGCCGGCAAAGCCGTTGACCGTCGGCCTTGATGGCCGCCTCACGGGTGAAGCGATCTTGGCGCACGCCAAGGCATTGGGCTGCGACCTCCTAATCAAGGGCGCCTACACACAGAGTAGATTGCGGCAGATGATCTTCGGCGGCACGACCCGGCACATCCTGAGCAACACGGAACTGCCGGTACTCATGGCACACTGACGGCCCCGCGAGCGAAGTTGGAATTTGATGCCTTGAGCGATGCCGACCATGAGTAGCGCGGAAGACGCCCGATTCATGGCGCTCGCGCGCGCGCTTGGCCGACGCGGGCTGGGTCGCGCCTGGCCCAATCCCGCGGTCGGCGCAGTGATCGTGAAGGACGGTGTCATCGTCGGTCGCGGCTGGACCCAGCCGCGCGGCCGGCCGCATGCCGAAACCGAGGCGCTCGTCCGCGCCGGCTCGGCTGCGGGCGGGGCCACGCTCTATGTCACGCTCGAGCCGTGCTCGCATTACGGCAAGACGGCGCCCTGTGCCGACGCCATCATCAAAGCCGGCATCGCGCGCGTGGTGTCCGCGCTGGTCGATCCCAATCCGGAAGTCGCGGGCGCAGGGCATTGGCGCTTGGCCGAAGCCGGCGTCGTCGTCGAGGTCGGCATTGGCGCGGAGGAGGCGCGGAGGGCGCATGCCGGCCACATCCGGCGCATCGAGGCGGCCCGGCCGCACGTGATCTTCAAGCTCGCCGTGTCGGCCGACGGCAAAGTCGCCCGCTCCGACCGCAGCCCTACGCTGATCACCGGCGAGGCGGCGCGCGCGCGGGTGCATTTGATGCGCGCGAGGAGCGATGCCGTGCTCACCGGGATCGGCACCGTCATCGCCGACGATCCGCTGCTGACCTGCCGTCTGCCGGGAATGTCGTCGCCGGTGCGTGTCGTGCTCGATGGAGACCTACGGCTGCCGCTGGCGAGCAAGCTCGTTGCGACCGCGCGGCAGGTGCCGCTGTGGGTCGTCGCCAGCGAGGGCGCAGATCCGCTGCGCGAGCAGGCGCTGAAGGCCCGAGGTGCCGATGTTGCGCGCGTGGCGGCGACGGGCGGCAGGCTGGACCTCGCCGAGATGCTCAAGCTTTTGGCCCGACGTGGCATCACGCGGGTGATGGTCGAAGGCGGCCCCATTCTCGCGGCCGCATTTCTGCGCGCCGATCTGGTCGATGAGGTCGCGCTTTTTCGCTCGCCGAACGTGATCGGCCCGGAAGGGATCGATGCCCTCGACGGGCTCCCGCTTTCCGCATTAACTCGGTCGCCGCGGCTCAAGGCACTCAGCAGCGAAGCCATTGGGGCGGACACGGTCGAGACACTCGAGCGGGCCTGACATGTTCACCGGCATCATCACCGGCATCGGCGAGGTGATTGCGGTCGAACCGCGCGCGCAGGGGCTGGCGCGCCTCACGATCGCCTGCGGCTATGATCCGGACAGCATCGGCATCGGCGCATCGATCGCCTGCAGCGGCGTCTGCCTGACCGTGGTCGCGCGCGGCAAGGAGAGCAACCTCGGCTGGTTTTCGGTGGACGCCGCCGCCGAGACGTTGCGCCTGACGACGGTCGGCAGCTGGCGGCGGGGCACGCGCATCAATCTCGAGCGCGCGCTGAAAATCGGCGACGAACTCGGCGGCCACATGACCGCCGGTCATGCCGATGGCCTCGCCGGCGTGGTCACGCGCGAGGACTTGACCGACATGGCGCGCTTCACCTTGCGCGCGCCGCAGGCGCTTACCCGTTTTATCGCTGCCAAGGGCTCGGTAGCGCTCGACGGGGTGTCGCTGACCGTCAACGATGTCGCGGATCCCACGTTTTCGGTGCTGATCATTCCGCACACGCTGAAGGTGACGACGCTCGGACAGCTCGCTGCCGGTGACGCGGTCAATCTCGAGGTCGACCTCATGGCGCGCTATCTGGCGCGGCTGGTGGAGCATCCGTAAGGCCTCGAGCGGCACTCACTTGTTCCGGCGCGCCCTGCTTGCTACGACCGCTCGACACTGGAGACTGGTCATGGCCGAGCGCCGCCGCTCCGTCGGCAACGATGCGCCCGACGGCGATTCCGGCGACCTCAACGGCGCGCGCATCCTCATCGTGGAGGCGCGCTTCTACGAGGATATCGCCGACGCTTTGCTCGCGGGCGCCACGCGCGCGCTAGAAAAGGCCGGTGCAGTCTTTGACCGCGTTAGCGTGCCGGGCTCGCTCGAGGTCCCACCGGCCATCGCGATCGCGGCCGATGCCGCCGAGCGTTCAGGGCGACCCTACGACGGCGCGGTTGCGCTCGGTTGCGTCATTCGCGGCGAGACGCTGCATTTCGAAATCGTATCGCAGGAATCGGCGCGCGCACTGCTCGATCTATCCGTCGCGCGGCGCCTGCCGATCGGCAATGGTATTCTCACCGTCGACACCAACGCGCAGGCCTGGACGCGCGCGCGTCCGGAGGAGGGCGACAAAGGCGGCGATGCGGCGCGGGCGGCGCTTTCGCTCGTACGGCTCAAGCGCCGTGTCGCGACGAGGTGACGCATGGCTCGCAGCGGCGCTTGGAAGGATGAACGCAAGGCCAACCGCCGCGGCGCCGCTCGCCTCGCCGCGGTGCAGGCGCTTTATCAGATGGACATCGCGGGCACGGGGCTCAACGACATCCTCGCCGAGTTCGAGAGCCATTGGATCGGCCGCGAGGTGGAGGGGGCGCAATATTTGCCGGCCGAAGCGGCCTTCTTTCGCGATGTCGTTTCGGGCGTGGTCCGGGAGCAACGCAGCCTCGACCCGCTGGTGGACAAGGCGCTGTCGCAGAGCTGGCCACTCAAGCGCATCGAAGCGATCTTGCGCGCCGTGCTGCGCGCGGGAGCCTATGAGCTCGGGCATCGCAGCGATGTGCCGGCGCGGGTCGTCGTCTCCGAGTATGTCGACGTCGCCAATGCCTTCGTGGACAAGGACGAGACCGGCATGGTCAATGCCGTGCTCGATCAGATCGCGCGGCAGTTTCGTGCGGCCGAGTTTGCGCCGCCCCCGCACTGACGTGCGCACTCGCTCGTTCAGTCAATTGCGAACGGCAAGGCGGCAGGGCTGCGAAAATTCGATGACGAGTTCCACGCGATCTCGTCGACCGTAAGATGGTAATCCGGCACGCGTTCGAGGAACCGCCGCATTGCCACCGCGGTGACCAGCCGTGCCATCTGACTGCCCAGGCAGAAGTGCTTGCCGGAGCCAAAGCCGAGATGCCCCTGCGGCCGTCGATCGATGGCGTAGACATCCGGGTCGGGAAATTTCCGCCAGTCGCGATTTCCGGATCCGAACGCCAAGGCCACTTTGTCGCCGACGCGCAGGGTTTCGCCGTGCAGAGCGACCTCGCGCATGACGGTGCGCTTGAAACGCTGCGCCGACGTGTTGAAGCGCAGCGACTCCTCGATTGCCGGTTCGATCAGCGCGGGGTCGGCCACGATGCGGCGCCGCGCGTCCGGATAATCATGCAGATTCAGTGCATACATGCTCATGAAGCTCGAGAGCGATTCTACTCCTGCCATCACAAAGGTTGCCGTCGTAAGCACGACCTCGCGCTCGCTCAGCCGGTCGCCGTCGATCTCGGCTTCGGCGAGATGCGTGATGAGATCGTCTGTCGGTTTCGCGCGGCGCGCGGCCACCTCGGCGGTCAGGAAGGCGCTGAGCTCTTGGAAGGCGGCGATGTGCTCGGCGGTGCGACCCTTGACCGATTTGTCGGTCGAAACCGCTAGGATCACCTTGCGTCTGATTTCGGCGTGATCGCGCTCGGGCAGGCCCATGGTGCGGAACAGCAGGCCGACGGTGATCTGGCTGGAGAAATCGTTGATGAACTCGAACTCCCTTTGTTCGCATATGCGCGCGAGCGCGCGGTCGGCAATCTCGAGAGTGGGCGCGACCAGTTGCTCGCTGTTCTTGCGCGCGAACGCGGCTTGGCTCAGTGCCCGCAGTCGGTCGTGCCGGGGCGGATCGGTCGTTCCCAGCGTCGCGCCGGCGCGGCCGGGTAGCTCGTCGATCATATTGCCTTGTGAGGAGGAGAAGGTCTCCCAATCACGCGCCGCCTGAACGATGTCGTGGTAGCGGGAGAGAATCCACAGCTTGCCGCTTTCGCTCCAGTAGCAGGGATGTCGCTCACGCAGCACGTCGTAGTACGGAAAAGGATTGGCATCGATTGCCGGCGAATAGAGGTCGAACGCTTCCATCACGCGTCAGGAATCTTGCTTATTTGCCTCTCGGCGAGGCTATCATGGCGGCTGCGACCAGTCACTTGACGGACCATTCCGGCAGCCGATGGCGATGAGCAACGACCGCGCAGCGCAGTCCGGCGAGGATCGCCTGATCGCGCGTTACTTCGCGCCGCTCGCCAAGCATCCCGGCGCGTTTGGACTCGCCGATGACGCGGCGGCGCTCGCGCCGCCGGCGGGGTGCGACCTCGTGCTCAAGGCGGACGGCATCGTTGCCGGGGTGCATTTTTTCCCCGACGACCCGCCCGATACAGTAGCCAAGAAGGCGCTGCGCGCGAATCTGTCCGACCTTGCGGCCAAGGGCGCAACGCCCCTTGGCTTCCTGCTCACACTGGCGCTGCCCCGCGAGATCGGCGACGCATGGCTCGCGCCCTTCGCGCGCGGGCTGGGTGCGGACGCGGAGGCCTTTGGCTGCCCGCTATTGGGCGGCGATACCGACAGCACCACGGGACCGATCATGATTTCGATCGCCGCGCTCGGCGCGGTACCGCAGGGGAAGATGCTGCGCCGCGCCGGCGCCAGCGCCGGCGACCGCGTGGTGGTCACCGGCACGATCGGCGACGCCGCGTTGGGCTTGCTGCTGCGGAACGATATGGCAGCCGCCGAGCGCTGGAGCCTTGGGCGCGAAGCGAGCAATAACCTTCAGCAGCGCTACCTTGTGCCGCAACCGCGCCTTGCCATCGCCGAAATTCTCCGCGCGCACGCGTCCGCGGCCATGGACGTGTCCGACGGCCTCGCCGGAGATCTCGCGAAGCTCTGCCGCGCCTCCGCCGTGAACGCGGATATCGAGGTGGCGCGCGTTCCGCTCTCCGCCGGCGCACGCGCAGCCCTCGCCAAGGAGCCTGCGCTGATCGAAACGATCATCACCGGCGGGGACGACTATGAGGTTCTGGCCTGCGTGCCAGCGGATAAGATCGAAACGTTGCGACAGCAAGCGTCGGCGGCAGGTGTACCAATCAGCGAGATCGGGGTGGTGGCGGCCGGGGAGGGGGGAGCGCGCTTTCTTGGTTCGGACGGTGAGCCGCTCGCCTTCTCGCGCAAGTCGTTCAGCCATTTCTGAGCGGCAATGGCAAAGCTCGCGCCCTTCGCTTCATTGCTATAATCCCGCGGGAAAGGGCAAAGCCACCCATGCAGGACACGACTGCTTTGGTCCCGCTGCCCGCGCAAGACTACGTGCCGGCCGACAATCCGCGCTTTGTCAACCTGCATCGACGCTTTCCGACGGTCCTTTATCTGCGCCGGCATGCCCGCCGGCATGTGCCGCGCTTCGCTTTCGAATACATGGACGGTGGCGCCGGCGCCGACGGCGGCATCGCCCGCAACTGGTGCGCCTTCGATGCCGTCGAGCTCGTGCCGCGTTATGGCGTGACCACGGCCTTGCCCCCGGTCGGCGTTGAGCTGTTCGGCCGGCGCTACTCGGCGCCGATCGGCGTCGCGCCCATGGGGGGTCCCTCGATCGTATGGCCCGGCGCCGACCGGCATCTCGCCGCCGCGGCCCAGCGCGCGCGTGTGCCTTATGTGCTCGGCCTGGTCGGCGGCATGACGCTCGAGCGCGCAGCCGAGATTGCGCCCGACGTGCTCTGGTTCCAACTCTATCGCTGCTCCCGCAACGAGCACGCTATCGGCTTCGATCTTGTCCGCCGCGCCGAGGCCGCCCGTGTCCATGTCCTGGTTCTCACCGCCGACGTGCCGGTGCGCACCACGCGCCCGCGCGAGGTTGCGGCCGGCATCACATCGCCGTTCCGGCCGGATCTGCGCATGTTCGCCGGCATTCTGACCTCGCCCGGCTATCTCAGATCGCTGTGGAAACACGGGCAACCGCGCTTCGGCAATCTCAAGCCCTACACCGCCGACACCGCAAACGTGGATGACGTCGCAGCCTTCGTGCGGCGTGAAATGGGCGGCGCCTTCACTTGGGACGAGGTCGCGCGCTATCGCGAGCGCTGGAAGCGTCCGTTGGTGATCAAGGGGATTCTCCACCCGGCCGACGCGGAAAGATGCGTGTCGCTCGGAGTCGACGGCATCGTGGTGTCGAACCACGGCGGACGGCAGGTCGAAGCCCTGCCGGCGCCCATCGACGTGCTTCCGGCCATTACCCGCGCCGTCGGCGGCCGGGCGACCGTGATGCTGGACAGCGGCGTGCGCTCGGGGCTCGACGTGGTGCGCGCGCTCGCGCTTGGCGCCGAAGCCGCGTTTGCCGGCAAGGCCTTTCTGTGGGGCCTTGGCGCCCTAGGCGCGGAAGGCCCACTCCACGTGATCGATCTCATGATCGAGGAGATCAAATCCTCACTTGGTCAGATCGGTGCGCTGCGGCCGGCGCAAGCGCCCGCGGTGACGGTGCGGCATCCGGGTGCCTTGCATTTCTGATGTCTGCGCTGCCGATCGTGGCGAAATGGGCAAGCGGCGCGGCTCCCGGATGCGCCGCACCCCGACAAGGCTGCGGTTTGGCGTTATGTATGCCTGCCGGGAGCAACGGCCTGATTCTGCGCCTGGCCTGGATCGCGACGAAGGCCCAGTTAAGTTTGCGCAAACAGACCTTGTCCTCAGAGAGCCCTTAGACCATATCCGGCTTTGAGGTATGCTCGAGACTGCCGCCGACGCGAGGCGGAAGAAGGCCGGCCATGATCGACGATTTGGCGCAGCGGGCCAAACCCACCCTACACACTCTATTTCTGCAGGCGACAATTGTTGCCGCTATCGCCGCCACCACTCTTGTCTCGGGTTGCGGCCAATCTTCCGATTCGCAGCCGCCGGCAGCGCAGCAGCAGGCGGCTGACGAGCAGGCGCAAAAACAGGCGGACGAGAAGGCGTGGGCCGAGGCCGAGAAGACCGGCACGGTGGCGGCGTATACCGCATACCTGCAGAACTTCGGCTCCGGGGCGCACGTCTCTGAGGCAAGCCAGCGCATCGTCGCGCTCAATGAACAGGCGCGTAAGGACGCCGACGAGAAAGCCTGGGCCGACGCCGAGAAGACCGGGACGGCCGCAGCCTACATGGCATATATCCAGAATTTCGGCGGCGGGGCACACGTCGCCCAGGCGCGCCAACGCGTGACCGAGCTGAGCCGCAAGGAGGCGGACGAGAAGGCCTGGGCCGATGCCGTTCGCGCCGGCACCGCCGCGGCGTTCACCTCGTACACACAAAACTTCAGTTCCGGAGCGCACGTTGCCGAGGCCCGCGCGCGCCTGGCCGCGCTCGAAGAGCACGCCCGTAAAGAGGCTGACGAGAAGGCTTGGGCTGACGCGCAGCGCACCGGCACCACCGCGGCGTTCACGGACTACATTCAGAAGTTCGCGTCCGGCGCCCACGTTGCCGAGGCACGCCAGCGCATCGCCGGGCTCGAAGAGCAAGCCCGCAAGGACGAGGACGAGAAGGCTTGGGCCGAGGCGCAGCGCTCCGGCACCGCCGCCGCATTCACCAGCTACGTTCAGAAATTTGGCTCCGGCGCGCACGTCGCCGAGGCACGCCAACGCGCCGCCGCGCTCGATGCAACAGGACGCAAGGAGGTGCCCGGCATCGATATTCAGAAAACCTGCCAGGCTGCCGCCGGTGCAATGGTCAGCCTGATGGGCGGTACGACAACGGAGCAGGACGTCAACGCGTGCCTCGATTCCGAGCAAAAGGCACGCGATCAGATCGTCAAGGACCGCGCGACCTACTCCGCCGCCGATAAGAGGCAGTGCATGCGAACGAACGTCTACCTGCCGAGCTACGTCGAATGGCTCACCTGCCTCGAGATGGAGCGGGACGTGCGAAAGATGGACAACCGCCAGCCGCAATTCGGGGCGGGTCCCTGGAGCCTGCCGAGGGTGAACCCGGCTATCAACGCCGCCGGCCGCTGACAACCCGATACGACGGCACTTTCGAGCGTTGCGTGGCGTAGCCGTTTTTGGCAATGTCCGCGCCGCTTCGCGCCGCGCCTTGGCGCCGCGCAGGGCAATGACGCACGCGCGGCCGCCATTCGCTCGGCCGTATCTCAACGAGGTTTCAACAATGAGCGCTCTTTGGCTGATCGTCCTTTGCGGCGTGCTCGCCGTCCTCTACGCCGTCTGGGCGATCCGCTCAGTGCTCGCCGCCGATCCGGGCAGTCCGCGAATGCAGGAGATCGCGGCGGCCGTGCGCGAAGGCGCACAAGCTTATCTCAAACGCCAATACACCACGATCGGCCTGGTCGGAATCGTGATCTTCTTCATCTTGGCGTATTTCCTCGGGTGGTCGGTGGCGATCGGGTTCCTCATCGGCGCTGTGCTTTCGGGGGCGACGGGCTTCATCGGCATGAACGTATCCGTGCGTGCCAATGTGCGCACCGCCCAGGCGGCGATCCATTCGCTCGCCGATGGCCTCGAACTCGCGTTCAAAGCCGGTGCGATCACCGGGCTCTTGGTGGCTGGGCTCGCGCTCCTCGGCGTGACCCTCTACTTCGGGTTTCTGGTCGGCACGCGCCATTTGGCCCCCGACGATCGTACCGTCATCGATGCGCTCGTGGCGCTCGGCTTCGGCGCATCGCTGATTTCGATTTTCGCGCGCCTCGGCGGCGGCATCTTCACCAAAGGGGCGGACGTGGGGGGCGACCTCGTCGGCAAGGTCGAAGCGGGGATTCCGGAGGACGATCCGCGTAACCCGGCGACGATCGCGGACAACGTAGGCGACAACGTCGGCGATTGCGCCGGCATGGCTGCCGATCTGTTCGAGACCTACGCCGTGACCACGGTCGCCACGATGGTGCTCGCGGCGATCTTTTTCCGCACGGCGGGCGCCGGCGTGCTGCTCAAGATGATGATATATCCGCTCGCCATCGGCGGCATATGCATCATCACCTCCATCATCGGTACGTTCTTCGTCAAGCTCGGCCCGAGCCAGTCGATCATGGGTGCGCTGTACAAGGGCGTCATCGTCACTGGCGTGCTCTCGCTCGCGGGCGTAGCTCTGGTCACTCACCTTCTGGTCGGTTTTGGCACAGTGGCGGGGCAATCTTATTCAGGCACATCGCTGTTCGTCTGCGGCGTGGTCGGCCTGATCGTCACCGGCTTGATCATTTGGATCACCGAATATTACACCGGCACCAATTACCGCCCGGTGCAGTCAATCGCCAAGGCGTCGGTCACGGGCCACGGTACCAACATCATCCAAGGCCTCGCCGTCTCGTTGGAAGCGACCGCGCTCCCGGCCATCGTGATCATCGCCGGCATTCTGATCAGCTACAAGCTCGCCGGCCTGTTCGGGATCGCGGTCGCCGTGACCACCATGCTGTCGCTCGCCGGCATGGTGGTGGCGCTCGACGCCTTCGGCCCGGTCACCGACAACGCCGGCGGCATTGCGGAAATGGCCGGGCTGCCCAAGGAGGTGCGCAAATCAACCGATGCGCTCGACGCCGTGGGCAATACCACCAAAGCCGTGACCAAGGGCTATGCCATCGGGTCGGCCGGCTTGGGCGCACTCGTTCTGTTCGCCGCCTACAACGAGGATCTGAAATTCTTCATCGCCAACGGGGCGAGCAATCCGTACTTCCAGGGTGTTCAGCTCGATTTCTCGTTGAATAATCCGTACGTCGTGGCGGGACTTTTGTTCGGCGGCCTGCTGCCGTATCTGTTCGGCGCGCTGGGCATGACGGCGGTGGGACGTGCGGCGTCCGCGATCGTGGAGGAGGTGCGCCGGCAATTTCGCGAGAAGCCCGGCATCATGCAAGGCACCGATAAACCCGATTACGGCCGCGCCGTTGATCTCCTCACCAAGGCCGCGATCAAGGAGATGGTGGTTCCCTCTCTGTTGCCGGTGCTCTCGCCGATCGTCGCGTATTTCCTGATCTACTGGATCCGGCCGTTCGGCGGCTTTTTCCGCGGTCGGTGCAATGTTGCTCGGCGTGATCGTTACCGGCCTGTTCGTCGCGATTTCGATGACTTCAGGCGGCGGAGCGTGGGACAACGCCAAGAAGTTCATCGAGGATGGCCATTACGGCGGGAAGGGTTCGGAGCCGCACAAGGCGGCGGTGACCGGCGATACGGTCGGCGATCCTTACAAGGATACGGCCGGTCCCGCAGTCAACCCGATGATCAAGATCACCAATATCGTGGCGCTGTTGTTGCTGGCCGTGCTCGCGCACTGGCGTTGACGCCCGCGCTCCCCGATTACGATATTGACGCGCGGTCTAGAAGATTTTGAACAGGGCGTTGAGATAGGCGACGTCCTTGCCGCCGGTCGGGGTGGCGCGGCTGACGAAGTCGAACACCCTGCCGTCCTTCAAGCCGTAATTGGCGAGGCGCTCCACCCGGCGATTCTTGTCGAAATAGACGGCGATGACGCGCTGGTCGATGACTTGCTGCGGCATGAAGCCAATGGGCC
>VAZM01000013.1:25982-28574 GCA_005883135.1 Alphaproteobacteria bacterium
TCAGAACCTGTTCTTGCGTCGATCCGATGGGAATCTGCTCCAGTGCCCCGTCGGGCACGATGTAGCCGCGCTGATAGGTCTCCGAGAAGCAGCCGCCGAGCAGCACCGCGATTGCCGCCACCGCCGCAACGGTCGCGGCAGCCCTGCGGGGCAGGCGGTTCGATTTGTTCATGCGGCCCATGACCCCATATCATTGCGGCGGACGCTGGCGCATTGACCTCGTAGGCGCTATCAGCTTCCCCTTCGGTCCTTGACCCGGTCTCCGGCCGCCAAGCTAACCCGATGATATTGAAGCTGTTTCGCCGCACCCCGCGAGACGATAGCATCGCGCGTCTCTATGGCACGATCGTGGCACAGGCGCGCGCCCCCGCCTTTTACCAGTTCTACGGCGTGCCCGACACGGCTAACGGCCGATTGGAAATGATCATGCTGCATACTGTGCTGTTTCTGCGGCGCTTGGAGGGTGAAGCAGGGCCGATTCGCCAGTTCGGGCAAAGCCTCTTTGATCAGTTTTGCCGGGATATGGACGACAACATGCGCGAAATGGGTGTGGGCGATCTCGCCGTGCCGCGGAGGATGCGCCGGATCGGCGAGGCGTTTTATGGCCGGCAAGCGGCCTATCGGACGGCATTGGATGCGCCTGGCGACGACCGGCTTGCCGCCGCGCTGCAACGCAATGTATTTGCCGGCGGCACGCATCGCGCGGAAGCCCACCGGCTTGCCGCGTATGTGCGCGAAGCGGAGCGCCGGCTCGCCGCCGAGGATGGATTTGAACGCGGACAGTTCGCCTTCCCTGATCCGGAAGGGGTCTTTTGCGGGCGCGACCGGCCGGGGTAGAGCAATGACCAAGCCCGAACGGCGTTCCAAAGGCCCCTGGAGTGTGCCGCTCGCACTCAGCGAAGTGCCCGAGGGTGGCCGCCATCTCGATCTCGTCGCCGATCAGCAGACGTGCGCTGCGGTCGCCGAGCATGCCGGGCTTGATGCGTTGCCGCGCCTTCAGGCCAGCTTCGATGTCGCGCTGCACGACCGCGGCGGCTTGCGCGTGGTCGGGCGCGTGTCGGCTACGGTCGGCCAGACCTGCGTGGTCACGCTTGAGCCGCTTAAGAACGAAATCGACGAGGCAATCGACCTCGTTTTCGCTCCCGCCGAGGCTCCGCCGATCGGCGGCGCAGAGGTGGATCTCTCGGCCGCGGATGCGCCGGAACCGTTAATCGGCGGCGGAGTCGATCTTGGCGAGATCGCGACCGAGTTTTTGATCCTCGGACTGGACCCCTATCCGCGCAAGCCCGACGCAATCTTTCAATCAGCGCCGGCCGGCGAGGATTCTGCGAATCCATTCGCCGCGCTCGCCGCGCTGAAGAAACATCACCGCCGCGGGGAGCGATGATCGTCCCGCCCCCTGTTGTGGGTCCCCGCGACACGGTATTCTTTCGGCATGCCCCAAAAAGTTCGCATTGCGCTCGACGCCATGGGGGGCGACCATGGGGCAGCGGTGGTCGTTCCAGGCGCCGAACTGTCGCTCCGCCGCCATCCCGACATCGAATTCTTGTTGTTCGGCAACCGTGCCGCCGTAGAGCCGCTGCTCGATTCCCGCCCGCAGCTCAAGGCGGCTTCGCAATTGATGCACACCGATGTGGCCGTGCAGATGCACGACAAGCCTAGCCAAGCGCTGCGCAAGGGGCGTCGCAAATCCTCGATGTGGCTCGCGGTCGATGCCGTGAAGCGCGGTGAGGCGGATGCCGCCGTGTCTGCCGGCAACACCGGCGCGCTGATGGCCACCGCCAAGATCGATCTGCGAACCATGGCGGGCATCGACCGACCGGCAATCGCCGCTCTCTGGCCAACGCTCAAGGGGGAATCGGTCGTGCTCGACCTGGGCGCCTCGATCGGCGCCGACGCCGAGCATCTGGTCGACATGGCGGTGATGGGCAGCGCCATGGCGCGGGTGCTCTATCGCCTCGACCGGCCGAGCGTGGGGCTGCTCAACATCGGTGTCGAGGAGGTCAAGGGACTCGAGCCGGTGCGCGAGGCCGGTCGTATCATACGCCGGCTTCGTGGAGGGTGACGATATCGGCAAGGGAACGGTGGACGTGGTGGTGACCGAAGGATTTTCCGGCAATATCGCGCTTAAGGCCGCCGAGGGGACCGCGCGGCAGCTCGGTCAATATCTCAAGCACGAGATGAACCGCACGGTGGCGAGAAAGCTCGGTTATCTCCTGGCGCGCGGCGCCTTCCGCGCGCTCGCCGACAAGATGGATCCGCGCAAGTCGAACGGCGGGGTTTTCCTGGGCCTCAACGGTATCGTCATCAAGAGCCACGGCGGCACTGACGCGGAGGGCTTCGCATATGCGGTCGATCTCGGCTACGACATGGTGCGCCACGAGGTGCTGGCCAAGATCGGCCAGAGCCTCACGCGTCACCGCGATGAGGCGGTTCCGGCGCGTGTGGTCGGGGGAGCAGGTTCGTGACCATACTGCGGTCCGTGGTGCTCGGCTGCGGCAGTTATTTGCCAAGCCGGGTCCTCACCAATGCTGAGCTGTCGCGGATGGTGGACACCTCCGACGACTGGATCGCGCAGCGCACCGGCATTCG
>VAZM01000013.1:28633-30925 GCA_005883135.1 Alphaproteobacteria bacterium
CGCCGCCGCCGCCGTCGACGCGCAATCGATTGATTTGATCGTGCTCGCCACCTCCACTCCCGACAACACCTTCCCCGCGACCGCCGTATCCGTGCAAGCCGGTCTGGGCATCACCCGAGGCGCAGCGTTCGATTTGCAGGCCGTGTGTTCCGGCTTCGTCTTTGGTCTTGCCACCGTCGACGGCCTGTTCAAGACCGGCGCCTTCGACCGTGCGCTGGTGATCGGGGCCGAGACGTTCTCCCGCATCCTGGATTGGAACGACCGCAGTACCTGCGTGCTGTTCGGCGACGGCGCCGGAGCGGTCGTGCTGGAGGCGCAACGCGAGCCGGGCACGCGCGAGGATCGCGGCATTCTCAGCACCCATCTGCGCTCGGACGGACGCCACAAGTCCAAGCTCTACGTCGACGGCGGCCCGTCCTCGACGCAAACCGTCGGGCATCTTCGCATGGAGGGACGAGCAGTGTTCAAGCACGCCGTGGCCATGGTCACCGACGTGATCGAAGACGCTTTCAAAGCCACCGGCTATGGCGCGGACGACATCGACTGGTTCGTGCCGCATCAGGCCAACAAGCGCATCATCGACGACAGCGCAAAGAAACTTGGGATTGCGCCCGAGAAGGTCGTCATGACAGTGGAGAAGCACGGCAACACGTCAGCCGCGTCGATTCCCCTCGCGCTCACGGTGGCGGTTGCGGATGGACGTATCAAGCGCGGGGATCTGGTCATGCTGGAAGCTATGGGCGGCGGCTTCACCTGGGGGTCGGCACTGCTGCGGTGGTGACGAAGGTTTATTGCAATCTTCCTGCTGCGCCCCGTTGACCGCCCCGGTCCAACCGAATATCGTCTTTTAATTCAGTGAGATATGTTGATCGCCGAAGGTGGGGCTGGCGATGACGGGAAAGACGGTCACACGCGCGGACTTGTGCGAGGCGGTCTACCAGAAGGTAGGATTGTCGCGCACCGAATCGGCCACGCTCGTCGAACTCGTCTTGAAGGAAATCACCGATTGTCTCGAGCGTGGCGAGACGGTGAAGCTCTCGTCGTTCGGCTCGTTCGTGGTGCGCAAGAAGGGCCAAAGGATCGGGCGCAATCCCAAGACCGGCAAAGAAGTGCCGATCTCGCCGCGCCGCGTGATGGTGTTCAAGCCGTCTGCGATCCTCAAGCAGCGCATCAACGCTGATTCCAACGCGCGAAAATAAACCTCGGGCATGGTTGAGGGGAGCACAGCGGCGGTGGAGAAAGCACCGGGCGCATTTCGAACCATCAGCGAAGTGGCGCAGGAACTCGAGGTTCCGCAGCACGTGCTGCGATTCTGGGAAAGCCGCTTCCGCGAGATCAGGCCGATGAAGCGCGGCGGCGGACGCCGCTACTATCGCCCGGACGACCTCGATCTCCTACGCGGCATCCGTCATCTTCTTTATGGCGAGGGCTACACCATCCGCGGCGTCCAGCGTCTCTTGCGCGAGCAGGGCGTGCATTTCGTGCAGAACGTCTGGCAGCCGGGCGCGCCGCAACCTGCCCGGCAGGCGGCCGAACAGGATGAAGGCGTCGAGCAAGCATCGCTGGAGGATGCCGACGCTTTGCCCTTGTCGAGCGCGGGCGACGGCGTCGGCCACGAACGGGTGCAGAGCTCGCGGCCTCAGCCTGGAACGGGCGGAACCAGCGCTGCGGCAGCTGGTCTCGCAGCCGAGGAGGTGCAGAAGTTGCACGCCGCGCTCCACGACTTGGCCGAATGCCGGCGGCTTCTGGAGGCGGCGCTGCGGGAAAAAATCTGAGATCTCGGTGCGACGAGATCGTCGCAATCCCGCTCGCTTCTGCCGGAGTCTCGTGTTCTCGACGCGGCTGCCTACAACCCGTCCGCACGAATCAAACCTCGCGGACGCGATGCGACGCGGCCATCTCACAACACGGGTTTGCGACAGTCACTGCGAAGGTATGTTGGGGGGCCGACATAACAACGATCGTCGCAATGAACCAGGATCGGCTCCGCGCGTTAGACGCACAGATGTGAAACAGAGGAGTCCCATTCCATGTGCGATTATAGTCTGATGCACGTCAAATCGCGTTCCGCGAGCGTCGGCGACAAGCTTCGAACGACGAATTTCGGAACCGGCACCCGTGGGTTCGCCGCTCCGAGCGATCCCGGCACCGCGGTCTGCGTGCTGCCCGGCACGGAGCTCGCCTTTGCTTCGGAAATCGCGATTTATGGTGCTTGCGGGCCTACCAAGCACAAGACGGCAATTTTCCGTCAAATCAACCGCGAGCAGCCGCATATGCACCACGACGCCCTGG
>VAZM01000411.1 GCA_005883135.1 Alphaproteobacteria bacterium
TCAAGGGCGAGGACACCGGCTGGGACCGGCAGCCGCGCGTGTCGCTCAACATTCGCCATCCCGGCGAGCGCTTCGTCCTGCGCGCCGAGCGCGAATGGCCGCTCGCGCGGACGCAATGGACGAAATATTTCCTAAATCCGCACGGATTGGCGCTCGGCACCGACGCGCCGGCCGGCGCGGCGGCGCTGAACTATGACACGTCGGGCGACGGCCTCACCTTCCGCACGCCGCCGATGAAACGCGATATCGAAATCACCGGCCCAGTAACCGCAAAATTGTGGGTCTCCTCGGAGACGACCGACGCGGACCTCTTCCTGGTGCTGCGGGTGTTCGATCCCGCTGGAAAGGAAGTGGTGTTCATCGGCTCCAATGATCCGCGCGTGCCGGTGGGGCTCGGATGGCTGCGTGCCTCGCATCGCAGGCTCGATCCGCGGCGGAGCCTGCCCTACCGGCCGTGGCACACCCACGACGAAGAATGGCCGCTGAGGCCGGGCGAGCCGGTCGAGCTCGATGTCGAGATCTGGCCGACGTCGATCGTCGTGCCCTCCGGCTTCCACATCGCGCTCACCGTGCGCGGCAGCGATTACGAATACGACGGCACCGACGCCGGGCTCGCCAATGCGCCCTATCCCATGAAGGGCGTCGGGCCCTTCACCCATGCCGATCGGGACGACCGCCCCGACGGCGTTTTCGCCTGCCGGAACACGCTGCACTTCGGCGCCGGCAAGGCGCCTTATCTCTTGTTGCCCGTGATACCGCAGTCGTAAACTTCGCCGCTCGCCAACCGAAAAGGGTGTCCGATGCGACGCGTTGTCGGTGTGCTCACCATGTTCATTGCTGGTCTCGCCTGGGCTGCGCCGGCGCCGGCGCAGCAATATCCCAGCCGCGTCGTCACCATCATCGTGCCTTATCCGGCGGGCGGGCCGACCGACCAACTCGCACGCGTCCTGGCGCCGGCATTGTCGGAACGGCTCGGACAGAGCTTCATCGTCGAAAATGTCACCGGCGGCGCGACCACCATCGCGACCGGACGCGTCGCCCGGGCAGCGGGCGACGGCTACACCTTGCTGCTGCATAATCTGCAGATTTCGGCGAACGTCTCGCTCTACCACCACCTGCCGTTCGATACCGAAAGGGATCTCACGCCGATCATCTTCATCAACAACAATCCGCTGGTGCTGATCGGCCGCAAGACGCTCGAGCCGAACACGCTCAAGGAGCTGATCGCGTACATGAAGCGGAACGTGGTGAAGATGGCGCATCCCGGGGCCGGCGCCACCGGCCATCTCGCCACGTCGTTGTTGGCGCAGGAGGCGCACGTCACCGTCGATCAAATCCCCTATCGCGGCGCCGCGCCGGCGCTGCAAGACATCGCCGGCAGCCACGTCGATTTGTTCTTCGCCACGCCGCAGTCCGTGGTGCAGCAGGTCGCAGCCGGCGAGATGAAGGCCTACGGCATCACCGCGAAGGCGCCATCGCCGCAATTTCCCACCGCCGCAAGCTTCGTGCAGGAGCTTTGGCCGAAGCTCGAGATCCTCTACTGGCACGCGCTGTTCGCCCCGGCGGGAACGCCGGAAACGATCGTCGAGAAACTCAATACGGCATTGCAGGAGATCGTGGCCGATCCGGCCATCCTGAAATCTTGGGCGGAGAGCGGGGTTGCGCCTTACCCGAAGGAGGAGCGCTCGCCCGCCGCCGCCCGCGCCCTGCTCCAGCGCGAGATCGCCCGCTGGGGCGAGGTCGTGCGCGACAACAACATCCAGGCACCGATGCAGTAGGCTTTCTCCGCGTCTGCCACGGTAGGCGCGTCCGAGAACCGCGGAGAGCATCTGCCGGAGGCCCGCTCGCAGCGTCGTGCCGGATCGCGACAGCCCGAGGAAAGCCGATGCGCTTTGATCTTTTGCAGAGGAAGCGGACGCATTTCCTGCTCTGGCGACCCGCGGTCACGAACCCGCCGCCCGCCCTCGTTATCGGCACGTTCCGCGCCGGAAACCCGCCGAGCTTCGAGCAGGTGAACCGGTTCGATCTCGCCCCTTCGCCGATGTCGCCCGATTTGTGGGAGGTGTCCGCCGCGGCCTGCTCCCTCGTGGACGGCCGCGTCTATCACTATTGGTTCGAGGTAACGAACGCCAATCCGAAGGTGCCCTCGCCGGCGCGCATCGCCTGCACGGATCCCACCTCCGCGACGGTGGATTGGCGCCTGCGCGCGCCGCTGCCGCCGGCGCCTTTCGACGATGACGATCGCAGCCCCGCCGCCGTGATCAAATGGCGCGACGGCGAGCTTATCCCATGCGACCCCGGCGGCGAGGAGCCGGACTGGCACAACGACGGCCCGCTCGACGCGCTTGCCGAGAACAACCGCCTTGTCATCTACGAGCTGCCGACGCGTTGGAGCCGGATCGAGACGGAAGGCACGCTGAGCATCGGCGCGGGCACGTTCCGCGACGTTCTTGCGCTCGTGGAGCGCGCCGCGGCGCCGAGCAACTTCGCGGGAGTGGCTGCGCTCGCGGTCGGGGAGGCGCACCTCGAAAACCTCGGCGTCAATGCGCTCGAGCTGTTGCCTCCCGCCGACAGCTTCGTTGATCGCGAATGGGGCTACGCAACGAGCAACTATTTCGCCGCCGACTTCGACTTGGGCTTTCCCAAAGGACACGCCTCGCCGACCGCGTCGGCTGACCTCACGGCACTGGTCGCCGGCTGCCACCGCCACGGCATTCGTTTCTTCGCCGATGTCGTGATGGCCTTCGCCACGCGATACACGTATCGCTACGTCAATTTCCTCGACTTTCACGTTCACCGCGGCACCGGCGACCCGGAAGAGGACGCGCGCGACGACTTCGGCGGCGACCTCTTTAAATACAACTTCTGGATCGACGGCTATGACCCGATCGCCGGCGAAACGGCGCGCCTGGTGCCGGCGCGGCGTCTCATGCTCACCTGTCTCGCGCGTGGGATGCTCGACTTCCGCATCGACGGCATTCGCATGGACAGCGTGCCCAACATCATGAACTGGGACTTCGTGCAGGACTATAAGGACCTTGCGCGGACGATATGGCGCTCGCGCTGGGCGGCACAGGGCCTGCCGGCTGAGGCTGCCGACGCACGCTTCCTCGTCGTCGGCGAAGACTTGGCGGTGCCGATTGATCTCGTGCGCCAGCAGCGTCTCGACGGGCTCTGGAACGAAGAGTTCAAGCGGATGGTCCGCTGCGCGATCCTGGGACAGAACGACGCGAAGGAGCCGAGCTTCGAATGGACGGTGCGCAAGTTGATCGATTGCCGTCTCATCGGGTTCGCCGACGGCGCGCAGGCCATCAACTACGTGACCTCCCACGACGTCGAGGGGTTTCGCAACGAGCGCCTCTACAACCTGCTCAACAATAACGGCGTCTCCGACACCGAGCCCCGCATCAAGCTCGCCTTCGTCTGCCTCATGACCGCGGTCGGCATCCCCATGATTTTCGCCGGCGAAGAATTCGCCGATCAGCACGACCTTCCGGTCGTGCATCCGGAAAAACAGATCGATCCCGTGAACTTCGATCGCCTGCAGGAGCCTTGGCGCCGGCGCGTGTTCGACCACGTTGCCCGTCTCGTTCATTTTCGCACGCGG
>VAZM01000014.1 GCA_005883135.1 Alphaproteobacteria bacterium
GCTCGTGTTGCGCAAGGGCTTTCGCCCGACGATCGATTCCTACTCCGCCTTATACGAGAACGATCGCAAGACGCCCACCGGACTAGCCGGTTATCTGCGCGAGCGCGGTCTCACGCGCATCTTTATCGCCGGGCTCGCGTTCGACTTCTGCGTCCGCTACTCGGCCGAGGACGCGCGCCGAGAGGACTTTGCCGTGACCGTCATCGAGGACGCCTGCCGCGCCATCGATGTCGACGGCTCGCTGGGGGCGACGCGCGCGAGCTTCGCGCGCCTGGACATTGGCACGCTTCCGGTTGACGCCATCGCCTGAGCCGGACCGATCCGGCACGCTTTAGGCTTGCGTCAGCTTGCGCATGTTAAGGTTTCAATCCGCTTGGATGTTGTGTTCGCGCGCGACCGGACCCCACAATCGCATCTGGTCGCTGACGAATTTCCGAAGCTCTTCCGGGCCGCCCAGCGCGAACGTCACCTGCTGTGTCTCATTGAGCTGCTTGGCGACGCGCGGGTCGCGCAAGGACGCGGCAAGCTCGTCGGCGAACTTGTTGACGATCGCCTTCGGCGTGCCTGCGGGCGCAAAGACGCCCCACCAGGCATACGCCTCGAATCCGGGATAGCTCTCCGCGATCGCCGGCACATTCGCGAGCGTCGAGGTCCGGGTCTTGCCGGACTGTGTCAACGCTCTGATCGAGCCGGCCTGAATGAACGGAATGGATGCTGCTGTGCTGGCGATGAACAGATCAACATGCCCGGCGATGAGATCGTTCATGGCGGGGGCACCGCCGCGATACGGTACGTGCACGAGTTGCACGCCCGCCTGCTTCCACAACAGCTCCATCGCGAGGTGACCGATACTGCCGGCTCCTACCGTTGCGTAGCTCAGCGTGCCCGGTTTGGCCTTTGCCGCGGTGACCACATCGGCCAGTGTCTTGAATGGCTTTTGAGGATTCGTCGACAGCACATAAGGCGCGGTGCCGATGAGCTGCACCGGGTCGAGGTCCGTCTCGGTGTTGAACGGCAGGTTGGGAAAAACAAAGGGATTGGCCGCGTGATTGTCGAACACCATGACCCAGGAGCTGCCATCAGGCGACGACTTTGCGACCGCGGCAGTGCCGACGCTTCCGCCCCCGCCCGCCCGGTTCTCGACAATGACGGTCGTACCGAGTCGCTGCTGCATGTGCGGCTGGATCAAGCGCGCGATCATGTCGGTCGACCCGCCTGGCGGGTACGGCACGACGATCTTGATATTGCCTGCGGGCCAGTTCTGGGCATGAGCCGCCCATGGGGCGATCAGCGCACCAAGAAGCAGGCAGCGCCTGGAAAGCATGCGCATCAATATCTCCCCGAAAAATTGCGCCTATGCAGCGATCAGGCGCCGGCAACCTAGCACGCCTAGGTTTGACGGTCTGGGACCTTCTTGAGTTACGAGAAGGGGTCCATGACCGGCGGTGGCACGAATGCGACTCCGGGGCATGTCCGCTTTAGCGCCGCTGTTGGGAGACCCAAGCTGCGGGGCGTGGGGAACCATTCCGGCAAAATCGATGTTTGAACAGCGAGGACTCTCGCTCGGCAGGTTGCGGTCATAGCGAGGTGCGGCCATGGACGCAGCATCAACGTTAGGAATTTCGTCGGAAAAGGTCTGCTACATCATCGCCAAGGCGCGCCAGTTCGAGGCCAAGGACGTCGTCGCCGACCCGGATTCCGGATCCAATCCGACGGACGACGGGGTGATTTCCGTTCTCGAGGATCAACCCGACGATCCGGTCTACGACGAGCTGATGGCGTTCATCGCCGGGCTCGATGAGGATGAGCAGATCGATCTCATCGCCTTGACCTGGCTCGGGCGAGGCGACGCTTCGGTCGAGGAGTGGGATGATCTACGCAGCGAGGCGGCCCGCGTCCGCAACGAGCGCACCCCCACCTATCTGCTCGGCCTGCCGCTCCTGGCCGAGCATCTGCAGGAAGGTCTTTCCCAATTCGGCCGCTCATGTGAAGATTGAACGCCCGCCGCCCCTCGTGCCCGGTCTCCTTCGGCGACCGAATTGCTGCGAGGAGAGGCCTCAAGTGCCGTGCGGCGTGCAACGAGGAGGCGGCCCATGGGTGCAGCGCTCACCGAGGCCTGCGCCCGCCGCATGGATAGAGCCCCGAGCCGATTAGCACGCGCGCTGTTCGCGGCCATCATCGGCCTGCCCTTGTTGGCGAGCGAAGTTGCGGCGGCGCAGCACGCCGTGGTGCTCGAGATCGACGGGGTCATCGGTCCGGCGGTTGCCGATTATGTCGTACGCGAGCTGCGCGGCGTCAGCCGAGCCGACACCCGCCTCGTCGTGCTGCGCATGAATACGCCGGGCGGGCTCGACACCTCCATGCGCGAGATCATTCGCGCCATCCTCTCCTCGCCGGTGCCCGTCGCCACCTACGTGGCGCCGAGCGGCGCGCGCGCGGCAAGCGCCGGCACGTACATCGCCTATGCGAGCGCAATCGCCGCGATGGCTCCGGGTACCAATCTCGGCGCCGCCACCCCGATTCGCTTGGGCGGAACGCCGGGCCTTCCCGGGGGGCCGCAGCCCGCCGGCCAGAAGGATAAAGGCAAGGGCGGGGAGGGAAGTAGCAGCTCCAGCGAACCGGCGGATGCGGAGACGCGCAAGGCGGTCAACGACGCCGTCGCCTATATCCGCGGCCTCGCCGAGCTCAACGGGCGCAACGCCGATTGGGCGGCCGACGCCGTTCGCTCGGCGGTGAGCCTTCCGGCATCCGAGGCGCTCAAGCTTCACGTCATCGACGTGATCGCCGATGACGTGCCGGATCTCCTTCGCAAGATCGATGGCCGCAGTGTCAATCTCGGCGGCAAGGCCGAACGCCTGGCAACCGCGGATCTCGAGATCGTGAGCGCAAGGCCGGATTGGCGGACCGAGCTGCTCGCTGTCATCACCGATCCCAATGTCGCTTTCATTTTGATGCTCATCGGGGTGTACGGATTGATCTTTGAGTTTCTCAATCCGGGAGCGGTAGCGCCGGGGCTGATCGGGAGCATCAGCCTCTTGGTAGCGCTCTACGCGCTCAACCTGATGCCCATCAACTATGCCGGGGCGGGCCTGGTGCTGCTCGGCATCGGTCTCATGGTGGCCGAGGCGCACATCGGCTCCTTCGGCGTGATCGGCATCGGCGGCGTTGTCGCCTTCGTGATCGGCGCGATCATGATGTTTCCCTCCGGTGCGCCCGGCTTCGCGCTCTCGTTGTCGGTGGTGGCAGCCGCCACGCTCATCACCGCGGCGCTGTTCCTGCTGGTTCTCACGATGCTGTTGCGCTCGCGGCGCCGTCCCGTCGTCACAGGCAAGGAGGGGCTGCTCGGCGCCGAGGGCGAGACCGTGGCGTGGGACGGAGGAGAGGGACGCGTGCGGGTGCATGGCGAGATCTGGCGCGCGCGCGCACAGCAGCCGCTGCAAGCCGGCGAGCGCATCAGAGTCGTTGAACGCGAAGGCCTCGTTCTCGTCGTTGAGCCGGCCTGACGAGGCCTCGACAACAAGGAGGAAAGTTATGCTGTCCCTCGCCACCGTCGCCCTTTTGGCGATCTTCCTCGTGATCATCTTTTTCTCGGCGGTGCGCGTCCTGCGCGAATACGAGCGCGGCGTCGTGTTCACGCTCGGGCGCTACACCGGAACGAAGGGACCGGGGTTCTTCCTCCTCGTGCCGCTCGTCCAGCAGATGGTGCGGGTTGATCTTCGCGTGATCGTCGACGAGGTGCCCACGCAGGACGTGATTTCCCGCGACAACGTGTCGGTCAAGGTGAACGCCGTCATTTATTTCCGCGTCGTCGACGCCGAGCGAGCCGTGATCCAGGTCTATAACTATCTCGCCGCCACCAGCCANNNNAGCATGACCTCGACCAGATGCTGGCCGAGCGCGACAAGCTCAACGCCGACATCCAGGACGTGCTCGACAAGCAGACCGAGGCGTGGGGGATCAAGGTATCGACGGTTGAGATCAAGCGCATCGATCTCGACGAGAGCATGGTCCGGGCGATCGCCCGCCAAGCCGAGGCCGAACGCACGCGCCGCGCCAAGATCATCAACGCGGAGGGCGAACAGCAGGCCGCGCAGAAGCTCGTCGAGGCGGCGCAAATCCTGGCGCCGGTGCCGCAGGCGATGCAGCTGCGTTACCTCGCCACGCTGTTCGATATCGCAGGCGAGCGCAGCTCGACCATCGTGTTTCCGTTCCCGATCGACCTGATGCAGGCATGGGCAGCGCACGGCTCGGCCGAACGACGCTGAGGCGGGCGGCGCCGAAGGGCTACTCATCGGCATCGTGAACGGCCGCTCCCGGCACCCGGAGCAAACATGACGCTTCGCGTGCTCGACCAATTCGGCTATGACGAACGATCCGCATAATTGAGTCCAGCGCCACATGCATATCGGACCGAGCAGGGACGTCAGACCTGCACAGCAATCCGACCGGCACTCGCCATGTGTCGGAGTGTGCACGCTCGATCCCGCCATGGGATGGTGTTTGGGCTGCGGACGCACAGGCGATGAGATCGCGAGCTGGATTGGGCTGGACGATGCAGGGCGGCTCGCTATCTGGAACGAACTCCCGGAGAGGCTCGATCGATTGGCAGTCAGGGCGAGGCTCTTGCCGTGGACGCGTGATGAGCTCAAACGCTGGATCGTCGGCACGTTCACCGATCGGAAGGGCACTTGGGTGACTGGTGTGCCCGGCGCACTCGCCGAGTTTCCCGTTCGGCTCGAGCGATCGATTGAGGTTGAGGTGAATGATGCGGCGATCGAAGCCCAGGCGACCGACGCGCATTTGAGGCTGACGCTGCACGACAAGCTGCGCGCCTTTGCATTCGCTGGCGCGGGTCCGATCGTGCTTGCTTTGCCTAGGAATCGCGCGACCCTGTCACGCGTCCAAGGGTTTACACCCCTTGGCGTGGATCGCGACGCTGTGGATTCCCGTCACCGCACGCACGAATTGTTCGATCTCGGTCTCAATCGTCAATGCTGCCGGTTCTTAATTCGGGCATCGAGCGCCGCATTTGCCGATGCGATGCGCCAGCACGAGGGAAAGACTTTGCAGCCGCTCCTTCGCGACGCGGGAGCCGCCATTCTAGGAGAGAGCCCGCATCGTGTCGTCGAAAGCGCCCTTGCGCGCATTGAGGTGTTCACGCGGATTCCTCTGCCCGGAGAACAGTCGCCGGAAGGGGCGCATACTCATCTTCTCCCGTCGTTCCTCGAGTCTGACGGCGATTTGCCCGCGGGCCTCGCCATACCTGCCTTCGCGTCCCCAATTGCCATGTATTACCCCTTGGTCGACGACAAAGCGGACTCTTGCTAGCGCTGAACTTCGAGTGGTCTCGTCGCAGCTCAAGAACGAGTCCATCGGGAGTGCGATTCCTTCGCCCCGCCCCGAGAACAACCGTCAGCCGCGCCAGGCCGCCTCCATTTCCCGCCGCAGGTCATCCTCGCGCCCGATGTAGCGGGGAGAGAAGTGAAACGGTACGACGCGGGCGGCGCCGGCTTTTCCCGCCAGCATGCCGGCCTGCGCCGCGGTGAGGTGGCACCTCTCGGCGGCAAGCTCCGCGTCCTCCTGCAGGAATGCCGTCTCGATGAAGAGCTGGTCGGCGCCGCCGGCGAGCGCGAGAATTTTTGCGCTGTTCGCCGCGTGGAAAGCCGCGTCCACCACGTAGGCGATTCGATGCCCGCGCGCCGTGCGCAGCGCGTGCTGCTTGAGCCGGCCGAGCGGGACCGACAAATCGTCGCTGACCTGGATGAGACTGTCGTCCGGCGCGCCGCGTCGCATCGCTTGCTTGGCGTCATTCAACCAGGCGCCGACCGGAAGCCCAAGCTGATCGAGCCCCTCCCGCCAGACGTTGATCCGCAGCTTTTCCTGAAAAGCAAAGGCGAGGGAGGGCGTGCCGTGATCGAGCGCGGCGCTTTCGACGCGAAACCCCTCTTCGTCGAGCAGCGTTGCGCCCGGCAACGCCGGCGCGGGGAGGAGGCGCCGGCGGAACGCCTCTTGTGCGCGGAATTCGCCCAAGCGGGCGACGCGCGCGCCGTCGAATTCTGCCGCCGTTAGTCGGAAGTCGAGCGACCCCGCATCGAGAAGATTCCAAGTATAGGCGCGCAGTTTGTGCTCCACCTGATCGAGGAAGCCGGGCGGACCGGTGAGATGAAGGGGAGCGAGGCGGTGCAGGCAGAGCCGCAGCAGGCGGTCGAAGCCGGCGAAATGATCCATGTGGGTGTGGGACACGAAAGCATGGCTGACGCGGCTGAGCTCGCGCGCGGACAATGCCGTCAGGTCGCCGAGGTCGAACAGCAGCGCGCGACGGCCGAAGCGAAAGTCGATGAACAGCGTCGGATCCGAAAATGGATCGTTGACGAGGCGAGGTTGCACGAGCCAAGTCACGCCGGATCCCTATTCTTTCGATCAGCGCGGGCATGCCGCAGCGCGGCCGTGGGCGCGGGCCGAGGCCGCGGCGAGGGAACTTTGTGCAGTTTATGCGATTGTCGTCGAGGTACCGAGGACGCCAACGTAGCCGGCGCCCAACCATTTTGTCCGACGATTTCATGGCAGGCGAACCCCGAGCAGTCAGCCATATTCGCAGCATCGACGCCGCGGCCGAACCAACCGCGCCGTCGGCGTTGGCCGAGACGTTCTATGCCGAGGCGTTGCGCGAGCTCTCGAAGCTCGGCCTCCCCTTCCTGTTGGCCGGCACCTATGCGCTCAGCGTCTATACCGGCATCATCCGCGCCACCAAAGACCTCGATATCCTGTGCAAGCCGAGCGACTACCCCCGCATCCTGCAGCGCTTCAAGAGCCTCGGCTACGCCGTCGAAATCGAGGACGAGCGCTGGATCGCAAAAGTCTTCCGCGGCGAGCACTTCTTCGACCTGATCTTCGCCTCCTGGCACGGCACCATGGCGGTGAGCGATCAATGGTTCGAGCACGCGCCGCGCGTCGACATGTTCGGCGTGCCGGTGCGCGTGATCACGCCGACCGAGCTGATCTGGTCCAAGGCGTTCGTTCAGCTGCGGCATCGCTACGACGGTGCGGATATCGTGCATGTCATCCTCAAGCAGCACGATCGGATCGATTGGCGGCGTCTGCTCGGCTACATGGACCTGCACTGGGAGGTGCTCCTGGTACACCTGCTCAACTTCCGTTGGGCGTATCCGAGCGAGCGCGACCGCGTGCCGCGCTGGCTCATGGACGAGCTCATCGGCCGGCTCGAGCGGCAGCTCGAGCTGCCGGCCCCGCGCGTGAAGATCTGCCGCGGTCGAATGTTCTCGGAGATCGACTACGCCGCGGCCGTCAAGGAGTGGGGGTTCGCCGACGTGCGCGAGGGGAACGAGTGACGTCATGCCCGCTAAGCCCGACGCGTTCACCTTCGCGGCCATCGGTGACCTGCACGTCAGGGAGGATCGCAGCTCGCTGCTGCGGGAATTGTTCGCGGAAATCTCGGCCAAGGCGGAAGTGCTGGTGCTTTGCGGCGACCTCACCGACGTCGGCAAGCCGCGCGAGGCCGAGGTTCTTGCCGAGGAGTTGCGCGCCTGCTCGATCCCGGTCATCGGCGTGCTCGGCAATCACGATTACGAGTCCGACCAAGTCGAAGACGTAGAGAAGATTCTGAAGGCCGCCGGCGTGCACTTGCTCAACGGCCAGTCGTACGAGGCGAACGGCGTCGCCTTCGTGGGGGTGAAGGGCTTCGTCGGCGGTTTTGGCCGCCGCATGCTCGCTTCGTTCGGGGAATCCGTGGTCAAAAGCTTCGTAGCGGAGTCCATGGCCGAAGCGATCCGACTCGAGAACGCGATGCGCACGGTGCGCAACGAGCGCGCGGTGGTGGTGCTGCATTATGCGCCCATCGTCGATACCGTCGAAGGCGAGCCGTTGGAGATCTTCCCGTTTCTCGGCTCGTCACGGCTCGCCGAAACGATCGACCGCTTCAAGGTGAGCGCGGTGGTTCACGGTCACGCCCACCACGGCCGCTACCAGGGCCGCACGCCGCGCGGCGCGCCCGTCTACAACGTGGCGTTCACGGTCGAGAAATTGAGCGGCCGCCCCTATGCCCTGATCAAAGTCTGAGACGGGCGGCGGTGAAGCACGCCCGTTGTAAATTCAGTTGGGAAGGAACTCGCGGATCGCTGCGGCGATGTCCGCGGCATGCGTCTCCAGCGCGAAATGCCCGGTGTCGAAAAAGCGCACGAGCGCTTTCGGAATATCGCGTTTGAAGGCCTCGGCACCGGGCGGGAGGAAGAAGGGATCGTTCTTGCCCCACACCGCGAGGAGGGGTGGCTTGTGGGTGCGGAAGTACGTCTGGAAGGTCGGATAGAGCGCGATGTTGCTCTTGTAGTCGCCGAACAGGTCGAGCTGGAACTCGTCCGCGCCAGGCCGGGTCAGGTAGAAGTTGTCGAGCGAGTATCCGTCCGGAGAGACGGCGGTCGGATCAGGCACGCCGTGCGTGTATTGCCAGACCGTTGTCTCGGGCGTGAGGAGCGAACGCAGCGCTTCACGGTTCGCCGGCGAGGCGTCTTCCCAATAGGCTCGGATCGGGTTCCAGCCCTCGCTCAGCCCTTCCTCATAGGCGTTGCCGTTCTGCGAGATGACGGCGGTGATGCGGTCCGGATGTTTGACAGCCAGACGGAAGCCTGTCGGCGCGCCATAGTCGAAGACATAGACGGCGTAGCGATCGAACCCGACCACCTCGGTGAAGCGGTCGATCGTCTCGGCCATCTGCTGGAAGGTGTGCTTGGAGCGGGGAGGCATGTCGGATTTGCCGAAACCGGGCAGGTCGGGAGCGATGACATGGAAGCGGTCGGACAAGCGCGGGATCAGATCACGGAACATGTGACCTGCGCTGGGGAAGCCGTGAAGCAGCAGCAGCTTGGGAGCGCCGAGCGCGCCTGCCGCACGATAGAAAATGTTGAAACCGTCCACGTCGGCGATGCGGTATTTGATGTGGGTCACGCCGTTCTCCTTCTGCCTCATCGCCAGAGCCTGATCATTTGGGCCGCCACGCCTGGGACATCCGGCGCCACCACCTCCGGCTGGGGCAAGGCTTGAACCGGGAGCGGCGCATTGCCGGGCCGGGCGACAAGGGCTCCCGAACAGCCGACGCTTTGCGCTCCGATCGTGTCCCACACGTGGGCCGCCACCAGGCACATCGCGGCCGGCGGCACGTCAAGCTCCTCGGCGACCATGCGGTAAACCTGCGGCGCCGGTTTGAATCGGCGCACGCGATCGACACTGAACGACCTTTCGAACCAGCCGTCGATGCCGGCGTGCTTCAGCGGGCTAAGTTGGGGGTCGGGCGGCGAGTTCGTGAGCGTGATCAGGCGAAAACCCGCATCCTTCAATTGCTGCAGCCCCGTCGGCACGTCGGAGTGCGCCGGCATCGTCAGCATGCGCTGTCGTAACTCGTCGATGTCGGCCTCGCGGATCGCCACGCCATGGATAGAGCCCAGCATTTTCAGCACGCCCTGTCCCAACGCAAAAAAAGTGGTGTAGGACCCGGAAAGGGTGATGACGTTCGAATAGAGGATGAGCTGTGCAAACCACTCGCGCAGCACCTTCGCGTTACCGAATAGCCGGTGAAATAACGGCGCAATGAATTCGATATCGAGCAGCGTCTCGTTGACGTCGAACACGCAGATGGAGGGCGCGACCGCGGCGCCCTTGCGTTCCTGAGCGCTGATGTTTGAGCTTGGCTCGAGACCTGTTGCTGCTCCGCGCATACCCCTAATCCACGACAACCACCATTTTGCCCTTGGCCTCGTTCGCCTCCATCACTCGATGCGCCTCACGGATCTGTTCGAACTTGAAAACGCGGGATGGCTTCGCCTTGTACCGGCCGGCGGCGACGTCATTAGCGATGCTCTGCAGCGGAACGTCGGAGAGCGGAAAGCCGGGGGTTCCGAACACGAAACTGCCGAAGAAGGTCAGATAGACGCCACTCGCCATTTGCAGGAGCGGGTTGAAATCGGCGATCGGGGCGAGGCCGCCGAGCCAGCCAGCAAGGCAAGCCCGACCGCCACGGCGGAGCATGTTGAGCGAATTTCCCGACAAGGTCGAGCACCGCATCGAGCTGCTTGGTCTCGGGAATGTGCTTGGATAGGTCGCGCCGTTCTATCTCGACGCGCTCAACGCCAAGCTCCTTGAGCGCCGCGACATTGTCCTTGCTGCGAGCGGTGGCGATGACGCGCACGCCCGCGTTGACCGCCATATTGATGGCCGCCTGGCCGAAGGAGGAGGTGCCGCCGCGGATGAGCAACGTCTGGCCCCTGGCGATCTCGAGGTTGCGGAACAAACAGGTCCAGGCGGTGGCATACGTTTCGGGAATTGCCGCCAACTCGGCCCAGGACAGATTGGATTCGATACGTGCGACGTTGGACACGCGCGCGCGGGTATATTCGGCGTAACTGCCATTGATCGTGCGCCCGAGCCCGCCCATCAGTGCTGCGACCTTGGCACCGATTGGGAACTCGCCTCCCGGGCAGGCCTTCACCAGGCCGACGCACTCGATGCCGCTGACCTTTGCAGCCTCGGCCCATTCGCCTCGACGCATGTGCATCTCGGCGTGGTTGAGACCGAATGCCTTGATTTGGATGACGACGTAGCCGGCCTCGGGCTCGGGCTCTGGCAGCTCTGTGTAGGCGAGGCTGTCCGGGCCGCCGAATTGCTCGATGACGATGGCACGCATTGCGTTCTCCGTAACCTGAAAATCGGCCTTATACAGGTTACTATATCGACTCGACTTTCCAAGAGGCAAGACGGGGCCGTTCACGGTTTTGTGCGCAACCGGCGCGTCGGTCGGGGATGCTCCTTGCTTTTAAGCTTTCTGGCTTATGGCTGAATAACTTGCGAACAGGCAAATGAGCGGTTAGGTATTGGGCGTTGGCCGAGCTTTTCTCGAATCACCCATGGCAACGATGCGCCCGCCACCGTTTTTCATCGCCGATAACCTGGGACTGGACTTCTTGAACACCCTCGCGGTCCCGGTCGATACCAAGGTCGAGTGGATTGCTTCGGGGGAAGACCTTCTGGTCTGGCTCAAGCAAGCTGGGTTGGTGCCGCAGGACGTCTTGGACGGCTTGCGAAAGAGTGCCCTGCCGGGTGAGCTCGACGCCGTTGCGGGGCAAGCGCGCGCCCTGAGGGATTGGTTCAAGGCCTTTGTCTACAAGCACATGGGCAAACCGCTTGATTCGAAGGCGCTGCGCCAACTCGAACCGCTCAATCAGCTGCTGGCGCGCGACGAAGCGTTCGGTCAAATCGTTGTGCGGGATCGATTGAGCGATGGCGAGCATGGCCACGGACGCGACGGAGCAGGAGTTGCGCGGCTCGCCTTGCGGCCCCGGCGGCGCTGGCGCTCACCCGAAACGCTGCTTCTCCCGATCGCGCGGTCGCTGGCGGACCTCGTCTGCAGCGAGGACTTCACCTATCTCAAGGCATGCGAGGGGCCGACCTGCACGCTTCTCTTCATCGATCGCACCCGCGGCAGTGCGCGCCGGTGGTGCAGCATGGCAGTCTGCGGCAATCGCGCGAAGCAGGCCGCTTACCGCAACCGTGCTCAGCAAGTCGGGAAATAGGCTCCAAAAATTCGCCTGACAGCGCGACCGCAGGCCCCTCGCAGATTTAGCTCTGGCCAAAAAGACCCGCGGCGGCGACGCATTACCAAAGCGGCTCGCTTGCGCTATATTCGTGTTCCGTGCTGGCCCAGGCGTAATCGCGGTGCGCCCAATGTTATTGCGACGGTCTCTGATTCTGGCGCTCGGCTCGATGCCGTTGCTGATCGGTTCGGCGTTGTCGCAAACGGCGGTCAAGGCTCACCGTGTCGGACTGTTGAGCTCTGGAGCGCCCCTCACCGATAATAGCGAACTCGTCGCTGGTGTAACCGCTGGGTTTTCCAAGCGCGGCTACATCGTTGGACGCTCTGTTGTTTACGAGCGGCGGGCAGCTGAAGCACACCCGGACCGGCTGCCGGGACTCGTTGATGACCTGAAGAGGTCGACAGAGTTGATCATCACGCAGAGCTACGCTGCAGCTCGTGTTGTCAAGGATCGCGCCAATGTTCCTGTGGTTGCGATCACGGGCGCCGACCCGATTGCGACAGGCTTAGTGGATAGCTTGGCCCGGCCCGGCGGCAACGTCACCGGCGTCGGCGAAATCGCGGCCGAGCTCTCGGCCAAACGGCTGGAGGTCCTCAAAGATACGTTCCCGAGCTTGCGCAAGATCGCCATGTTGTGGAACGCCGACGATCTCGGGATGACCGGACGCTACAAAAATGCGGAAGCGGCGGCGCGAACGCTGGGTTTCGAGATACAGCCGCTCGGCGTTCGTGAGCCTGAAGACTACGCCGCCGCGTTTGCCGCAATGCTACGCGATCGCCCCGATGCCATTCTGATGGTTACGGATGCCCTGACCGCACTCAATCGCAAGCGGGTCTTTGAGTTCGCTGCCCAAGAGAAACTGCCGGCGATTTATGAATATGATTCCGGCCTGATGTCTTATGGTCCGGATATGGGCGAGGTGTACGATCGTGCGGCGGGTCTTGCCGATCGGATCTTAAGAGGAGCGCGCCCCGCCAATCTGCCATTCGAGCAGCCAACCCGCTTCCGCCTCGTCATTAACAAAAAGACGTTAGAAACACTCGGTCTGACGATACCGCCAGCAATGCTGATGCGAGCAGATGAGGTCGTCGACTAGGCGCTGGAGTACGCGCCCAGCTAGAGCGGCCGCAGGCGAAATTCCTTAGGCGCGACTTCGCACAAAAGATCGGGATTGCGCTCGCCGGACTTGGCGAGTTCGATGATCTGCTTGGCGATGACTTCATTGGCGACACCGGTATGGTCGTTCAGGCCGAGCGCGACGCGGGCCATTTCGAATGCGAGTCCCGCTTGGTCTCGGGGTCGCAGCTGATGTCGCCGAGAAATGGTGTGATGGGCATCAACGCTGCTCGTTGCAGGAAGGAGCGCGACCGGTCCTCCACCATCGGTCTGCCGGAATCGTTGCCGGTGGTGATGGCGTCTTAGGCGCCATTTTCCGCTTCCGCGCCGTCGGTCCGGTACATGACTTAGCGCTACCCGAAGCGCGATCACCCCTCGTTTCCTGGGCGCAAAGTTCCGCGGGCGGGGGCCCGTGTGGAACCGAGGCCATGCCAGGAGCGTTTGCGGTCCGGCCAGTCGTGGAGACCGAGATGCATAATGTCATGCTGAGATGCGCGGCGTGCGGACGAGCGCTTGCCGAACAGGCAGCCTGGAAGGGCAGCGGCGAACGCTATTACTGCAACGAGTTCTGCGCCGACGCCGAAGCGGCGCAATCGCCATCGCTCGTCCCGACGATGCCCGAGGACGCGCCAGCGCCTATGCCCGTGCCGGCGCAGGGGCGCGGCTGACAGCGTTATGGCTCGGCCGGAATCACCGGCTGAGGGCCGGCAATGAGAGCGGATCGGCACTGACGATGGTTGCGTTCACGCCGCGAGCCGCGCGTAGTCCTTGGTCGCCATGACCTGCAGGCGGCGCATGTAGCGCGGCTCGTCCGCGCGATAGTCCGCCACGGCATTGTGCACCGTGCCGACATTGTCCCACATCAGCACGTCGCCTTCCGCCCATTGATGGGCATGGAAGCATTTCGGCTGCTCTTGGTGGCGGAAGAGAAAATCCAACAGCTCGGCGCTTTCTGCCTCGGGCATCCCGTCGATGCGCATGGCATAGCCGGGGTTGCAGTACAGCACCCTACGGCCGGTGATCGGGTGGATGCGAAAGATCGGCTGCGACACCGGCGGCTTTCTGGCGCGCTGCTCTCGCGTGAGCGGCGCGCGCCGCGAGCCGGGGCGCGCACGCATCATGTCCCAGAATTTGGCGAAGTCGTGCGTCGCGGTTCGCCCTTCAAGTCGCGCTTTGATCTCGGCGGGAAGATCCTCGTAGGCCGCGTGCATGTTGCGGAACTGCGTGTCGCCGAGCGGCCTGCCGTCGCGCGCCGGCACCTTGACCGCGTAGAGCACGTTCGCGAGCGCTATGTCCTTGCTGTAGGACATGTCGGTGTGCCAGCCCTGTCCGGCATCGCCGAGGCCGATCGGCTTGCCGTCCGCAGTCATGTTGGACAGCACCATCACTTCGGGCAGGCCGGGCTCATGGAATTGATTGGCGACGTTGATTTCGAGCTCGCCGAACATGCGGCCGAAGCGTACGAAATCGTCCGTGGTCACCCGCTGGCCGGGAAAGCACAGCACGCCGTGCTCGCCGAGCGCGCGAAGCATGTGTTTGAAGTCGGCGTCCGAAACCGGATCGGCGAGATCGATCCCTTCGATCTTCGCGCCCAACGCCTTGCCGCTCGGCTCGATCCTCATCGCCCGGCCCTTCTCAGTCGATGTTCGCGCCTGACGCTTTGATGATCGGTCCCCATTTCGCGAGCTCCGCCTTGATGAAGGCCGTAGCTTTCTCGGGCGTGCTGCCGGGCGTCGGGTCGATGCCCGCCTCTTCCAGGCGGTGGATCACCGCGGGATCGGCCAGCGCGGTGCTGATGGACTCGCTCAGCCGATCGACGATTGCCTGCGGCGTGCCTGCGGGGGCGAGGATTGCGTTCCAGGTGTAACACTCGAAGCCTTTCAATCCCTGCTCCTGCAAGGTCGGCAGCTGCGGCATCGCCCGCATTCGCGTCGCCATGCCGGCGCCGATCGCGCGGATCGCGCCCGACTGCGCTTGCGGCATCGCGGTAGGCGTTGCGTCGAATGCCATGGAGATCTGCCCGCCCACTAGATCCGACATCATCGGCGCAGAGCCGCGATACGGCACATGCACGATGTTGATACCGCCGGCGAGCGCCTTGAATTGCTCGCCGCACAGATGAAGGATCGAGCCGAGACCGGAAGAGCCGTAGGTATATTTGCCGGGATTTTGCTTGACCAAAGCGACCAGGCTCTTGAGGTCGGTCGCCGGCAGCGACGGGTGCACCCCGAGCAGCGTCGGCGTAACGCCGATCTGCGCGACCGGCGCGAAATCGCGCACCGGATCGTACGGCATGTTGCGGTACAGTCCCGGATTGATGGCGTGGGTGGACACCGTCGCCATCAGCAGCGTGTAGCCGTCGGGCGGGGACTTGGCGACCTGATCGGCGCCGATATTGCCGCCCGCGCCCACCCGGTTCTCCACCACGAACTGCTGGCCCAGCAGGTCTCCCATCTTCGCGCCCACGACGCGCGCGACGATATCGGTCGGGCCGCCGGCGGAGAACGACACGATGATGCGCACCGGTTTGAACGGATACTTCTCCTCGGCCTTCGCACCTGCGAACGCCCATGAAGCCGCTAGCACGAGCGCGGTGGAAATGAGAAGCCGGCGGACCGTCGTATTCATGTGGGTCCCTCCCTGGATTTTTCGGCGATGTTAGCATTGCCTGGTCCCGTCGGGCAGTCCGCAAAGGGGCGCTGCGGCGAGAAGGCAGGTCGGACCGCCCGGCGCGCCTACGCTCGGCTCGACGGCTTGCAGTCGTTGCAGCGCCGGGCTTCACTGCCGGCGCCGGGAACGCGCAATAACGATGGAGCGATGCCCTTGAGCACGCCGCCACTCAAACCGCTGGGGCTGATGGAGGTGCTTGCCCCGTTGCTCGCCGTCCTGCTTGCCGTCGTGGTCGCGCTATTGGCCGCCTGGGCGCTGAGCCTCCCCACGCCTACGTAGCGCAGATTTGTTGATGCACGGCGAATCCAACAAAAAATGGGGAAAGGGCTTGCAAGGCGCCGGAGAATTCATTCGTGTCGTCAACGCCTCAAAAGTCTATCAGACGCAGGACGGCGGTGAGGTCGAAGCGTTTACGAACTTCAATCTGGAAATTGAGGAAGACGAGTTTCTCGTACTTGTCGGGCCGAGTGGCTGCGGGAAATCCACGCTCCTCAAAATGATTGTGGGACTACTGCCACCCACTCGTGGGGCGGTCTACTTTCAGGGCACGGAAGTGCTTTCGCCGCGCACCGATTTTGGCATGGTTTTTCAAGAGGCAACGCTGTTGCCTTGGCGTTCGGTGCGCGACAATGTGATGCTGCCGATCGAAATTCTTGGAAAAACAGACAAGGACTACCGCGCGGGGCGCTTGCTTACGCTCGTCGGACTTCATGGATTTGAGAGCAGGATGCCGTATGAGCTTTCCGGCGGAATGCAGCAACGCTGTGCCATTTGTCGCGCCCTTATCCACGACCCCCGCGTGCTCGTTATGGATGAACCGTTCGGTGCCCTCGATGCCATGACGCGCGAAGAAATGGGCCGCGAGCTACTCAGAATTTGGCAGCAAAATCGCAAAACAGTTGTGTTCGTCACGCACAGTATTCGCGAGGCTGTTTGGCTGGCCGATCGCGTGGTCGTGATGACTCCGCGACCGGCGAAAATTGCCGATATCATAGAAATTGAGTTTGAACGCCCGCGGACAGAGAAGATGCAGTTTCTGCCGAAGTTTGGGGAGTACGTACAATCGATCAGTGATATCATCGCCGGGCGCGCGGGGGGCGTATTATGCAAGGATTGAGCACGGCAAGCCGTTTGCGGCGGCTGGCCAGGGACTGGGCTCAACCGGCGATGACGTTCGTCGCGCTCCTTCTCCTGTGGGAGGCCTCCGGGAGGATATTCGGTGTTCCGATTTGGTTACTGCCGACGCCCATGGATATTGTTCATGCGCTCGTGGAGCGTGGCAGCGACCTTTTCCTGCACACCTGGATTACGTTTTACGAGACGATTTTTGGATTCCTGCTCGCAATCGCACTCGGCGTGCCGCTTGCCGTGGCCGTCACTCATTCGCGCGCGCTGAGCAACACGATTTACCCGCTGATCCTTGTCACCCAATCGGTGCCGAAAGTCGCATTTGCACCGATTCTGCTGATCTGGTTCGGTTATGGAGATTTCCCGAAAATTGTCGTTGCGTTCTTGGTGGCCTTTTTCCCGATAATCGTAGACACGGCGACGGGCCTGCGCAGTCCGTCGCCACAGATTATTGACTTGGCTCGCCAGCTCGCAGCTTCTCAGTTGCAAATTTACGCCAAGATCCGCTTTCCGTCGGCGCTTCCGCATTTTTTTTCGGGCCTGAAGGTAGCAATCACGCTCTCAGTGATTGGAGCAGTCATCGGCGAATTCGTAGGCGCTGAAAAGGGCTTGGGCTTTCTGGTAATCGAATCGACTTCGCACTTCAAAACGCCACTAGCTTTCGGCGCGATGGTTCTGCTGGCGCTCATGTCAATCATCTTATTCGGTCTCGTGGCCGCGATAGAGCGCGCGGCTTGTCCATGGTACGGACGCGAACATTAGAGAATGGAGGTGAGTTATGAAATGCACGACCGCACTATTTAGCCTCGCCGCGTCGCTGTTGTTTTCCGTGCAACCGACGCGAGCCGAACCGGACAAGGTCAATTTCGTCCTCGACTGGGTGATCTATGGGCGCCATACGCCTTACTTTGTCTCGCTCGAGAAAGGGTTCTTCGCGAAGCGAAATATCGAAGCAAAGATCGAGCGCGGGTACGGATCAGCCGCTAGTCTGAAAAGGCTGGCAGCCGGCCAAGCAGACTTTATTTTTGCCGATTTCGGCGGCCTCATCCTGGCTCGTGGGAATGAGGGGCTGAAGGCGAAAATGACCGCCGTGGTTTATGCGAAGAACGGGCATGCCGTGCATTACCTCGAAGGCTCCGGCATCAAAAATCCGACCGATCTTGTAGGCAAACGCATTGCCGGTTCACCAGGCACGACTGTCGCCGCTTTGTTTCCAGGATTCTTACGCGCGAACGGAGTTGATCCTTCCCAAACGAAGGTAATCAGCGTCGATCCCCAGGCGCTTAACCCTGTTTTGCTTGCCAAACAATTCGACGCGATGTTGGAGTTCAACTTCAATAACGTTCTGCTTACGAAAGAAGGTAAGAAGAGCGGCCTTGAACCGAAGATGATGATGTACGCCGATCACAACTTCCGCTTCTACGCGAACGGCATCATTGCAACCGACGAGCTGATCGCAAAGAACCCCGATCTCGCTCGGCGCTTCAACGCGGCGATTGTCGAGGGCGTCAATTATTCCTTCGCGCATCCCGATGAGTCCTGCACGCTACTGCGTAAACATGCGCCGAGCGTCGATCAGGACGTCTGCATTGCGGAACTTGCCCTTGTGAAAGATCTGGCAATTACCGATGAAACCAAAGCAAACGGGGTGGGCTATATGTCACAGACCGGGGTGCAGAAAACGATCGACGTGCTCCGTGAGTACATGGGATTGAAAGCCGCCATCGCACCGGGTGAGACGTTCGACATGAGCTTCCTTCCCAAGAAGGGATCGTAAGTATGCCTGCCCGAGAAGTGACGAGCGATGAAGTCGCCTATCCGCCAAGATTTGGCAGCCCGACTTCGAACGCCATGCGCGCTGGGGATTTTCTTTATATCTCGGGAATGATGCCCTGGGACAAGGAACGCCGGCTGGTTGGGGTCGGTGATATCAAAGCGCAGACGCGCCAAGTGTTGAAGAATATGGATGCGATGCTGAGGGCTGAAGGCGGCAGTTTAAAAAACATTGTTAAGATCAACTTCTTTCTGACCGACATTCGCGACAAAACGGCGGTGTGGGACGTGCGTAAAGAAATGTTCGGCGATGCGCGTCCCGCATCAACACTTGTTGAGGTTGTCCACCTTGTTGATCCGCTGGCCCTGCTTGAGGTCGAAGCGGTTGCTTATATCGGGAAGTAGGCTATGCCCAGCACGGCAATTATCAACGTTGGTACGCTTATTAGCGGCAACATCCAACAGCCGATTCTCGACGCCGACTCGATCCTGATCGAAAATGATAAGATCGCGGCGATAGGCTTAAGCGACGCCCAAATCAAAGGAGCATCGCAGATAATCGATGCAGTCGGGATGACCCTGATTCCCGGTCTGATCGATAGCCACACTCATCCGGCCATTGGCGACTACACACCAAGGCTGAATGTTGTCGGCTGGATTGAACATTACCTGCACGGTGGGATCACTTCGATGATCTCGCTCGGAGAACTCCACGTGCCGGGACGCCCGCATGATCCAGCAGGGGTCAAAGCGCTGGCGATACTTGCGAGCAAGTGTTACCGCAACGTGCCGCGCGGCTCCGTCAAAGTGATGGGCGGAACTCTAATTTTGGAATCCGGTCTCGTTGAGGATGACTTCAGGGAGATGGCGAAGGAGGGAGTGCGCGCGGTCAAATTCATTCAGGCCATCGAGGATCGTGCCGAAGCGGTACAGTTTTCCAAATGGGCAAAGAAGCATGGAATGCGAGTGATGATTCATTGCGGCGGCACTTCATTGCCTGACGTGCCCACAACGAACGCCGCTGGGATTATCGAGGTGCAACCGGATGTACTTGCTCATCTAAACGGCGGGCCAACGGCTTTGTCGCCGGCAGATATAGATCAATTAATGCGAAATACCGGGTGGACTGTCGACCTGGTGCGGTTCGGAAATCCCAAAGCACTCGACCAAATCTGCAAAATGGTGGTCGAACTTGGCGCGCATCGTCGCGTCATCTTGGGGACGGATTCACCCACCGGCAATGGCGTCGAGCCGCTTGGAATGTTGCATTTGATCACACACTTGGCCTCCTTGACTGAGATCAAAGCCGAGGAAGCGCTTTGCATGGCAACGGGCAACACGGCAAAAGTCTACGATCTGCCAACCGGACTCATAGAAGCCGGTAGTTCCGCTGACGTGGCATTGATTGATGCGCCGGTCGGATCGATCGCAAAAGATGCGCTTGAATCTTTCACGATCGGCGACAGTCCGGCCGTTGGCATGGTGATGATCGACGGGTTGCTCGTCGTGAAGCGGAGCAAAAATACCATTCCGCCGCAACGAAACTATAAACTAACAACGCACTAACGTAGCTCAGGTCAGGAAGGCTGGAAGCGAAGGACGTAGGGCTGCGGCCTGCTCGCCGTCGTGGTCGCGCTGTTGGCCGCCGGGGCGCTGAGCCTGCCCGCGCCTGCGCAGGGCCCGACCGCAATTCAATCCGATCGGCACATACTTTAGGGGATGGGCAACAGCGGCTTTTGCCCCGGATGCAGCTGCATGTCGACGGCGGCGAGGAGCGCCGCGGTGCCGGCATAGTTGCCCATCAGCATCACCAGCTCGACGAGTGTCTTCGGCCCGAACAGCGCCTTCGCCTTGGCGAAGGTCTCCGAGGTCACCTTGTGGTCGCGGAAAATCTGCCGGCCGAGCTCGATGACGGTCGCATCCGCCTCCTTGAGCCCCGCGGTCGGCAGGCGCTGCTTGATGACGTCGATGACGCGCGCGTCGACGCCTTCCTTGCGCGCCTCCGGTTCATGCGCGGCCCACTCGAATTGGCTGTCCATCTCCCGCGCGGTCGTCAGGATCGCGACCTCGCGCACGCGCGGCGGCAAACCGGCCTCGAAGCGCAGGTAACGGTTGAGCGCACGCGCGTGCTCGGCCGCCTTCGGGCTGTAGAGGGTGATCCCGCTCGGGCCTTGCAGCCCGGCGATCGTGGCCCCCGGCGCCGCCACCCGGTCGTAATGCGCCTTGCCGGCGTCGTCCAAATCTTCGCGTTTCGGCAGCGGCAGGCGGAACCCCGATTGGGGATCGATGTCGGATGGCATGATCTGTCCCACGGTCGGCGGCGAACCGACCTGCGTCAAAGCCGCCGGCGGGCCGAGGAGGCCGGCGGCGGCGACGAAGAGGCAAACGATACGCAAGCGTCGGCGCACGCGGCTGCCCCCCGTTGCGGGGCTGATGCGGGGAATTGTCGCCTATCTGAACGCGATGCGCCAGGCGTTCTTAAATGCCGGCCAGCGCCGCAGCGGGTAGCGCCGGTAGATTCCGTAATGCAGCAGCAGGCGTTGCAGGTAAACCACGTCGTCCACTCCCATTGGGGTATCCACCAACGCCGAATCGGCACAATGGTTCCGATCATCTCCGAGCCGGCCGCAGCCGTCGAGAGGCCCGACCCGCGGAGGCGGATACGCGATAAGGTCTATAAGTCGTGTGTTTCGCTTTGATGACGCCGCGAAAGCCCGCGCCGCAAGCGCGTGTCCCGATTCCGAAGTTCGCATCATTGTGCTGCAGCCTCGTTTGCGAACTTCGGAATCGAAGGACACTAGCAACTTATTGATCTAGTGTGGC
>VAZM01000412.1:0-3642 GCA_005883135.1 Alphaproteobacteria bacterium
ATGACCGCGACCGTTGCCGACAACGCGCTGCTGCTGGAAGTCATTGCCGGACCGGACGGCCTCGACACGCGCCAGCGCGGCGTCCCCGCCGGCCGCTATAGCGCGGCGCTCGCGGGCGGCGTCGAGGGACTGCGCATCGCCGTCGTCAAGGAAGGTTTCGGCCACCCCAATTCGGAAAGCGACGTCGACGCCCATGTGCGCGAAGCCGCGCAGCGCTTCGCAAAATTGGGCGCGCTGGTGGAGGAGGTGTCGGTGCCGGCCCATGCGCTGGGGTTTCCGGTGTGGGCGGCGATCCGCGGCGACGCGGCCTGCGTCATGCTGCTCGAGATGAACGGCGCCGGCATCGGGCACGAGGGGCTTTACGTCACGAGCCTCATCGAGCACGCGATGGGCTGGCGCAAGCGCGCCGATGAATTCGCCGACACGCTCAAGATCGCCTCGATCTTCAGCCGGCACACCCTCGACCGTTACGGCGGCCGCTTCTACGCAAGGCGCAGAATCTGCGCCGGCGCGTACGCGCGGGCTACGACGCCATGCTTGCGAGCCATGACCTGCTGTTGCTGCCGACCGTGCCGATGAAGGCGACGCCGATTCCCGGCAAGGACGCAACCCCGCAGGAGATCACGCGCCGCAGCTGGGAGCCGACCCGCAACACCTGCCCGTTCAACGTCACCGGGCACCCGGCCATCAGCCTGCCCTGCGGGATGGCGGACGGGCGTCCCATCGGGCTCATGCTGGTCGGCCGCCATTACGCCGAGGAGACGATCTATCGCGCCGCCGCGGCGTTCGAACGCTCGGGCGACTGGACGAGATTCTGACGCGCCGGCAACGCGACGAGGTGTCGCCTCTCCGGCCTCTCCTTTACGGAGAGGCACGATGGAGATGGCGCAGTCCCCTCATCAAAGCTGGTCTGAGTTGACGAGCCTGGCTCGCTTTTTTGTTTCCAGTCCGGCGGATCCGCTTTCTTTGAACAGCCACTCGCGGAACCGTTCAATTTTCGGATTGTGCCACTGACTCTCGCGGCACAGGAAGTGGTACACGCCGGCTTGGACTCCTTTGCCGCCGAACAACTGCACAAGCATTCCAGATTTGAGTTCATTCTCGACAAAGATATGCGGCACAAGCGCGACCCCTTTACCCTCGATCGCTGCCTGGATCGTCATGAAGAAGTGGCCGTAGCTCGTGTGATCGCCGAATTGCGACGCATCAAGGCCCATCGATTCCAGCCAGAACGGCCACGCCTTCTCCCGAGTGGCAACCTGCAACAGCGTGTAATGACGCAGGTCGGCGGGAACGCGTATCGCTTGTCCACCCCCCTGGAGTGATGGCGCACAAACGGCAATCAGCACATCCGGGAGGAACGGCACCGAGCGCACGTCCATCCAGTTCTGCGTCATGATCAAATCGATGGGCGACGGATCCTTCTTGCGAGTCGGCAAAAACGGCGCGACGCGGACGGCAATATCGTTGTCGTCCATGCGGAAATCAGCAGGTCGGATCGAGGTGATCATCCGAACTTCGATATTGGGATTGGCCGCCGTGAAATGCAGGAGCCGTGGGATCAGCCACTTCATCGCGAAGGTCGGAAGTACATTAATGTTAAGCGTCGCCGGCCGGCGCGGGTGGAGGACTGTTTCAGTCGCTTCGTAGAGCTGGTCGAAAGCGTCGTGCAACGGTTCGGCGAAGCGCGCGCCGCCTTCCGTCAGCTCGAGCGAGCGCGGCAACCGCTTGAACAACTCGATGCCGAGGAAGTCCTCCAGTGTCTTGATCTGGCGGCTGATTGCGCTCTGCGTGACGTTGAGTTCCGAAGCGGCGATGCTGAACGACATGTGACGTGCCGCCATCTCGAACGCGCGTAGCGCGTTAAGTGGAGGCAGTCGCCGCTGGCGCTTCGGTCGGTTGAGCATCGATCCGGGTATTAAAGGCCGGCTCCCGCCCGAACGCAAATTCTATGCCGGCCGACGCCCCGCTGGATCGAGCGGCAGCGGACTGCTCAAGCCGCAACCAACGATGGCAAATGCTCGGTTCCGGTCGGAACGTGGTTCGCCGCGCGCAAAGCGTCCGCGTCCCAAAAGCCGCCCTGCGACGTTTTGCGCTCTTTGGCAATGAGAGCCGAGTGGTTTTGCGTATGCTCCGTCAGCGGCCGCTCGCGCGTCTCCCACTCCTCAAGGGCATCCTCGATGTCGCTGCGGCCCTCAACGGCGACCGCCAAAGCGAGCGCGTTCATGATTGCTGTTCCGGCGCCCTGGCCGAGCGTCGGCGCCATCCCGTGGGCCGCGTCGCCGACAATCGCGATGCGTCCGGAGGACCAGCGGATCAGCTTACTGGTCTCATAGGCATCATAGCGTCCGCCGACCGTGACCCTGCGGATCACCGGCTCAAGTTGCGGGAAGGCGGCGATCCAGACGTCGTGATTGATCGGGATTGCGGAGGCTTCTTTGTCAGAAACCGGCGCCATCATTGCAAGGTAAAGGTCATCCATGTTGCACGGAACGTAAAGAATGCGCAGCGGACGGTTTCCCAAGTTCCAAAAATCAATGACGTGGTCCCAGTTGTCGGGTCTGAGCGCGTGTTTCATGCGCGGCGCAAGCACCCGCACGATGCCGTCCGAGTACGAGTTCCGCTCTTTCAGGAGCCCAACGGAGTCGCGCACCTTCGAGCGCACACCATCGGCGCCTACGACGAGATCCGCCTTGTAATGCTCGCCGTCTGCGGCGATCAGGGCGCCGTTAGGGCTCGCGGCGACGATTTCAGATCCAAGCACAATCGTGACGCCGGCCCGCTCGGCTGCCTCGATGACGCAGCTGTAAAGATGCTGGCGGGTCATCGTCAGCATGCGCGTACCTTTGTCCGGAGTGAACCGGTGTTCCGCGATCAAGCGATTGTCATGGCGAGTCTCGTAAGAGATCGCCTCATGGGCGTTTGCCATGACACTCTCGTAGGCACCGACCGCCTTGAGCACGCGTAGCCCGTTTTCCCAGATGAAGATGCCGGCGCCAAACGCGCGCAATTCTTTTGCGGCTTCGTGCACACGCACTGTCCAGCCGCGCTGGCGCAAGGCGATCGCCGCGGCTAAGCCGGCGAAACCAGCTCCGGCAATTTCGGCGTGACGACTGACGACCATCGGAGCGCTCTCACAGCGGCAATCTGACGTTGCTTCCGCACAATGGCCAGCGCAATAAACTCATACGTACGTTCAGAAATTTCGATTGCTGGTTGGCTTTGACGGGCAGTAGCATCGTCAACGCGAACCGTGCCGTAGTCAATGCGTCGCTGGACGTCGGAGGATAATCATGGCCAAGCAAGCCGCCAACACGGAAAAGTTCTTCGCTCCACGCCGTCTTGGGCACGCAAATCTGTTTGTCAGCAACTACGAGCAGTCTGCTGATTTCTACAAGTCGGTAGTCGGTTTTGAGGAGGTCTATCGGCAGCCCGACAACCAGGCGAGCTTCCTTAGCAACGGGAATACCTATCACGATCTCGCGCTGACCGACATTCACAGCAAATATGCTGCCAAGGATCAGAAGCCGGGGATCTGGCATCTCGCCTTTGAACTCGAGACCGAGGCCGACATGGTCGACGGCTACAACCGGGCCAAGGCCGCGGGTGTCCCATTTTCGTTTGTGATGGATCATGACGTCG
>VAZM01000412.1:3702-8011 GCA_005883135.1 Alphaproteobacteria bacterium
AGAAAAGGATTGGCGCGCTATGCGCCAAGGCATCATCGTCAAGGAAAAACCAAAGTGGGTGCCCGGTGTCACGTCGGCTCCGCTGCAGGAGAAATGCTATCCGCAGGAACCTGTGCTCGCCAAACTCAAAGATGCGGTTTTTCATCCGAAGAAGGTGACGCACGTCGCACTGGTGGCTCGCAATTTCGAAGCAATGTTCGATTTCTATGTCAACAGCGTCGGGCTCACCGCACTGGTCGGCGACCGCGACAGCGATTTGGCGCTGCTCAAGGGCACGGCCAGCGACGGCGACGTGACGCTCTATCGCGCCGGTGCAGGCGTTTCGCCCGGGCTACACCATGTCGGCTTCGAGGTGTGGGATGAGGACGACCTCGAGCGATCGATTGCCGCGTTGCCCGACGCCGGAGTGCGGGTCGAGAAGCAAGTAGATCATCCGGCGCGGCGTAGCATCGTGATCAAGGCGCCAGTCGCGAAGAAGCACTCTATCTGCTCTAAGGAAAGGCGCACCGCTGATGGCCTCGTCCCCTCCGTCGGTCGATCAAGCTCTGCTCGACGATCTCGTTGCCGCGAACCGCATCCTCTATACGAAGAACATTGTCGACGGGCTCGGCCATATCAGCTCGCGTCATGACAAGGACCCGAATCTCTATGTCCTGGCGGCAGAGAAGGCACCCGGTCTGGTCGAACGCGCTGATCTAGCGATCTACGATCTCGACAGCAATGCGCAAACGTTGAAAGACCGCCGTCCTTACAATGAGCGCTTCATTCACGGTGAAATCTACAAGGCGCGCCCCGACGTCAAGTCTGTGGTTCACTGCCACACGCCTTCGCTTGTGACGTTTTGTGTGTGTCAGGTGCCGTTGCGGCCGCTTTATCACATGAGCGGTTTTTTGGGCCGCGGCGTCGCCCGGTTCGAGATCCGTGAATTCGCCAAAGAGCCAACGAACATGCTGGTGTCCTCGCCGCAACTTGGCGCCTCGCTCGCCAAGGTCCTCGCCGACAAGCAGATCGTGCTAATGCGGGGCCACGGGGCGACCATGGCCGGGCAATCGGTCAAACACGCGGTTTACCGCGCAATCTATGCCGCGCTCAATGCGACCATGCAGATGGACGCGATGCACATGGGTGAGATCACCTTCCTCTCCGACGAGGAAGCAATGAAGGGTATGGACATCAACGACCGTTTCGTCGAGCGTTCCTGGGCGTTGTGGAAACTCGAGGCGGCGCAGAAGCCGCTATGACCGTCCGCGCGACCACATCGGTTACCGATGATGTCGTTGCGCTGATCGACCGCGACGAGCTGATCGACCTTGCGCTGGAAATCTGCAATATCGACAGTTCGGTGCCGCATGAGGCGGAGGTCGCCGAGCACATCTACCAGTGGCTCAAACGCGAAGGATTTGAGGCTCGCCGGGTCGGGTTGCTCGCCGATCGCTTCAATGTGCTGGGAACACTGCCGGGCTCAGGCGGCGGCTACAGCCTCATCTTCAACAGCCACATGGACACGGCGCCGCCGCGCACCGACGATCTGGTGCACAAGAACTTCGCGAGCGACGTTTATCATGCGGCCTGGCGCGAAGATGATCTCCTGATCGGAGAGGGTATTTGCAACGATAAGGGGCCGATGGCCTGCTTTCTGGTCGCGGCGCGCGCCATCAAGCGCTCGGGCCACAAGCTTAAGGGCGACCTGCTGGTGAGCGGGGTGGTCGCAGAGACGAGCCGCGAGCCGTGCGATGACCCACCTGGTGCCATTCTCGAATCCAAGGAACTCGGTGCGCGCTTCCTGGTGACGCATGGCGGCGTAGCCGATTATGCGCTTGTTGCCGAAGGCACCGGCTTTGGTTTGGTCTGGATCGAGGCCGGAAAGTTCTGGTTCAAGGTCACGCTGACCTCCGACCAGCCGCCGTTCTACACGCCCTACCTGCCGGATCGCACGACGATGGCGAAGAGTCCCAGCATGGTGGTCGCCGGCGCTGCGGCAATCGAGGCACTTGAAAGATGGGCAACGGATTATCAAAAGAGAAACGTGTACAAATCGGCCGGCGGCACCATCGTTCCCAAGGTTCAGGTCGGCGCGATCCGCAGCGGCGATATTTATCGACCATACTTGGCGCCGCAGGTCTGTCACCTCTATCTCGACGTGCGTTCAGTACCGGGTCAGGATCCGTTGGCCACACGCGAAGAGATCAAGCAGGTCCTGGCCGGCGTCGGCCTCAACGCCGGCGTTCAGCTCTATCACTTCCGTCCTGGTTACGAAGCCAAGAACATCGATCGCCTTGCTCAGGCCGTCACCAACGCGCATCGCGCCACGTTCAATGAACCAACGCCACGTCCCGCGCAGGCCGAGACGTCGAGCATGTGGCGCGACCTCAATGTGTTCAACGAGGTCGGGATCCCGGCCCTGACTTACGGCCCCCGATCCACGACACATTCGTTCAAGCGTGCCCTTTCGATCGAGAGCATGTACCAGGCCGCCTGCGTCTATGCGCGCACCGCTGTCGAACTTTGCAATCAGGATAAGCCCCGCGGGGAACTGCGTCCGATGCCAAACGGGTAAACGGCATGCCGGCTGCCAACTCAGCTATTCTGGCCCTGGCGGAGTCCACCACCCGCGCGCCGTCGAAGGCACTGGAGCACGCGATGCTCAAGGTCAGCCGGGTGTATAAGTTCTTCAAGGCTCGCGACTCCTCGGAGCGGGGCGTTCGGGCGATGAAAGTGCTCGACGACATTTCGCTCGACGTCGGCCGCGGCGAGTTCATCAGCCTGCTGGGAGCAAGCGGCTGCGGCAAGACCACTTTGCTGCGGATCATGGCCGGCCTCCTGCGGCCCGATAGGGGCAGCGTTCATGTCAACGAGCAACCGGTGCAGGCACCACGCAGGGACGTCTGCATGGTGTTCCAGAATTTCGGACTGCTGCCGTGGCGCTCAGTGCTGAGCAATGCGGCTTTCCCGCTCGAACTCGATGGCGTGAACCGAGGTAAACGCGAATCGATTGCCGCGGAATATCTAGGACTGGTCGGTTTGAGCGGATTCGAACGGCATTTCCCGCATGAACTGTCCGGCGGCATGCAGCAACGCGTTGGCATCGCACGTGCGTTGGTACGCAAGCCTCTTATTTTGCTCATGGATGAGCCGTTTGCGGCGCTCGACGCCCAGACCCGCGAGAAGTTGCAGGAAGATTTCCTTGCCATCTGGAATCAACTCAAGACCACCGTCGTGTTTGTCACGCATGCGATCGATGAAGCGCTGGTGTTATCGGATCGGATTGTCGTGCTGAGCTCGCGGCCGGGCCGCGTCGACCGCGTCATCGATTCGCCGGTTTCGCAATACCGCATAGGCGGCGATGTACGCGCTCGTCTGGAGTTCGCCGAACAGGCCCACGACATCCGCGAATTGCTTCGGTCGGAGAGAACCGCATGAGCGTGCTTTCGGGACACACCGCCGACACCGCCGATCTGGGAGACGACCGCTTCAGCTGGGCAACCTGGCTTAAGAGTCATCCAAACGTGATCCGCGTGGCGTCGGTGGTCGTATTCTTTTTCGCCTGGCAATACCTGGCGCGCGATTCCAACCCCCTCTTCATGACCTATCCGACTGCCGTGTTCAAAGCCGCCTGGCAACTGACGCTCGATGGCGAACTCCAGCAGGCATTGATGGAGAGCATGGTTCCGTTTTCCGTTGGCCTCGCAATCGCGATCGTGGGCGGCATCCTGCTTGGCATCGCTATCGGCCAGTCGTGGCTGCTGGAATACACGCTCGACCCGTTCATCAATGCGCTTTACGCGATCCCGCGCGTCGCCCTCATCCCGCTCATAATCCTTTGGGCCGGCCTTGAGACCAATGGCAAGATTGTGATCGTCGCGTCGATCGCCATCTTCCCCGTCATCGTGAATACTTACTCCGGGATCAAAGACGTGCGCGGCAGCTTGATCGAGATCGGCCGCGCCTACAGCGCTTCCGAATTCCAGATTTTCACGAAGATCGTGCTGCCCGCGTCGGTCCCCTACATCATGGCAGGCATACGTCTTGCGGTCGGTCTCGCCATTATCGGCGAGATTACGTCTGAGTTTTTCACCGCGGTGACGGGGCTCGGTGGCCTGATCGTTCTGTTCGCCAACAACTTTGCGACTGCCAAGGTATTTGTCCCGATTATCATCACGGGTGTGCTTGGTGTCGCGCTCACCGAATCTGTCGCTCTCATCGAGCGGCGCTTGTCACGCTGGAGGATCTCCGAGCGCGAGCGTTTCTGAAGCCGGGGGCTATCGCCGGTTCTCATACGGGAGACAACAATGCGAAGTTTGAGCCTTGG
>VAZM01000413.1 GCA_005883135.1 Alphaproteobacteria bacterium
GGCGCCAAGGTGAAAGGCATCGGCGGCGATAACCAGACCCTGACAGACTATTACCTTGTTCTCGGCAAAGGTAAGGGCACGACCTTGAAAGACGCGGCCAACAAGACCTTGGCAATCTCCAATCCCGGGAGCATGCCGCAGCTCATCCCGGGCATGATGTTCAAGAAGCTGGGCATTGATGCCTCGCAGACGAGATATGTGCCGGTCGGCGGCTACTCGGCGCGTTTACAGGCCGTGGCGGCCGGCAAGGTTGACGGGACCTTGATCGACGCGCTGACGTCGCTGAAAGGCGAAAAGGAGGGCGTTTCAGTCACGGTTGCTGATGCGCAAGAGGTGCTGCAGGGACCGCTCGGCTATACCTTCAACGTAACAACTCAAGAGCAGCTCGACGATCCAGCAAAGCGCAAGGTGCTGGCCGCCTTCGTCAAAGCGACCATGGAAGGCGCGCGTTTCATTGTCGACAAGCCCGATGAAGCCGCAAACATCTTATCGAAACAGTTCAAGGGCGACGTGCCACTGGACCTCCTCAAGGAAACCGTCGCCAAGCTCAATCATGGCAAGGTGTGGGGCCTGAACGGCGGCGTCGGCAAGGAGCTGCACGATTACACCATGGCTGCTTATCTGGACACCAAGCTGGTGTCGAAGCATGTCGCCTACAACGAGGCATTCGATCCTAGTCTCGCCAATGAAGCACTCAAGCAGCTCGGCAAGCGCGACGGTGGTTGGCAATAGTCTTGTGCGGCCTTGTTGCCGGCAATTGCCCCCGCCCTGATGTAAGGAAACGAAAAAGAATGTATGTTGGACAATCGCTGCCGCGACCGGAGGACTTTCGTTTTCTGACCGGTCGCGGCAACTTCGTCGACGATATCAAGCCCCCGAATTGCGTTTACCTTGCATTCCTGCGCAGCCCGCACGCGCATGCAAAGATCGTGCGCATCGATCCTAAGGCTGCGCTCGCGTGCTCAGGCGTGCTCCGAATCTTGACGGCGGAGGATTGGACAAAGGCCGGCCTCGGCAAACTCGTCTGCGTGCACCCGATGCCGTTCACCGACGGCCGTCCGATGCGGGAGGTGTTGCGTCCGGTGCTGGCGTCAGGCGAGGTGCATCACGTGGGCGACGTTGTCGCCGCGGTGGTGGCGGAAACGCGCTATCAGGCACTGGACGCGCTCGAAGCCATCGATGTCGAATATGCGCCGCTGCCGGCGGCGGTCAAGACCGGCAGCGCGATCGACGACGGCGCTCCCATCGTTCACGAACAATTCGGTACCAATCAGATCAACGAAATCACACGCGGCGACAAAACTGCGACTGCAGCTGCTTTTGCAAAGGCGGCGCACACGGTCGCAATGACGCTGACGAGCAATCGCCTCGCGGGAAGTCCGTTAGAACCGCGCAGCTACGTGGCAGATTACTCGCCGCAGACCGATCAATGTACATTGTGGGCGACGACGCAGGTGCCGCACATGCTGCGGCGGTGGATCTGCAAATACGCGCTATTCATCTCCGAGCACAAGTTGCGCGTCATCTCCCCGGATGTCGGCGGTGGGTTTGGCCAAAAGGTCAATTTTTGCGTCGAGATTTCGACCGTCGTGTGGATGGCGCGCGAGTTGAAACGCCCGGTCAAGTGGACCTCGACGCGCATGGATGCGCTCCTTTCGGATACGCAGGCGCGCGACCATGTCAGCAAAGCCGAGATGGCTTTCGACAATGACGGCAAGATACTCGGCCTCAAGGTCGACACGATAGCCGCGCTCGGCGCCTATCTCAGCAACTTCGCACCCAGCATTCCCGGCAATTCATATCCGCAGACGATCACCGGGCTATATCAGACTCCGGCCCTCGATCTGCGGGTACGCTGCGTTTACACAAACACGGTGCCGATCGATGCCTATCGTGGTTCGGGACGCCCGGAGGCGACCTGGGTCAACGAACGTCTCCTCGAAAACGGCGCGCGAGAAATAGGCATCGATGTCGTCGAGATGCGCAAGCGCAACCTGCTAAAGCCCTCGCAATTTCCTTACAAGACACCCGTCGGCCGCACCTACGATTCCGGAAACCCGCCGCTGCTCCTTGAGAAGCTCGTTGCGCTGGCAAAGTACCAGGAGCTACGAGCCGAACAGAAGAGGCTGCGTGAGAAAGGCGTGTTGATGGGCATTGGCATCGCTGCCTTCCTCGACAAGTCGGGCACCGGCCCAAGCAAGCAGCTGTCTACGCGCGGGGGACTGCATGGCGGTTTTGAGTCCGCCACGGTGCGAGTTCACAGCGACGGCAAGGTAACGCTGTACAGCGGCAGCCATTCGCACGGTCAGGGCCACAGCATAACCTTCGCGGCAATTGCAGCCGACCGGCTCGGAGTGCCGGTCGAGGATGTCACTGTGATGCAGGGTGACACCGACACGGTGCCCTACGGAAATGGGACTTGGGGCTCGCGCTCGGCGTCGGTCGGCGGCTCGGCAATTTATCGGGCCTCGGAAAAGATCATGGTGAAGGCGACGCGGCTTGCCGCGCATCTTCTTGAAGCCGATGTCGGCGAAATCATCTATGAGAATGGCCTGTTCTCGGTAAGAGGCAAGAATCTCAGTATCTCGTTCGCGGAAGTTGCCGACGCTGCCTACCACGGTGCGCGCTATCCAGATGATCCCGGTTTCGAGCCGGGCCTCGAAGTGACGATCTTCTACGATCCGCCGGACCTCAACGATCCCGAGGCGATGCATCTTGCGGTGGTCGAAGTTGACCGAGGCACCGGCCGTGTCACGGTCAAGCAATATTTCACCGTCGATGACATGGGGACGATCATCAATCCGATGATCGTCGAAGGACAGGTGCAGGGCGGGCTCGCTCAGGGCATCGGCCAGGCCATGATGGAGCACGTCATCTATGACGACGAGGGCCAGCTCTTGTCGGCAACCTTCATGGACTACGCGATCCCGCGTGCAAGCGACATGCCCGCCCTGAAATCGGACTACATCTGCACGCCGGCACCGAGCAATCCGCTCGGCGTCAAAGGCGGCAGTGAGACCGGAACCATCGGGCCGCCCGCCGCGATTGGCAACGCGATCGTCGACGCACTGTGGCATCTCGGGGTGCGCAGGATCGAGCTGCCGTTCACGCCTCATTCCGTCTGGCAGGCTTTGCGGGCCGCAGGAGCGTAAGAATGACGAAGGTCACCATCAACCTTACCGTCAATGGCAAAGCGGTGGCAGCGCAAGTCGAGCCGCGTTGGCCGCTCGCCGAATTCCTGCGCGACCACCTGCGGCTGACCGGTACCCACGTCGGCTGTGACTCCAGTCAATGCGGCGCGTGTACGGTGCATGTGGACGGGGTCGCGATGCGCTCTTGCACGCTGTTTGCGGTGCAGGCCGACGGCTGCGATGTGAAGACAATCGAGGGTATCTCGTCAGGAAACGCCCTGCATCCGATGCAGAAGGCATTCCACGAGAACCACGCCTTGCAGTGTGGCTTCTGCACGCCAGGCATGATCATGAGCGCGCTCGATCTGGTGCGGCGCGAGGGCTACGAGCTCAGCGAAGAAACCATCCGCCACAACCTAGAGGGCAATATTTGTCGCTGCACCGGCTACTACAACATCGTCAAGGCGGTTGCGGCCGGTGCAAGGGCCATGCGCGCCGGCGCTGCAACCTGACGGACCGAACATGTACGCATTCGACTACAAGCGCCCCGCAACGCTCGAAGAAGCGCGCAAAGCGCTTGAAGGAGTCGCTGAAAGCAAGCTGCTCGCCGGCGGTATGAGCATCGTGCCGGTCATGCGATACCGTCTGGCGCAGCCTTCGGCTTTGATCGATCTAGGAAAGATCGAGGCGCTCACGGGCGTGAGCGAAGCCAACGACATGATCCGGATACGCACTATGCGGTCTCCAGATCCGAATTGGTCCGCAGTAAAATCCCCGCCTTGGCTCAATTGGCGGGGGGTATTGGCGATCCCTTGGTGCGCAACCGCGGCACGATCGGCGGCTCGCTCGCCCATAACGATCCGGCAGCATGCTATCCGTCATCGATTCTTGCCTTGGGAGCGACGATTCACAGCAATCGGCGGGACATCGACGCGGACAATTTCATTATCGGTACTTTCACTACGGCCCTGGAGCCCAGCGAGATTATCGTCGCCGTCAGCTTTCCGCCGCCGGATTGCGCAGCGTACATCAAATTCATCAATGCGGCGTCGCGCTTCAGCATCGTCGGAGTCTTTGTAGCGCGTCGGCACGGCGCCGTGCGCGTTGGAATAACCGGCGCGGGACATTATGCCTTCCGCTGCGGATCGATCGAACAGGCGTTGTCGGCCAAATTTACGCCGGAAACAGCACGCGCCGTGGGAATTCCCGCTGCCGGCCTAAACGACGACATTCACGGCAGCGCCGAATATCGCGCGCATCTCATTCCCGAGCTAACCGCGCGGGCAGTCGAGCACTGCCTCGCGGGAACGCCAGGCGCGATCATCTAGCCTGGTCGATGATCAGGAGCCGACCCGCACCGGAGCGGTGAGCTTGCGGAGAAGCGCGATCACGCTCAGCGCGGTGATGCGGCCCGTCTTCGGATTCTCGCTGGGGATGTTCTCGATCGTCATATCGATCGAGGACGAGTCCGATTTCACGACGATGCGGTGGATATTGCGGGTTACGGTCGGATCGACCCAGATTTCGAGCGTAGTTTTGTCCGGCCCAATCCCCGCGAGCGATAGTGCGACCGCCACGTTCAAGTTGGCCGGAAAGCCCGTGGCGGCCTCCCGGGCGCTGCCCCTGAAGATGAGTTTGGAATCGGTGAGCTTGCTGATGTCGATGTTGTTTTCGATGAGATAGGGCGCCCCCAGCAAGCCGGCGATCGGCTTGCGTGTCACCATTGTAACGGATTCGATTTTGCCTTCGGCAGCGGCGCACACCGCATCGAGGCCGAGCAAGGCGCCGGTCGGCACGATGATCTGCCCGCCTCTCGTGCGGGCAAGGTCGATCAGGTCGGGATGCGACAGAATGGCGCCGACGCTCAAGGCAATGACCCTTTTGCCGGCATCGAGGAGTGGTCGCACCACTTGATCGAACACCGCAGCGGGCGCGCACTCGACGACGTAATCGGCGATTTGCGGCAATCGGCCGGGTTCACAAATGGGCACGTCAATACCAAACGAACGTAGTATTGCCTCGCCCTTGGCCTGATCACGTACTGCGACCCCCGCGAGCGCAACGCCCGGAACGGTCCCGCCTGCCAATGCACGCACCAATGTCTGGCCAATGGCGCCAAGCCCGACAATGGCCACATCAATTGAGGCGCGATTCACCGATCGTGTGTGGTCCGCGGCAAGATTAGGTGCAATATTCATCTACTACCTGGGTCGGAGTCGATCAGTGGTTGCTTTGCTGATGAGAAGCCGCTTACGGCGTCGTTGGCATGCGCCGGCGTGGATGTCAGCGGCGTTTGTCTGGTGTAATCTAGGCGCCAAACATGAATATCACAAAGGATATTTCGGTATTTGCCGATGCGCTTTGATCATGTGCTGATTGCTCGTGG
>VAZM01000414.1 GCA_005883135.1 Alphaproteobacteria bacterium
CCCCGTCTCCACGTGATGGCGCATCACCTTCGACACGCCCCACAGAATTCCCTGGCTGAACCAGCTCGTCACGATGTGGTCGCAGACGCCCGACGCGAACAGCAGGTCGCCATCGCTGGAGACGATGCTGCGCGCGCAGGTGAGGCGCTTGCGGCCCGCGCGCGCGAGTGCCCAGACCATGCCCATGGGGGTGCGCGACATGGTGCTGCCCCCGATCCCGACCGAATCTCCGTCGCGCACGAACGAAGTCGCCTCTTCGAGCGAAACAACCTTGTCGCGCAGGCTGCGGTCGCGGCGCAACAGATCCTCGCGCAGCTCCAGATAGCTCTGGGGCGTGGCGGCGCGCGATTTGCCGTTGTTCTTCGCCATGGCGATCACCGTGCGGGCGCGGCGCCGACCTCGACGTTGAAATCGTCGATCAAGCGGTCCCACCTCGGTATGCCGTCCACGAGACTGCGCCAGAACCGCTGGTCTCTTCGTTGTTCGAAATCGTCGAGGCTCACGCCCTGCTGCTCCACCCAGGTGAAGTACCCGAGGTTGAAAATCCGCTTGCGGTCGAAATGGGTCAGCTCGAGGACGTGATCGTCGGCGATCCCTTCCAAGTGGCGGCTGAAGATTTCACCGGCATTGACCTCGTCGAACCCGTCGCTGTAGCGGCGCGCCAGAAAGCTGCGCCGTTCGCTGGCGTAAAGCAGCGCACTGTCGGTTGCCACCGTCATCACCACCTCGTCGGCGCTGAAATCGAGATGCTTGGCGACCTTTATGGCGGCGACGATATTCGCTAGCCCCGAGATGCCGATGTCGTCGAAGGTCCTCACCACGTCGGGATCGATCTTGCGCCGCCCGACGAGGTAGCTGCGCCCGACATTGCCGCCGAACAAAAGATTGAGCGAATCGCTGGCCAGCTCGGAGACACCGACGACGAGATCGGTATTCATGACGTTGTGGATCAGTGGGATGTGCTTGTCGCCGATACCTTGAATGTTGTGCTCGCCGTATCCGTTGCAGAGCATGGTCGGACATTCGACGGCCTCGGCCGCCGCAATCTTGGCGCCGTGGCGGGATTTCAGGTAATCGCCGGCGGCGATGGTTCCGGCCGAGCCGGTCGCCGAGACGAACGCCGCCAGCCGGCGGTTCGGGTTGTCGCTTTTCACATGCGCAAACACGCGATCGAAGGCCGCGCCGGTGCAGTAATAATGGATCAGGTAGTTGGCGAATTCGGAAAACTGATTGATGATCACGTTGCGCTCGTCACGCGCAAGCTCGGCGCATTTGTCGTAGATTTCCTTGACGTTGCTTTCCGTTCCCGGCGTGCGGATGATGTCGGCGGGATCCGAGACCCATTCATTGAGCCAGTCGAAACGCTCCTGGCTCATGCCGGCGGGCAACACCGCCACGCCGCGGCAGCGCAGGATGCGGGAGATGGCGACCCCGCCGCGGCAGTAATTTCCGGTGGACGGCCACACCGCCCGGTCGTGCGCGGGATCGAAATGTCCGGTCACGAGACGCGGCACCAGGCAGGCATACGCAGCGAGCACCTTGTGCGCCCCGATCATGGGAAAGCGCCGCCCAAGCAGAACGACGATCGGCGCCTTCACCCCGGTCAGCGCCTGCGGCAGGACGACATGCCCGGGCAGCGGCACGCGGGCCTTGCGGTCGGCGGCGTTGAACCAGTGCACGCGCCACAGATTTTTCGCATCCGGCTCGTCCGGGCCGACCGATTTGAGGTTCGTGCCGACGCCGTCCGGGATGCGCGTCGGATCGGCGAGCTCGCTCCAGGTCGGCAGCTTCACCTGCGCGGCGCGCAGGCACTCGACCGCGGCGCGCCGGCGCTCACCGTCGAGGATTTCTGGCTCGATGAGGAATGGCGCCGTCATAGGGCCGCTGCGGCTCCTTCAAGCTGCGCGTCGGCGGCGCGCGTCGCTCCGAAGGAGGCGCGGTACCGCTCCTGCGCAGCGGTGCGGTAGAGCGTGTCGCGCTGGCGCGGGATACGGCCCAGCGGGCGAATGATGCCTTCCATCTCGGCCGGCGTCATCTCGGTTCCGTGACTCGCACCGGTCGAGCGGGTGATGGTTTCATCCATCAACGTGCCGCCGAGGTCGTTGGCGCCGCTGCGCAGGCACGCTTTGACGCCTTCGCGGCCCATCTTCACCCAGGAGGTCTGAATGTTGGTGATCAGCGGATTGAGCGCCAGGCGCGCCACCGCGTGCATCAGCACCGCCTCGCGGAAGGTGGGGCCGCGCCGGGAGCGGCCTTTGAGATAGATCGGCGCTTCCATGTGCACGAACGGCAGCGGCACGAACTCGGTGAAGCCGCCCGTCTGCGTCTGCAGTTCGCGAATGCGCAGCAGGTGGCGCGCCCAATGCTCGTAGCGGTCGACATGGCCGAACATGATGGTTGCGGTGCTGCGCAATCCGCTGCGGTGCGCCGCACGCATCACCTCGAGCCAGCGCGCAGTCGTGATCTTGTCCGGGCAAAGCACGGCGCGCACCTCGTCATCGAGCACTTCCGCCGCGGTTCCCGGCAGCGTACCCAGCCCCGCCGCGTGCAGCGAGCGCAGAAAGTTCTCGACCGGAACGCCGAGCGTTGCCGCGCCTTGATGCACTTCGAGCGGCGAAAACGCATGGATGTGGATATCGGGTGCAGCGCCTTTCACAGCCCGGCAAATCTCCAGGTAGGTCGTGCCGTCATAGCTCGGATGAATGCCGCCCTGCATGCAGACTTCGGTGGCGCCGCGCACCCACGCCTCGCGCGCGCGGTGTGCGACTTCGTCGCGCGAGAGCTCGTAGGGGCGACCGCGCAGGTTCTCGCTCAGCTTGCCTTTGGAGAAGGCGCAGAAGCCGCATTTGAAGTAACAGATGTTGGTGTAATTGATGTTGCGGGTGACGACGTAAGACACAACGTCGCCATTGGCCGTTCGGCGCAGCTCGTCGGCGGCCGCGCACACGGCCGAGAACTCCTCGCCGCGGCAGCGAAACAGCCGCACGATCTCGTCTTCGCCCAGCGCGTTGCCGGCCTGTGCTCTCGCCAGAATGGCGGGAACTTCGCCGGCGATCGCCGGGCCGCCGGCGCGCGCCTCATCGTCGGGAAGCGCGGCGCGGGCGCCGGGACACCATGCATCGCTGCGCGGCCAGCCGTCGGCGTCGACGCGGTCCATGAGCGAAGGCCGCAACGCGGGATCGACCCAACGATCGGCGTGGCGCGCGAAGGCCGGATAGATCGCCAGCCGTTCCACCAGTTGCTTGCCGGCCGCGGCAGTGGCGCGCGCGAGCGCATCCAGCGCCGGCCACGGCGCTTCCGGGTTGACGTGATCGGGCGTGACCGGCGACACCCCGCCCCAATCGTTGATGCCCGCATCGATCAAGCGCGGCAGAACGCCCGGACTGAGGTTCGGCGGAGCCTGAATGTTCATCGACGGCGCAAATAAAAGGCGCGCGACCGCGATGGTCCACAAGTGCTCCTCGAGCGACGGCGCCGGCCACTCTGCCATGCGGGTTGCGGCTTTCGGCCGGAAATTCTGGATGATGATTTCCTGGAGGTGGCCGTAAGCATCGTCGAGCGCGCGTAGCGCGAGGAGCGAATCAATCCGCTCCGCGCGCGTTTCGCCGATGCCGATCAGGATGCCCGAGGTGAACGGCACGCGCTGCTCGCCGGCGGCGCGGATGCTCGCGAGCCGCGCGCGCGGGTGCTTGTCGGGCGAGCCATGGTGCGGCCCGCCGGGCGCGCACAGCCGCTCCGATGCCGATTCGAGCATGAGCCCT
>VAZM01000415.1 GCA_005883135.1 Alphaproteobacteria bacterium
TCTACCGCGACATGGCGCACCACGGCGGCATCTTCTGCCGCGGGTTCGTGCAGGACTGGTCGAAAGCGCAGGTCTACACCGTCCAGAACGGGCGCGGCACGCGCGGGTTCAAGAGCCGCATGAACGGCGATTGGGTGTCGGGACCGGAGACCTTGTCGGAAGAATTGCTCGGCCAGAATCGCCGCGATTTCTATGAGGACTGCATTTCCCGCAAGCTCGACACCGACCCCTACTGGCAATCGCGCATGCCCGATTGGAGCAAGGTGAAGACGCCGCTACTCTCATCCGCCAACTGGGGCGGGCAGGGCCTGCATCCGCGCGGCAACTTCGAAGGCTTCGTGCGCTCCGCGTCGGAGCAGAAATGGCTCGAGTGCCACGGCATCGAGCACTGGACGCATTTCTACACGAACTATGGCCTGCAACTGCAAAAGAAGTTCTTCGGTCACTTCCTCAAGGGTGAGGACACCGGCTGGAGCAAACAGCCGAAGGTGTTGCTGCAGGTGCGCCACCCCGGCGAGAAATTTGTCGAGCGGCGCGAGGGCGAGTGGCCGCTCGCGCGCACCAAATGGACCAAGTTCTATCTGCACCCGGGCGACATGACGATATCGTCAGCGCCGCAAAAAACGGCAAGCTCCGTCACCTATGCCGGATTGGGCGATGGCGTGACCTTCCTGACCGAGCCGCTCGAGCACGAGATCGAGGTCACCGGGCCGATCGCGGCCAAGCTCTGGGTGTCGTCGGCGACCGAGGATGCCGACTTGTTCCTGGTCGTGCGCGCTTTCACTCCCGACCTCAAGGAGGTGACCTTCCAAGGCGCGCTCGATTCGCATACGCCGATTGCCCAGGGTTGGTTGCGCTGCTCCCACCGCAAGCTCGATCCGAAGCTCACCTTGCCGTATCGCCCGTATCACACCCACGACGCGCAGCAGAAGCTCACGCGCGGACAGGTCTACGAGGTCGACGTCGAGGTCTGGCCCACCTGCATCGTGCTGCCGAAAGGCTATCGGCTCGCCCTATCGGTGCGCGGCACCGACTACGTTTTTCCCGGCGAGCCGGGCGCCGGCCTGGAGACGCTTGGCAAGGTTTGGACCGGCGTCGGCCCCTTCACGCACAACGATCCGCGCGATCGCCCGCCTGCAATCTTCGGCGGCGATGTGACATTGCACGCCGGTCCCGATCGCGCAGCCCACGTGCTGCTGCCGGTCATTCCCAAAAAGTAGGTCCGAGCTAGTGCGCGTGTCGATGAAATGGGATCACCGCGAGCGGCAGACTCAGTGTGCTCCCTCCCCCCTTGTGGGGGAGGGCTGGGGAGGGGGGTAGTGCGTTGGGCAAAATCGGTGCGCCAATCTCGCGACCCCCACCCCCAACCCCTCCCCACAAGGGGGAGGGGAGCGCACCGAGTGCGCGGCTCTGTTGTGCGCCCGCACGGGCGGGAGCTGCTTAGGATCGCGCCAACGTTCACGACTTTTTCGGAGGAAACCGTGAGTTACCGTGAGGTCAGCGAAGTCCGTGACGGGATGCGGATTGATTGGGACATGCCGATCACGATGGATGACGGGCTGGTGCTGCGATGCGATGTGTTCCGGCCCAACCGCAAGGGGCGCTACCCCGTCATCCTCAGTAGCGGCCCCTATGGCAAATGGCTGCACTTCGAGGACGGCTACAAGACCGCCTGGAAGCGCATGGAGGAGAAGCACCCGAGCGTAACCGCGGGCTCGACCAACAAGTACCAGAGCTGGGAAATCTGCGACCCCGAGAAGTGGGTGCCGGACGGCTATGTCTGCGTGCGCATCGATTCACGCGGCTGCGGTCGTTCGCCCGGCTACGTTGAGCACTGGTCGCCGCGCGAGACCAAGGATCTGTTCGATTGCATCGAATGGGCCGGCCGGCAGCCGTGGTCGAACGGCAAGGTCGGCTTGAGCGGCATCTCCTACTACGCCGTCAACCAATGGAAAGTGGCGAGCATGCAGCCGAAGCATCTCGCGGCGATCTGCGTGTGGGAGGGCTTCGCCGACTTCTATCGCGAGCTCAGCCATAACGGCGGCATCTACAACACCTTCGCCCAGAACTGGTACGACATGCAGATCAAGACCGTTCAATATGGACTGGGCACCAAGGGCTATCGCAGCCGCATGAACGGCGATTGGGTCTCGGGCCCGCAGACGCTGCCCGACGAAGCCTTGGGCGCCAACCGTTACGACCTCGGCAAGACCTATTTCTCCCACCCGATGGACGACGACTACTACAAGGCTATGTTTCCCGACTGGTCCAAGATCAAGGTGCCGCTCTTATCGGCTGCCAACTGGGGCGGACAGCCGCTCCACCCACGCGGCAATTTCGAGGGATTCTTCCAGTCGGCCACGAAGCAGAAGTGGCTCGAGGTGCACGGGATCGAGCACTGGACGCACTACTACACGGACTATGGCGTTGACCTGCAGAGACGATTCTTCGGCTATTTTCTCAAGGGCGAGAAGAACGGCTGGAACAAGCAGCCGCGGGTGCAGCTCAACATCCGTCATCCCGGCGAGATGTTCGTCATCCGCCATGAGGACGACTGGCCGATCCCGCGTACGCAGTGGACCAAGTTCCACCTCGCGAGCGACGCGCAAAAGCTCGCGACCGCAGCGGCGAGCGGCTCGGCGGCCGTGACGTTCGACGCGCTCGGCGATGGCGTGACCTTCCTGACCGAACCGATGCGGGAGGCGACCGAGATCACCGGTCCGGTCGCGGCGCGGCTCGCCATCTCGTCCTCGACCGAGGATGCCGACATCTTCCTCGTGCTGCGGGTGTTCGCACCCGACATGAAGGAGGTCGTGTTCCAGGGTGCGCTCGATCCGCATACGCCCGTCGGGCAGGGATGGCTGCGCGCCTCGCACCGCAAGCTCGACAAGACGCTCGCCTTGCCGTTCCGGCCCTACCACACCCACGACGAAAAGCAGCCGCTCAAGCCCGGCCAGGTCTACGACCTCGACATCGAGATCGTCCCGACCTCGATCGTCGTGCCGAAGGGCTACCGTGTGGGCTTGAGCGTGCGCGGGCGCGATTACGTCTATCCCGGCGGCTCCGGCGGCAAGCTCTCCAACATGAAGAACGAGTTCACGGGTTGCGGACCCTTCCTGCACGACGACCCGCGCGACCGGCCGGTCGCGATCTATGGCGGCAAGACCACGATCCATATCGGCGGCGGACGAGAGAATTTCCTGCTGCTGCCGATCATTCCCGATGGCGCGAAAGCGAAGCCGCCGGCGTCGAAGCCGTCCAAGATGGCCGCGCGCCGCGCCTCGCCCGGCAAGCCGACCCGCCGCCGCTGAGAGGCGCCAAAGTGCGTCGCGATCAGTTTGGCGCGGGTCTCTCTCCGGGGACCTCATGGTGAGGAGCCGCGCGATCACAGACGCGCCGCGCTTCATGAATCATCGTACGCGGCGTCTCGAACCATGAGGCCACCCCGATCCTCTTGCCGGCGGGCGGAGACCGGGGCCGCCCCGTCCTTCGAGACGCGCGCCACGCGATGGTCGAATTCTGGCAAGCTTTGTGCCGGCGCGCCCTCAGGACGAGGCGGAACATTGGCCGGCGCCTGTCTCCCGATTCATTTCCGATGCGATTGCTGTAGTGTCCCCATTCCGAAATTGACATTTACAGCCCGAGCCGCGCCATCATCGGCGCGGCGTAGCGCTCGCCCTGGGTCGTGCCAGGCTTGAACGTCTTGTCGAGCGCGGCGAGCGTCGACTCGGACGGCCGCAGCTCGGCGGCCTTGGCGTTCTCCTCCAGCCATTTGCGCTTGCTGTTGCCGGCCAGCGGCACGACCGGCGGCTTGCGCGCGAGGAGCCAAGCGAGGCAGAGCTGCGCCGGCGTGCAGCGTTCGTTCGCGGCGAGCTCCTTGAGCGTGTCGACGAGCTTCTGGTTCTGCTCCGCGTTGCTGCCCTGGAAGCGCGGCATGCCGCGGCGAGCGTCGTTCTGCGCCAGGTCGGCAGCCGCAACCGTGCCCGTGAGAAAGCCGCGGCCCAGCGGCGAGTAGGCGAGGAAGCCGATGCCGAGCTCGTGCGCGATGGGGAGAATCTCCGGCTCGACGTCGCGGGTCCACAGCGAATACTCGGTCTGCACTGCGGCCATCGGGTGCACCTTGTGGGCGCGGCGGATGGTGTTTGCTCCCGCTTCCGAGATGCCGAGATGCCGGATCTTTCCCTGGGTCTTGAGCCGTACCATGGCGCCGACGGTATCCTCGATCGGCACTGTGTCGTCGACTCGATGGATAAAATAGAGATCGATGATATCGGTCCCGAGGCGCTTGAGGCTTTTCTCGCAGGCCTCGATGACGTAATCCGGGTTGCCCTTGGCTCCCGGCTTGCCGTCGGGTAGGCGAACGTTGCCGAATTTGGTGGCGAGGATGTACTTTTCGCGCCGGCCCTTCAGGGCGCGACCGACCAGCTCCTCGTTGGCGCCGTTCGCCCCGTAGGCATCGGAGGTGTCGATGAAGTCGATGCCGAGGTCGGGCGCGCGATGCAGCGTCGCGATCGCCTCATCCGGATCCGGCACGCCGTAGATCGGTGTCAAGCTCATGCAGCCGAAGCCGATGGCCGACACGTCGAGCATTCCCAGCTTTCTGCGTCCGATCATGATTGCCGCCGCGGCTCGTTATCGTCGGTGGGGGGAAGGGTGAAACGATGAGGTTGGAGCTTGTGTCGATCGAGACCGGCACCTATCCGCTCGATGGCATCTTCTACCGGCCGGAAGCGGGTGCCGGCAAACGCGCCATTCTCATCATGCATGGCAATTGCGGAAACTTCTACACCGGTGTGCCGCGCCATGTTGCCCCCCTCCTGGTGCAACTGGGCTATGCCGTGCTCGCCTTCAACCGCCGCGGCCACGACATCCTGGCGACCACGGCGCGGGAGTGCGTGGGCGGCGCCTATCAGCGCATCCACGAGATGATCGAGGACAACCAGCATGCGCAGCGCTGGCTCGCGACGCAGGGCTTTGAGCGTCCGATCGTCATCGGTCATTCCAACGGCGGCATGCTCGCGGTGAAGCACTGTGCCGGCAGCACCAGCGTGCGCGCCCTGGTGCTGCTCTCGGCTCACATGGGTGGAAAGACTCTGTTCCGCACCATCAGCGACGCCGGTTTGATGGCCGGCAACCGTTTCGACGAGTTTTCTGCGCGCGCCCGCGAGCTGGTGGCGGCGGGCAAGGGCGACGAGCTGATGCAGGTCCCGGGGTGGTGGTGGATCATCAGCGCGCAGACGTTCGTCGATTATCTCGACGTCTGCCCCGACATTCTGGAGCTGGCGCCGCAAGTGCGCTGCCCGGTGCTGTTCCTGCGCGGCGATCGCGAGGCCAAGCATGTCTATCCCGGCGAGGC
>VAZM01000416.1 GCA_005883135.1 Alphaproteobacteria bacterium
CTCGAGAATATCAAGCTCCAGTCGTCAATGTCCTCGTCCGGCAGTTCCTTCATATTCACCGCCCTGCGGATTGCCCCGATGTCTATGCCCTGTTTGCTAGCTGACCTTATCATGCAATTTTGGACGTATTTCTGACGCTTCCGCCAGTGCCACTTGAACTTCATGCCCTTCGCCTCCTCCTTGCAAGCAGCGGTCGCCTTTTCTAGGGCAACCCTTTCAGCGTCGGACAGCTTCGCAGCCTCCGCGGGGGTAGGCACGAACGCACTGCCGCTAAGTACCACGGCGATAATGCCGGCTATTAAACTTGTGGCGAAACGGTACATGATACCCTCCCTTGAGCTGGTGTGCTTTCTTGAGTTGCTTGTCATTATTAGTTGCCGTCGAGATCGGGGCTGTGAGGACCTAACCGGCGCGAGGATGCGAAGCCCGATGAGATAGTCAGAGAGATCACTCACGCGATCTTCTTACCATAAACTCAATCAGGCGTTCCCTCCATTTAGCGTCTACGAAGCCTTTGCACAATCGCGCTGATCTGCCCATCATGCCTCGCGGTCATTCGCCCATCAAAGTGCCGTGACTGTCGTTACAGCCGTCCAACCCGGTTGCCGTGCGGCCTCGTAGGCCGGCGCGCCCGTTAGCTTCCTATGTCGGGCATAACCTGCAGCAGAGGATCGGGTCTGATTGATATCTCTCCCGTAAAAGGGCGGTCATGGGCAAGGATGAGTAACATTGATGCGGCTACACCGGTGCCAAAAATTACCAGCGCAACGATAGATGCAAGCCGGTTGTCGCTGTGGACCATGGCAATTGCCATCAGAGCGCAGATTGCCTGCAGAATGAGGCATAGCCATTTCAGCAGATTGACTTGCGATTGGCTTATCATAATGCGCTGCCGCCGCGCGTCCAGTGCTGTTCCAAAGGCAGTGGCTATCTCACGTTGCGCAGTTTTCTGACCTTCGCTCCTCGGGGATAGGGCGAGAGTTGTCTGAATTGCTTCGGCGAGGACGCGCGGGATCACCCTGAGGTTGGCCGTGCGGTTAGCCATCATGGCCCATTCCTGAGTTGCGGCGTCCGCAATATAGCGATGGATCAAGCCGCGAAGTTGAACTTCCGAGTCCTTCGGGAACGTAGTAGCGAGAATGACAACGCTTCTCAGCGCGCTCGCCTCGCGATCGATTTCCGCCCTGGCCTTTTCGGCGTCAGCCCAAACCTGGCTAGCGGTAAACGCAACGAAAAGGGCGAAGATGATGCCTAAGGGCGACAGCAAACCAGCGGAGACTGCCTTGAACGACCGTGCTCGTTCCCCCACCGCGAGGACGTTGACGAGTGCATAGATTGCCGCCGCGACGACGTAAGTAAGGCCGAACACTAGGAGGCCCATCCATACCAGTGGAAGATTGTGTAGCCACTCGTTCATTTTCTTTGCCCTCCCGACGTTCAGCGCGCCGCCACATCTTCGTGAACAGAACGCGCGCGTTTGTGCGAACCGCGCACCGGCGGCGGCCGCTTTGCATTTGTAAAGCCGAACAAATTAATTGACGGGAAATCTACCTATCAAGCGAGCGGCCGAAGCGGTAAGGGCGACCGTTTTCAGCTCCTCGGTGCATCGACTGCAAACGGGTCATAAGGATAGCCGGCATACATAAGATTGGCACCCGTGCTGCCCAACACTTCTTCGATCTTCTCCACCGTTTGGCCGATCACGCTGCGCGGCTCGCCGGCCTGAACTTGGCGTTTTAGCTCAAGGAGCCCCCGATTGGCGCTGTCGAGACGCTGTGCCAGCACGGTTGCCACATAAAGGAGTGCGATCGGGTCTATCCTAAGTATGGTGGCCGCATCGGCGACATGAAACTGCGAGGCGTCAAGCGCACGTACATCGGCCGTGTGCGGCTGATCCAGCAGCACGGAAAGTTCGCCGAACACGGCGCCAGGTTCCGTCACCCTGGCGATCTCAACGCCTTCCTTCACGACCGCGACCGCGCCCTCCTTAAGGATCAGCAGCCGGCCGGTTGTCGAGGCGGCGCTGAGCACGGTCTCGCCGGCCTGGTAGGTTATGAGCGGAAGCGTGGCAAGCTTTCTCTGGAAAACGGCCATATCGGGAATCAGGGGCGTAGGCATGTTTGCTCCTCCGTCGCCATTGCGGGCCCACTCGAAAACCAACCGCAATTTATCAATTTTTGTTGGAAGGCAGAGTGCGAGGAAGCCGGCGACGGTACGCTGCTTCGAGCCGGTGGCCGGGACGGAGGCCCTTCTCCTCAAATGGATCGACCATTTCGTGACGGCCACATCATTCGAAGCCAGGAATTCCCACTCCAGCAACAACTGCCATTCGATCACCTCGCCATCCCGGGAAAATGCGGGCGTTTCGCGCTTCGCATATCATGCATGTGTTCTCTGCCGCCGCTATCGGACCTTTGGAGGCTGTCCAAGGCGGGGGATCTGCATACGGTGTTCGGCGAGCTCCTAACCTCGATGAGAGCCTGGTCTCGGCAACGCTGATGGCTGATGGCGAGCTGATGTATCCTACACCCTGACAGGCCGAGTTCGCCCCAGATATTTATCACCGACCATACAGCACTTACGTCTGCGCGCAAGCCGGCACACAATTTGAGTTTCCAGGAGTCCAAACGAATGCTCAGGCCATCAATCAAAAGAAGGATCGTCGGTATCGCCACTGGAATGATCATTCTTGCGGTGATCACCTCCGTCATGTCGATGGCGCTAGCGAGCAGAGTCGGTCATTTGCTCGATGAGCTGACGAACAGATACATCCCAGCATACGGCGATTTAGCTCGGGTGGATATTCGATCACTTGAACGCGCTCTCATGCTTCGCCGGATGATCATTGCAAAGATGCAGACGCCACCAGACGAAGCAAGCGCTGCGGCGCATCTGAAGTCTTTCGAGGAAAAGGGCCCTGAGGTCGGACGCGAAGCGGAAGCGGCAAGGAAACTTATCAACGCGATCATCGACGATCCCAGTACGCCCTCGGACAATGTCGCGCTCACACGCATCGACGAGCGAATCGATACCGCAGTCAACGACCTTCGCCACCGACTAAACGAAGAAATTGGTGAGTTACTTCGTCAACTAGAGGTACGGAATTTCACAGAAGTACTGCATGGCCTCGCCCGGGTCGACGCGCTTCGCGATGAATTCAATCAAAAAATGGAGGTCATTCGTGTCGACATGCTGGGGCAAGTACACGTGAGCGCCTCAACAGTTGTCCGCAATCAGCAGCGAGCCATATGGATTTCGGCAATTGTGACGGCAACTGCTGCTGCAATCGGATTGGTGTTTGCGATGCTAGTTGGCAGCGGAATCACCGGTCCAGTGTATCGATTGCTCGAGGGCACACGGGAGGTTGAGGCGGGTCACTTCGATAAGTCGATACCGGTGACAACGCGGGACGAGATCGGTCAGCTATCGGTTGCGTTCAACCGCATGATCGAGCGGTTGCGCAACAATGAGCGGATCAGGGATATCTTCGGGAGATACATCGATCCGCGTGTAGCTCAAGACTTGCTCGACCAACCCGGAGTGGTGGCCACCCAGGGCCAGCGCCGGGTGATGACCGTG
>VAZM01000015.1 GCA_005883135.1 Alphaproteobacteria bacterium
TGACGACGGTGGCGGGCTCCTGGTCACCGATGGGTTCCTCAAGGCTTATCTTGCGCGGCCGGAGCTCGCGCCGCCGCCGAATGCCTGCGCCGCCGAGCGCGGATTGCACGCGGCGCTGCTCGAGGAGCCACGCCGGCCGGTGACGAGCGCGGACATCGCGGCGATCGCCGATCCCGATGCACGCGAGAACTGGAGCTTGATGCGCGAGTTTCGCGATCGCCTCGTTCGCCACAAAACGGTGGAGGCTGCGTATCTCGATCTCGCGCGCCGCGGCATGGGCGCCACTCCGCCCCTGTTCATCAACCAGCTCGTGCACGTGATCCTGCGCAACCTGCTTGACGGCTGCGAGGACGTCTTCATGCTGCGCGCGGCGGAGCTCTTCTTCCGGCCGCAACGGCTGAGCGTGCTCGAGGGGTCATTGATCGCGGCCGACGAGGAGAAAGTCTCGGGCGAGAGCCCCCAGCCGGTGTCGCCGCTCGTTGCCATGCTCGGGCTGCCGGCGACGGGGGACATCGACGTGCTCAACGACGCCAACGCCGAGACCTACTGGGAGCGCAGCGATCTCTTCGACATGGCGCTCGATCTCACCGCGGGCCGGCGGGGCCTCGAGGCGCTCGGCAAAGTGATCGCGCGGTGGATCGCGCACCTCCTATCGAGCGATGTCGCGATCGAGCCCCTGATCGAGGCGGCCGACGTCAATCTGACCTGGTATGTCGGGCTGGACGCCGAGGCGACGCGCATCGGCGATGCGCTGTGGCGGGGCGAAGAGCTCGACCCCGCGGCGCGGCAGCGCATTGTCGGGCTCTACCGACTCACCCTCCGCGATGCCGAAATCGTTCTGGACAACGCCAAGGGCGAGCCCATCTATTTGATACTGGCGATGACGCCCGACAAGAAATTGCGCATGAAGCCGCAAAACCTCGTGGTCGGACTTCCGCTCGCCCATCTCGAGGTCGTGTCATGAACGTCCTTTCGTCCGCCAAGATTGCGGTCGGCATCGTGGTCGAGCGAAGAAAGGCGCGGAGCCCCTGGATCGATTTTACCTGGAAACCGGTCGCGGCGTTGCCTGGCCAGCCCGACGCTTTGCCGTGGACCACGCTTGCCGAGGACGGCGAAACGACGACCTTTTACGCGGGCGCTGCAGAGGTCGCGCTCTACCGCACCGAGACCGCCAACTATCGCAACAATCTCGGCTCGGGTGCGCCCATGCTCTGGGTGGCGCTGCGGCCGAGCGGCGTCGAGCCGCCGTACGAGCTTTTCGCCGTGACCGCCGACCCCGCGGAGGGCGAAGCCTGGACCGAAACGGGGGCAGATCTCGTCGATGCGGTGCCCATGCCGGAGGTCGTGCGCGCGGCAGTCGATGCGTTCGTCGCCGAGCATCATGTCGAACAGCCGTTCCACAAACGTGAGCGTGACCGCGCCGATCCGGAGGCGCTGGCGCGGCGCGGGCCGATGCAGAAGGCGCGGGAATGAGCGAGCCGGAAAACTTCATCGCGCGCTGGTCGCGACGCAAGGCGGCGGCGCAAGACGCGGCACGACCTGTGGCTGCGCCGGACAACGGGGGAACGCCGGCAGACGATGGCGAAGGCGACCGCAAGGCAAGCGATGCAGCGCCCGCTCTGGATGGCGCGCCTGAGCCGTCCGCGGCGGCCTTCGATCCGACGACGCTTCCGCCGATCGAAAGCATCACCGCCGAAACCGATATCCGCGCGTTTCTCGCGCCGGGTGTGCCGGCGGAATTGACCCGTGCGGCGCTTCGACGTGCGTGGGCGAGCGATCCCAAGATCCGCGACTTCGTCGGACTCTCCGAGAATTCCTGGGACTTCAACGCACCGGACACAATCGCGGGCTTCGGGCCACTTGAGATGACCGACGAGCTGCGCCGGCAGATCGCGCGAATGCTGGGGGGCGGCGGTGCTGGCGAGGCACCCGGCCCGGCGCCTGCGCAAGAGCGGCAGGAGCTGGCATCATCCCCGGAAGGAAGCTCCAAATTGGCCGACGCTGCCCCTGGTGATAAGACACCGCCAGATGTCGCGAGCACCGCCGCGCCGCGGTTGGACGAATCGGCCGGAAAGGCCAGTGAGCAAGCCCGTGCCGGGCCGTTACTGCACCGCAACGAAGCCGCCGCTGCGCCGCAGCCCGGTCCAGAAAACGCCGGCGGGTCTCAACTGATCGCCAAACGCCCGCACGGCGGGGCGTTGCCCAAATAGCCGCAGGGACCCATAGCCTCAGGCTATTGACCGGCGCTCGCCGCGGGCGGTACGGTTCTACGTTCGAACCATAATAAAAAAGAACAACGCGCCCATGAGGGACCTAGGTTTGGAGGAAGCGATTCGCGTCGCCGGCGGCGTCGGCGCGCTCGCCAAGAAGCTCGGCATCTCGCAGCCCTCGGTTTCCAACTGGTCGCGAGTTCCCGCGGAACGCGTCCTATCGGTCGAGGCGGCGACCGGCGTGAGCCGCGCGGCGCTGCGGCCCGATCTTTACGCCGAGCACGCCTGGGCGGCGGGCGATGTCGACGAGGTGGACGCCGCGCGGGCGCAGGAATATGGGCTCATCTCGGTCCTGCTCGCGCGCGCGCCGGACGCTTTGCTGCTGCAGCGCCTCGCCACCTTGCGCGGCGATGCGAGCCCGCTCGGACTGGCCCACGCTGCGCTCGCCGAGGCGGCGGAACGCACCACCGTCGAACGCGTGGAGCGGGAATATTTCGACCTCTTCATCGGGCTGGGCCGCGGGGAGCTTCTCCCGTACGGCTCTTACTATCTGACCGGCTTCCTGCACGAGCGGCCGCTCGCGCGGTTCCGCGCGCATCTGGACAAGCTCGGCATCGAACGCGCTGAGGGCCAAGCCGAGCCCGAGGATCACGCGGCGATCCTGTGCGAGATCATGGCCGGGCTGGCGAGTCAGCGCTTTCCCGCTCCCCCTGGCTCTGACCGCGAGGTGTTCGAGCAACATCTCGCGCCGTGGATCGGTCGCTTTTTCGCTGATCTCGAACAAGCCGATGCCGCGGATTTCTACCGGCGAATAGGAGCGCTCGGCCGGGTGTTTATAACTATCGAGACCGAAGCCTTTGCGCTGCCTTCGTAAGCAGCGCGGCGCAACAGACGAGGACTAGAGGAGGAGACGGCGATGAAACGAGAACGCAAAGCAACGCTCGGCCGTCGTGAATTCTTGCGCACGCTGGGCGCCGGAGCCACCGTAGCGGCGGCGACCGCCGCACCGCTGGCGAATGAGGCCCGCGCCGACAGCGAAAGTACCGACGAGAAGCGCAAGGCGCGCTACCAGGCGAACTCGCAAGAGGTCCAGACCTTCTATCGCGTCAACCGGTATCCGAGCTGAGGAGGCAGCCGTGCTGATCAAAAGAACGGAACGTCAGGCGCGTCGCGGCACGCTCGCCGCCGCGCTGCCATGCCAGGGCGAGGACGGGCTCGATCGTCGTGGCTTCCTGCGCCGCTCCGGCCTCCTCGCCGGCGGCCTCGCCGCACTCGGCGCGCTGCCGCTCGGTAGCATGCGCAAGGCGAAGGCCGGCCCGCCGCCGCCCGCAGGCGCGCAAGTCACTATTCGCAAGAACATCTGCACGCATTGCTCGGTCGGCTGCACCGTCGTGGCGGAAGTCGCCAACGGCGTGTGGATCGGCCAGGAGCCCGGCTGGGATTCGCCGATCAATCGCGGGTCGCATTGCGCCAAGGGTGCCTCGGTACGCGAGCTCGTGCACGGCGACCGGCGGCTGAAATATCCGATGAAGCTCGTCAACGGCCAATGGACGCGCCTGAGCTGGGACCAGGCGATCGACGAAATCGGCGCCAAGCTGCTCGCGATCCGCGAGAAGTCCGGACCGGATTCGGTCTATTGGCTGGGCTCCGCCAAATTCTCCAACGAAGGGTCTTACCTCTGCCGCAAGTTCGCGGCGTTCTGGGGCACCAACAACGTCGACCATCAGGCGCGCATCTGCCATTCGACGACGGTCGCCGGCGTGGCCAATACGTGGGGCTACGGCGCGATGACCAACAGCTACAATGACATCCGCAACTCCAAGACCATCATGGTGATGGGCGGCAATCCGGCGGAGGCGCACCCGGTTTCGCTGCAACATTTGCTCGAAGGCAAGGAGCTCAATCGCGCGAACTGGATCTCGGTCGATCCTCGCATGACGCGCACGGCCGCGCACGCGACCGAATATGTGCGCGTGCGGCCGGGCACTCACATCCCGACGATCTACGGGATGCTGTGGCACATCTTCCAGAACGGCTGGGAGGACAAGGAATTCATCCGTCAGCGCGTTTACGGGATGGACGAGGTGCGCAAGGAGGTCGAGAAGTGGACGCCGGATGAGGTCGAGCGTGTCACCGGCTTGCCGGAAGCACAGGTCAAGCGCGTTGCCGAGATATTCGCCAAGCAGCGGCCCTCGACGCTGATCTGGGCGATGGGACAGACCCAGTTCACGGTCGGCACCGCCAACGTCCGCGCCAGTTGCATCCTGCTCTTAGCGACCGGCAACGTCGGCAACTTCGGTACCGGGGCCAACATCTTCCGCGGCCATTGCAACGTGCAGGGTGCGACCGACCTCGGTCTCGATATCGTGACGCTGCCGCTCTACTACGGGCTGGTCGAAGGCGCGTGGAAGCATTGGTGCCGCGTCTGGGAAGTCGACTACGACTGGATGCTGTCGCGCTTCGACTCCAAGCAGATCATGGAGACGTCAGGCATTCCATCGACCCGCTGGTTCGACGCGACGATGCTGCCGAAAGACCAAGTCGCCCAGAAGGACAATCTCAAGGCGATGCTGGTGTTAGGGCACGGCGGCAACACCATCACCCGCATGCCGCAAGCGGCCAAGGGCATCGAACAACTCGAACTGCTCGTAGTCGGCGATCCGCATCCGACGACTTGGGCCGTGCTCGGCGAGCGCAAGAACGACACCTATCTCTTGCCGATCTGCACCCAGTTCGAGACGTCGGGCTCGCGCACGGCGTCGAACCGCTCGCTGCAATGGGGCGAGCAGATCGTCAAGCCGATCTTCGAGTCCAAAGACGACTACCAGACCATGTATCTCTTGGCGAAGCGGCTTGGCCTCGCCGATCTGATGTTCAAGAACATCAAGGTCGAGGGTGATCGGCCGGTCCCGGAGGACATCCTGCGCGAGATCAATCGCGGCGGCTGGTCGACCGGTTACTGCGGCCAATCGCCAGAGCGGCTCAAGCTGCACATGGCGAACCAGAAGGACTTCGACCTCGTCACCTTGCGGGCGAAGGATGGTCCGGCCAAGGGCGACTATTACGGCCTGCCGTGGCCGTGCTGGGGCACGCCGGAACTCAAGCATCCCGGTACGCACACGCTCTACAACACCAATCTGAACGTGATGGACGGTGGCAGCACCTTCCGCGCGCGCTTCGGCGTCGAGCGTGAGGTCAAGCTCCCCGACGGCACCGCGCGCAAGGACAATCTCCTAGCCGAGGGCTCCTACTCGCTCGACTCGGAGATTAAGGACGGCTACCCCGAATTTACCTATGGGGTGCTCAAGAAGCTCGGCTGGGACAAGGACCTCACTCCCGCCGAGAAGGCCGTGATCGAGCGCATCGGCGGCAACAATCCCGACACGGTCTCGTGGGCGATCGATCTCTCCGGCGGCATCCAGCGGGTGGCGATGGAGCACGGTTGCATCCACTACGGCAACGGCAAGGCGCGCGCCAATGCGTGGAACCTGCCCGATCCGATTCCGGTGCACCGCGAACCGATCTACACGCCGCGGCCGGACCTCGTCGCCAAATACCCGACGCGACCCGACGCCAAGGAATTCCGCGTCCCCAACACCGGCTTCACCGTGCAAAAGACCGCGGTGGAGAAAGGTATCGCCAAGCAGTTCCCGCTCATCCTCACCTCCGGCCGGTTGGTGGAATACGAGGGCGGCGGCGAGGAAACGCGGTCCAACAAGTGGCTCGCCGAACTGCAGCAGGACATGTTCATCGAGATCAATCCTGCCGACGCCGCCGAGCGCGGAATCAAGGATGGCGGATGGGTTTTCGTCTGGGGTCCGGAGATGGAGAGCGGCAAGGCCACCCGCATGAAGGCGCTCGTCACCGAGCGCGTGGGCAAGGGCGTGACCTGGTGCCCATTCCACTTCGCCGGCTGGTTCCAAACCGTCGATCAGCGCGGGAAGTATCCGCAAGGCTGCGATCCGATCGTGCTCGGCGAGAGCGTGAATACGATCACGACCTACGGGTTCGATCCGGTCACCGGCATGCAAGAACCCAAAGCCACGCTTTGCCAGGTCAAGGCGGCGTAAGGAGACTCGACAATGGCTCGGATGAAATTCCTCTGCGACGCCGACCGTTGCATCGAGTGCAACGCCTGCGTCACCGCCTGCAAAAACGAGCATGAAGTGCCGTGGGGCATCAACCGCCGGCGGGTCGTCACCATCAATGACGGCAAGCCGGGCGAGCGCTCGGTCACCATGGCGTGCATGCACTGCACCGACGCGCCCTGCGCGGCGGTTTGTCCGGTGAACTGCTTCTACACCACCGCCGACGCCGTGGTGCTGCACTCCAAAGACCTCTGCATCGGCTGCGGGTATTGCTTCTACGCCTGCCCGTTCGGCGCGCCGCAATATCCCAAGGTCGGCAACTTTGGTTCGCGCGGCAAGATGGACAAATGCACCTACTGCTCGGGCGGGCCGGAGCCGGACGGCTCCTTGGCCGAATTCGAGAAGTACGGCACCAACCGTCTGGCAGAAGGCAAATTGCCGCTGTGCGCCGAGATGTGCTCGACCAAGTCGCTGCTCGCCGGCGACGGCGAGATCATCGCGCAGATCTACAAGGAGCGCGTCGTCAAGCGCGGCTACGGGTCCGGTGCCTGGGGCTGGAAGACGGCGTATCGCGAGACGATCGCGTCGTAGAGGAGGGCCTCGACCGGGCTGCTCGAGCGGAGGCGATTCCACCACGCGTCTCGAGCGATGGCATAATGATCAAGGGAACTGCAGAGATGCCGAAACTCAGTGCTCGCCTCCGTTTCATCGTCGGTGCGATGGCGCTCGCGCTCATCGTCGCCGTCGCGGCTCCCGTGACCGCGCAGCAGCGTAATCCCGATAGCTCGGTCAACCCGACGGCGAGCTCGGTGCGAGAGGACCAGCTTCTCAACGAGCTCGACCGCATTTCCGGCCGTTGCACGATCCCCGACCAGAAGGCCTGCACGATCGAGCAGCCAGCCGGCCGCGACTGGCGTCACTTCCATGAGGTGACGCTGCGCTGGATCGGCGCCATCTCCATCCTCGGCATGCTTGCCCTGCTGGTGATCTTCTATCTGGTCCGCGGCATGGTCCGCCTCGAATCGGGCCGGTCCGGACGCGTGCTGGTGCGCTTTTCCGTCTTCGAGCGCCTGGTGCACTGGATGACGGCAGCCTGCTTCATCCTTCTCGCCATTTCCGGTCTCAACATCACCTTCGGTAGACCGTTGTTGCTGCCGTTGATCGGCCCCGACGCCTTCACCGCATGGTCACAGTGGGCGAAATACGCGCATAATTATTTGAGCTTCCCGTTCACGCTCGGGGTGTTCACGATCTTCCTGATGTGGATCGCGTGGAATATCCCGAACCGAGTCGATGTGGAATGGATGAAGCGAGGCGGCGGCATCGTCGGCCACGATCATCCTCCCGCCGATCGCTTCAACGCTGGTCAGAAGATGATCTATTGGATCGTCGTGCTCGGCGGCACCGCGGTCGCGGTGAGCGGCTATATCCTCATGTTCCCGTTCTACGGCACCAACATCGCCGGCATGCAGGTGGCGCAAGTAGTCCACGGCGTGGCCGCGCTGCTGTTCGTCGCCGTCATGCTCGCCCACATCTATATCGGCACGATCGGGATGGAAGGCGCCTTCGAAGGCATGTGGGACGGCACCGTCGACGTCAATTGGGCGAAGGAGCATCACCGCGTGTGGCTCGAAAAGGAAATAGTCGAGGGCCACGTCGCGGCACCGCCGCCGAAAGGGAAGATGCAGCCGGCGGAGTAGCTCCTCGCGGTTTTCCGTGGCGTGGGCCTGCTATAATGCTGCATGCGCATCATCGGCCTCGCCGGCTGGAGCGGCTCCGGAAAGACCACGCTCCTCGCCAAAGTCATTCCCCGTCTCGTCGCGCGCGGTCTTGAGGTATCTACGCTCAAGCACGCCCATCACGCCTTCGACGTCGATCAGCCCGGAAAGGATTCCCACACCCATCGCATGGCCGGGGCGACCGAGGTTCTGGTCGGCTCGGCTAAGCGCTGGGCGCTTGTGCACGAGCTGCGCGGGCAGGCCGAGCCAGCGCTACGCGCGCTGCTCGAGAAGCTCAGCCCGGTCGATCTCGTGCTTGTTGAAGGCTACAAACGCGAGCCGCATCCCAAGCTCGAAGTCTATCGTGCCAGCGTGGGCAAGCCGCTCATGCATCCCGACGATCCGGCGATCGTCGCCATCGCTTCTGATGCGCCATTGCCCGCGGCGCGAGTTCCGGTCGTCGATATCGACAACATCGATCGGGTTGCGGACATTCTAATGCGGCACGCCGCGCCGATCGCGGCCGTCCTGGCGCACGCGGAGAGCCGGTGATGGCGCAGCTGACCGACGACTGCTTCGCGTTCTCGGGTCCGCTGCTTCCGGTGGACGAGGTGGAGCGGATCATCCGCCAGCGGGTTACGCCGGTCGGGGAGGTCGAAACCGTTCCCCTCCACGCCGCGGACGGACGTGTGCTTGCGGGCGACGTTCTGGCGCCGATCGATCTGCCGCCGTTCGACAATTCCGCGGTCGACGGCTACGCCGTGCGCCACATGGATCTCCACGCCAAGGACGAGACCCGCCTCACGGTAGTCGAGCGCGTCACCGCCGGCCGCGCCGCGACGCACGCCCTGGGGCGCGGCGCCGCGGCGCGCATCTTCACCGGCGCGCCGATGCCCCCCGGCGCCGATACGGTTTTCATGCAGGAGGACGTGCGCCGCGACGGTGATGCGGTGATCGTCCCGGCGGGACTCAAGTCCGGCGCAAATCGGCGGCTCGCGGGCGAGGACCTACGCGCCGGATCGATCGCGCTGCCTGCCGGCCGCCGGCTTGCCGCGCAGCATATCGCCCTCGCCGCGGCTATAGGCCTGACCGCGCTCGACGTGTTTCGCCGCGTACGCGTTGCGGTGTTTTCGACCGGCGACGAAATCGTCGAGCCGGGGAAGCCGCGGCCGGACGCGGCGTTGTTCGACGCCAACCGCTATCTGCTCACCGGGCTCATCGAACGACTCGGCGCCACGGCGACCGATCTCGGCATCCTGCCCGACGATCCCGAGCGGCTGGCGCGCGCCATTGCCGCGGCGGCGGCCGAGCATGATCTCGTCGTCACCTCGGGCGGCGTTTCGACCGGCGAAGCCGACCATGTGCGGCACGCGGTCGAAGCGGTCGGGCGGCTGGTATTTTGGCGGGTCGCCATCAAGCCGGGACGGCCGGTCGCCATGGGCGTCATCCCCGGCGCCGGCGCAAGTGCGGCCTTCGTCGGCCTGCCCGGCAACCCGGCGGCGGTCTACGTGACGTTTGCGCGCGTGGTGCGCCCGCTGCTCCTGCGACTTGCCGGCGCCGAGGCGCCGCCGCTCGTGGCGCTGCCGGTACGCGCGGCGTTCGCCTATCGCAAGAAAGCGGGTCGGCGCGAATACGTCCGGGTCAAGCTGGTGCGTGCGGCCGACGGCGCGGTGGAGGCGATCAAGCACGCACAGGAAGGCGCCGGCATCATCACCTCGCTCACCGAGACCGATGGCTTGGTCGAATTGCTGGAAGGCACCACGGCGGTAACGCCGGGCGCAACCGTCGGCTTTCTCTCCTACGCGACGCTCGCGGCGTAGGGGATCAGATCCGGACCGCGGAGGTCGTAAACGCCACGTCGACCGGTTCTTGAACGTGGTTGAGAACGACGACCGCGCAAACCGCGATAACGGCTGCCGCTAGGCAAGCGGCGATGAAGGCGCGCATGGGCAAATTCCCCCTCGCTCAGTGGCGCTATGGCAAGAATATGGATCGATCGCGGCTGCGATCAAGCGCTTAAACGTCGCATTGCTGCGCTGCGATGCGCTCGGCCTCGGCCACGTCGGCCGGCGTGTTGACATTGATGAAGGGATCGACGGGGGTTGCCGGCCAATCCGCGATGGCGACCCCATGGCGCCCCGTCCACGCTTCGATCTTGCGCATGTCCGTCTCAACCAATGCCTTGCGCAAGTCCTCGCGCAGCGCCACCGGCCATAAGCCGACCACGGGATGGCGCCAATCACCCGAGCGCGCGCAGGCAAGTGGCACGCTGGCCGCCGCGCGCGCCGCCGCCAAGCGCGCCACCAGATCACCGGGCAGAAATGGACAATCGCCCGGCACGCTCACGATGTCGGCGATCGCGGGCCGATGCACGGCCGCCCAGTCGAGCCCGGCGAGAATCCCGGCAAGCGGCCCGGCAAAGCCCGGGACCGAATCCGCCACGACTGGAAGACCGGTATCGGCGAAGCGCGCGGGATCGCCGTTGGCGTTGAGGATGACCGCCGCGCATTGCGGCTTAAGGCACGCGAGCACGCGCTCGAGGATGGTCTTGCCGGCGACGCGAATGCGCGCCTTGTCGCCGCCGCCCATGCGCCGCGCCAATCCGCCGGCGAGCACGAGCCCGAGCGGGGCTGCTCCAGAGGATGCCTTCGTCATGGCCGGGTCGCGAACGTCTTTCGAGGCGGATGGCGCTCAAGACCTGGATGCCCGGCACCGCAGACAAGTTTACGCAGTCTCCGCAAGCTTGACTGCGCGCCGGGCATGACGACCGATGATGCCGTGCGCATGATCTCAATCATCGTGTACCGCGGCCTTGCGCCGGTGCTTGGCACTCTCCTCCTCGACGTAGTCGAGATCCTGATCGAACACGATGCGCTCCTCGCCTGCGAGCGCGACGAACCGCTTGCCGCGCGTGCGGCCGACCAGCGTGAGATTGGCCTTGCGTGCCAGTTCGACGCCCCAGGCGGTGAAGCCCGAGCGCGAGACCAGGATGGGAATGCCCATGCGCACGGTCTTGATCACCATTTCCGAGGTCAGCCGCCCCGTGGTGTAGAAAATCTTATCGTGGGCGGGCACGCCATGCTTGAACATCCATCCCGCGATCTTGTCGACGGCGTTGTGGCGGCCCACGTCTTCCATGTAGACGAGCGGCTTATCCTCGTGCGCAAGCACGCAGCCGTGGATCGCGCCGGCCTCGAGGTAAAGCGAGGGCGTGGTGTTGATCTTATGCGTGAGCGCGTAGAGCCATGAGGTGCGCAGTTCCGTCTTGGGCAGCGTGACGTTCTCCAGCGCCTCCATCAGGTCGCCGAACACCGTGCCCTGGGCGCAGCCCGAGGTCTGCACCTTCTTCTTCAGCTTCTTCTCGTAATTGGTCTTGCG
>VAZM01000417.1 GCA_005883135.1 Alphaproteobacteria bacterium
CAACGCGTACCGGGCCAAGGCAGAGCGGCGCATCGACGAGCTCAGTGCAAGCCTGCAGCGCGAGCGTGTGGAGCTTGCCGTCGCCCAGGGCGCGCTCGAGACCACGCGGCGGGACTACAGCCGGCTGCAACGCGACATCTTGGCCGGGCGGTCGCCGCAGCAGACGAGCCCCAATCTCGAAGTGGTCTCGGACACGACCAAAGAGCCGCAAAAGAGCAAAAACGGCAAAGGCGCCGGCGGCCGCAAGGCCGCAGAGGCGGGGCCGGAGGCCGGCGCGGCGGAGCCCGACTCCACGCGATAGCTAGCCGAGATTGACGCCGCCGGCTCGCGCGGCAATGCGCCGACGCGGCGCGTTCATGCGCTGGCGCAACCGGCGCTTTGCCCGCGGATTTGGACGGCTGTATAGATGTCGAGCATTGCCCAGAGAACGGAGAGCAGCATGGCCCGTGCCGGCGGCGAGACATCATCGAAACCGCGGATGCATTACCGCGGACTGCGCGGTTGGCTCGATCACGTCGACAAGCTGGGAGAGCTGCGCAGGGTCGATGGCGCCCATTGGGACGTGGAGATGGGTGCCATCACGCATATGCTCACGGAAAAAAGCCGGGGCAGCGCGCCGGCGATCCTGTTCGACAATGTGGCGGGCTATCCCAAAGGCTTCCGCACGCTCTATGGGCAGCTTTCCTCCGTCCGCCGCATCGCCCTGACGCTGGGGCTGCCGCTCGAATACGAGCGCAAGGTGGACGTCGTGCGGACCTATCATGCGCGCATGCAAAATCTCAAGCCGCTGCCGCCGCGCTTCGTGAACGACGGCCCCGTGCTCGAGAACGTGGTCGAAGGCGACGATGTCGATGTGCTGAGGTTTCCGGTGCCGCGGCACCACGAACTGGACAAAGCGCGCTTCATCGGCACGGCGGACTGCGTCATGACGCAGGACCCCGACTCGGGCTGGTTCAATCTCGGCGCTTATCGCAGCCAAGTGTACGACGGCAAAACCGTCGGCTGCCAGATCACCGAAGGCAAGCACGGCCGCATTCATCGCGACAAATATTTCGAGCGCGGGCAGCCGATGAAGGTGGTGATCCTGTGCGGACAGGACCCGCTGCTGTTCATGCTCGCCTCGAGCCCGCTGCCCGAGGTCGGCGAGATGGACATCGCCGGCGGCTTGCGCGGCGAGCCGATCGACGTGGTGCGCGGCCCATATACCGGCTTTCCGATCCCGGCCGACTGTGAAATCGCCATCGAAGGCGAGAGCGTCCCCGGGCAGGTCCGGCCGGAGGGGCCATTCGGGGAGTGGATGGGCTACTACTCCGACGACACGCAGGAGCGCCCCTTCGTCAACGTCAAGACGATCCTCTACCGCAATGATCCCATCCTTACCTGCGCGCCACAGCACAAGCCGGTGGATGAAACCGGCCTGCTCAAGGGCATCGCCGGAGCGGCGCAAATCTGGCGCGCGCTCGAGGCCTGCGGTGTGCCCGAGGTGCTCGGGGTGTGGAATCACGAAGCCGGTCCCGCCACTCGCTTCACCGCGATCCAGATCCGCCAGCGCTATCCCGGACATGCGCGCCAGGCGCTACATATCGCATGCTCCTGCCAGGGCGGCGCATACGCCGGCAAATGGACGGTGGTGGTCGACGAGGACATCGATGCCGGCGATCTTGATCAGGTTCTGTGGGCGATGTGCACGCGATTCGATCCGTTGACCGACGTCGACCTCGTTCAAAAGGCCTGGGCCTCGAAGCGCGATCCGCTCTTCCTTCCCGGCAATTTCAACAACCGCATCCTCATCGACGCCTGCATTCCCTATGACAGAAAACTCAAGGGAACGTTCCCTCTCACGGTCGACGTCAGCCCCGATCTGCGCAAGCGCTTACGATCGAAATTTCCGCAACTGTTTCCCAAACATTGAGCGGGAGCTGTTGCTTCGCAGCATGGCCGGACGCTCAAGAGCATTCACGGTAGATCGTCGCGTCTGCGGGCGCGCGCTATGCGCTCTCGCGGGCCTGCTCCTCGCCGCTGTTGCGGCGCAGCCCGCTTCCTCCGCCGGGGTCGAGGACTTCTACAAAGGTAAGACCGTTTCGCTGCTGATCGGCTACAGCGTGGGCGGCGGTTACGATACCTATGGACGGCTGGTGGCGCGCCACCTCGGCAAGCATATTCCTGGCAATCCCACTATCGTGCCGCAGAACATGAGCGGCGCCGGCAGCCTCAAGGCGGCCAACTATCTCTATTCGGTGGCTCCGAAAGACGGCTCCGTCATCGGCACGTTCTCGCGCAGCCAGGGCATCGCCCCGCTGATCGATAAAGCCGAGTTTGACAGCACTAAATTCACTTGGCTTGGCAGCGTTACCGACGAGGTGAGCCTTTGCGTGACCCGTCACGATGCGCCGGTGAAGACGTTCGGCGAGCTCCTCGTCACGCCTGCGACCTTCGGCGGAGAGGGCGCGGGCTCCGATCCCAACATTTTCGCGCTGCTCTACCGCAACGTGTTCGGCGCCAAGATCAAGATCGTGACCGGTTATCCTGGCACCAACGAGATCCAGCTTGCAGCCGAGCGCGGCGAGGTCGATGGGCTGTGCGGGCTCTCGTGGAGCACGCTCAAAGGCCGCTACCCGCACTGGCTCCAGGAAAAGAAGGCCAATATCCTCGTGCAAGCCGGCATCAAGAAACAGCCGGAGCTGCCGGATGTGCCGTCGGCGAGCGAGCTGGCGAAGGAGCCGGATCAGCGTCAAATCCTCAACCTGCTGCTGATCGGGCAAGCCATGGCGCGCCCGTTCGCCGCCCCGCCGGGCATTCCTCCAGATCGCAGGGCCGCGCTGATCGCGGCGTTCGAGCGCGCGACGGCCGATCCGGAATTTCTTGCCGAGGCCGAGCGGCTCAACGTGGAGGTCAATGCGGTCAGCGCGGACAAGCTCGATGCGCTGCTGGCAGCGGCCTACGCCATGCCGAAGGATGTGATCGCGAAGGCCGCCAAGGCGATGTCGGACTGAGCGACGTCGATCGGATGGATGACTGCAAAGGCCCGCGTCGGCGAACCCCGGCGCGGTCGAGCACATGGCTGGATTGATCGGAGCGCGCATTCCGCGCATCGAGGATGGCGCGCTGC
>VAZM01000418.1 GCA_005883135.1 Alphaproteobacteria bacterium
CTATCTACATTGAATTATACGATAAAAGAAAGATTGATGCCTTTATTGGCTCTGCTATCGCCCACGACAATCAAACCTTCGTCGTCATTGAGCCTGGGGTCCACATCATCTTCGCGGCCTTTTTAGCTCAATCGCGCCCCATGTCGCAGCGGCAGTCATCCCGCCGAGCGCTATGAGCACCAAAACAAGTTCTGGAGTTCCCAAAGTCATCATTCTCGCGACACTCGCGGTTCTTGCAACGTCGGCAGTTGTGCAGCACGTTCGCGTCGGGCGCTGTGATGGCCATCACGAAATGATCGATTTGGACTCACGAAACGGCGGGCTGTCAAACCTGGCGCATCATCGCCGCGACTGACCGGGCGGATGTGAGAACACATCCGATCAAAACCAGGAGAGAGAGCTATGATCGCGGCCTTTTTAGCTCAATCGCGCCCCATGTCGCAGCGGCAGTCATCCCGCCGAGCGCTATGAGCACCGGTGGCGGCAAGGGTGGCGGTGGAATGGACGGGGGCTATCACGGCCACGGACATGGCCACTGGGGTGGAACGATTATGTGTGCTATCCTTTGATAGGCCATTCCACGAGAGCCTATTTCCAGTACCACCACGCCCGCGCCGCGCCGACGCGCGCATGGAATGGCGTAACCCCGCAAGAGCGGGGCTTGGAAATGGTGCCGGCTGGCAGCACTCAGCGAGTCGGGGCGCTATGGCGGAAGGGGCTGCGGATTTAAGCCTGCCCGTCGCCGCCGGAGAGGCTGCGGAGTCAATCCAGAATATCCTGAGGCGTAGTCTGTCCAGCACCAGCGGAAACCGCTCGGATACACGTTGCACCACCTTCCATAGCCCGCAGGTTCTACGCGATAGTCCGCACCTCCATATCCGTACACTGCGCCTCCATAATCGTATCCCGCCGCTGTTGCCCCATAGCCGGGGGCAACCGTGTAACCCGCGCCTCTATAAGCGCGCCGGGTAGCTCGGCGGTCGCGACCGTAAGTGGCTTGCGCCTGCGCCTGATCGACGCTCAGGTCTACACGACGCGGTGTCACTTGCGGTGAGATCGGCATGGTCGAGAGGATCGCAGCTGTGAACAGCAGACTGACAACTGACCAAGCTTTCATGACTGGATTTCTCCTGGGTAGATGAAAAGGGAAAAGTTCCCTGAAGCGAAGTCGTTCCCTGGTCGCCCGATGAACGTGAGGGGACGGGCGCGTCTGCAACTGGAGCAAACCCGAAGCCGAGCGGCTATTGCGCAGGGTGCTGCGTGATCGCCGCGAGGACGCGAGCACGATCGACGTGTTGGCGGTGACCGGCTGAGCCGCCAAATCTAACAACTTGTTAGATTGATCGGCCACGCTGCACGAGCCCGCCATACTCGAGAAATCGCCCCCCCTCGGTCTCGTGCGAGTACGCTACAAGCTCGGACCGGGCCTGGCGCAGAGGACGAATCCCTCGAAACTACCATTCTGCGTGCCACTCCTCACAACGAAGGTAAACCCAATGGAGGTTGCACCGGGGGTGTCTGGAATTGGCACCGCATGGCGAAGCGAGCCGAAGTGCAGCGGGTCGGAGTCGCCCCTGAAACCCCAGCCGGTCGCGACCTCTCCCGTCTGGCACCTCACCTCAACTTGGAATGATTCATTAGGGTTCGGATGCTGCACGTTTCCGCTGCTTCGAACGACGACAGTCATAGACTTTCTACTAGCTCTCTTAGCCATAGACTTTCTCCTTCAGAATCTCCTTTTCCCAAATGGACGGCCCTCCGCCCATTGTGCGAAGCAAAATAGCTCAAATCGATGTGGAAGGCTCAAAGGACGCGGAGGGTGGCGCGGGCCTTGCTCCGGTCCCGCGGCTGGCCGCCTGTGCAGCCGACCTCTGGCCCAAACGCATCATCGCGGTCGAGGAATGGTCGAAACGGCACGACGAGGCTCCTGGACGACAAGTGAAAAAAGAAACGGGCCGATTCGCAAGTCACCAGGCACCTACACCGGATCAAGGGGGAACGCGGGCGCGAAATTAACGTTGGGCCTTCAATAATGCCCGTCAAAGCGGCGAGAGGTCGTGCGTGAGAAAGGCAAACAGCAAGGAATTTTCGGACGAGCGACCTAGCAGCGGCACCCCCGAGGAAACACCGACCGAGGCATCAGTCGGAGGGCCTGCTCCTATTTACGAAGACGAGAGTTTTGCGCGCAGGGCAGGAGAGATTATCGCCAGAGCTGTCCGGGCGGCGGGACGTGGGCTGAAGCGTGGTTCTAAACGCAAGTACTAGGCTAAGGAACCGGGATAGTTCGGACGCTTTACTCGCGCCGCCAGCTCCTTGCGAAAGCCGCCATCGCCGTCTCGCGACTCTCGGCATAGCCATGCGTTGGCGTGCGGTCTTCATGGTGCGGGAAGATCAACGTCCACATCCACGGGCTTCCTACGGGCGCGGCGTTGGCTTTGAAGATGCGGCCGACGACTGCCCCATCCGCCGCCACGTCAAAATCGTCCGCATCCCACTCCCCGGAGGGGCGAGAGGCCGAGGCGCGTTTGAGGATGAGGCGACGCATCTAAGCACGGCGGGTTAGGCCCGCTTCCGGATCAGCAGGCGGCTGCGCTGTTCCTGGTCCAGGTCAAACTGCTTGATCGCCACCGCTTCGGCCCGCTCGCGGGGGTGCTTCGACCGATCCGAGGTATTCGCCTTTGCTGCGGATGATGATGACGCAGCAGCTTCGCAGATTGGCGGCGGGTTTCTTTCGTATGCCCTTCATCAGTACTCAAAAAGCCTCGGGGACGGGAGGGAGAATGCGCGCGGGTCGGCAGCCTTGGACGGGTGATGCACCCACCGGAAGGCGGACCGCAGGCTGTCTTTCGATAGCGTCGAGTCCCGCGCTACCCGACCGGAGATATCCCCGCTTCCCGGTGACCGGAAGGATAGGGCAGCTTGCTACCATTTTGCTACCCAGTTTGACGGGACAGGGCAGAACGGGACGGCACGGCGGCAAGGCTGAGATGCGTTTTAGGCCCAAACACATTGATTAAGCGGACCCGCCACTAGCAACTGGCAGACGGGCATTTCAAAAGCACGCACGGCTTACCATCCAGATAGAGGTCCTTGTCATCTGCCGTTATCTTAAGCTGCACGCCCTCTCTGTTCGGTCTTATCTTTCCATCTGGCAGCTTGAACGGTCTGAGTTCATGCGCAGTCATCGAATTCCCGAGGATCGAGCCCTTTCTGGCCCTCGATCATGGCGATCAACAGCTTTTGATACGCATCGCCTTCGGTAGCCCCAGTGAGGCGGGCGATCTTCTGGGCAGCCCATAACATGCGCTGATGCCGCGAGCCCTTCGGGGCCGATTTGAACCACCCGAGCATTTCGTCCTTGGTCATCTTTGCGATCCTTTGGCCTTTTCTGCTCGTGGGTCGCCGCTGACCGCGAAACGGTTCATTGGTTTGGTTAGGCTCCCTCCTCTGTTCTCAGTACGGACAAACCGTGCTGAAGTAGTGGCCCACTATCACGCCCAGTAGGAACACGAAGCCCAGGACCCAAGGATCATACGTGACCATTGCTTTTGGGCTCCTGGAAGACCTACCCCTACGGCCAAGACCAACAGTTCATGCGCCAGGGCTTCCTTGGGGTCCCGTGCTTCCACCAGGACCTACTCATTAAACGGCCCACTATGAGCGTAAGTTCAGCCATCCCAGCCCGCGATGATGGCCATCACGGACCTCGATGCGAATTCGGTGGATCAAGGCCCAGAAACAGGCTCGCTACCACTCGCCAATCGAGCGCCGAATCACGTAAGTCGGGGTGAAACAGGCAGGGAACATTTGCGTTGCCACTCTCTCGGGTAAGCTGTGGCTGCCGTAGCAGCAAGCCTCGCTGGCAACGGGACAGTGGTTAGAGGCCAACTGATAGCATGCCGGTTTTACGAAGCATTGCAGCGTGAGTTGAAGCGGCTACCGATGCACGACACCAAACGAGCCGCCCTGATAGCCGCCAGCGACCGATGTGAGCGCCTCGCTGCCGCAAGCATCAATCCGACCGCCCTGCTGGATGAACTCAGGAAGGCGGTTGCTGTGCTGACTGACGATCATTTATCGGAGCCGGCACCAACAAAGGGGCGGCCGGTACTGCGGCTGATCGAAGGCGGACTTTCTACCTAGCGCGATTTTTTCTTCTTTGGACGTTCGGATTCGTTGCCGCGCGCCTTGGCGGATGGAGCTTGTCGTTTCGCCGACCCGCCGCGCTCGTTTCCACGCTTCGGCGCAACGCATCCATCAGATTGATGACTTTTGCCGATGCGCGCTCTTTCGGTGCTTCGATCTTCTCACCAGCCTGCTTTTTCTTCAGCAGTTCCTTTAGAGCATCCTCATATTGGTCCTCAACTTGATCGGGCTGGAAGTGCCCCGACTTGGTCTCGACGATGTGGGAGACCAGTTCCAGCATGTCCTTTGGAATTTTCTCATCGGGGATATCATAGCGGAGCGTCACACCAAGCAGCCCCTTCCCACGGGGTTCGAGTGCAATCACGTGCTCGCGCGAGGTGAAGACAACTCGCCCGAGAGCGACCATTCCTTCTTTGCGGATCGCCTCGCGGATAACTGCAAACGCCTGTTGTCCCACGTCGCCATCAGGAACGAGATAATACGGGCTGTTTAGATAGAGTTCGTCGATTTCTTTCTTGGGGACGAACTCGTCGATCTCGATTGTGCGCTTGCTCTCGATAGCGATCTTCGAGTTCTTCGGGCTCGATCTCGATGTATTGCCCCTTTCCCACTTCATAGCCCTTAATGATGTCGGCTGAATCAACCTCGTCTCCGGTCTCGGCATCTATCTTTCGGTATCTGATCCGGTTTCCGGTCTTTTTGTTGATTTGGTTGAAGCTGATTTTCTCGCGCTCGCTGCTCGCCGGAAACAACGCGACGGGCACGAGACGAGCGACAGCTTGAGATAGCCTTTCCAATAAGCACGCGGTGCCATGGTTACTCCACGCAACTGACCTGCTGGGATGAGAAGTAAGTAGTTGCTCAGATTCAATTTTTTGAGTCCCATCAATGGCTTGAATCGGCACAGGGAGGTTGACTTCAAGCCTCTGATGTTCTCATTCTGTTCTCATGCCGGAAAGGATGCTAAACGAGGCTGACACGCTGGCTCTAGTCGCGCAGTTACGCGAGCTTTGCGCCAGGTTGGCGAAGCAATGGGCTGTCTCGGAGATCGAGTTACACCGGCTTTTACGATATTTCGCCCAGCGGGAGCTCTCTGCCCCGGCACGAAGCTATCAATTCAAGGTCGAGCAGTGTGACAGGACCGAAGATCACGTCATCTGGCTGATCGCAGTTTCGAATAATTTTTTGGTCACGCGGGCGGCGTATGAGGCGGCTGTAAAATACAATCCACGAGAGCGGTGGCTGCTGCGGGATGGGATACGAGTGGTGGAGCGTTACGAGCCATAGTGTTGTGGATTTTGGTGCGAATACCAGCAACCGTGCCCACAGGGAGGGCGATACTCAGCGGAGGAAAGGCCCGCATCGGTCTCCGTCCTAGTCGGTTGGGCCCAGGTCCATGTAAGGAGTGCATGGGGGACTCCGCCCGGATAGTTGTGAAGATAAGGACCTCCCCGCCGGCTTCTATCATCGCCATCGTTCTTTGCCCCAATCCTCCTCGGCTTCGCGCTTCACCGCCGGTGCATCGGCGTTCTTCATCTTGAGCCAGTCGGGCGAGCGCCCGGATTGGTAGGGTGGGTCCTTCCGCTTCCCTTCGAGACCGAGCTTGCACGCATGTCGGAAGACGGTCTCGCCGTCGCCCTCCATGTGCTGGTTGAACCGGATCCACCGGCTTTGGCCAACATCATTTCTAGCGTGGCCTTGCGGTTCTGAAATGGATCAGGCCGCAGATCGTCGCCGTTCATTAATTTGGTTTTCGCGCCGCTTCATTTGCCTGTTCGCACACAGCGGGCTCGGTGTAGAGCCCATATCTCGCACGGGGGTTGAGCGAAAGTAGAACTCCGCTCAGGCGCGGGTGCGTTGACCGTTTGCGCGTTAGCTAGTTTATGGATTGGAACTTTCTCTTTAGCCAAAGCTATTTTTTGGACGAGCCGAGTTTTACGTTGCAACTAATTTACCATGGGCGTTCGATTAGGCGTTTGGGATGGGGTGCCCAGTGACCGTTTTGATTTCCGCGAATAGCGCGCAAGACACAAGGCCGAGTTAAGCTCGGTTTCGTGCGACATAAGAGGTCACCCACCGGACGCCTGGTAAAGAGGCGATGCATGAGCTCTCCGACCAATTGCCCGGCTGATGGCTCGAGCATCCGGGATTTTTGGCTCGGACAGGTATCGGACGCAGCGAACGCGCTCGCAGGTACGCCGGTGCTTAGTA
>VAZM01000419.1 GCA_005883135.1 Alphaproteobacteria bacterium
AGCCGACGATGTTTCCGGCATTGTCGATGCCTGACGCGGCATAAGTGCCTTGGCCGGGCATGGTGCCGGCCTGCGGATCGTCGATCGTCGTGTACACGCCGTTGAAATAGAGGAAGCCGTGGTGGCCGCTCCCATTGTTATATGTGCCGACGATCTGGCCGAGGTCGTTGATGCCCAGCGCACGGGTGAGGCTCGCCCCCGGAACGTCGAGCGTCGTATAGTTCCCGTTGGCGTAGAGGAATCCGTGATACCTGTTGGGGGCATCGACGTAATAGCCGACGATCTGATGCGCGTTGTTGATGTCTTGCGCATAAGTCCCCTCAGTGCCGGTGTAGGAGGTGCTTGCGAGAGGATCGTCGATCGGGGCGTAGAGACCCAAAGCGGGGTCCACGAAGAACCCATGGAACGGGCCGGTGGTGCCCTTGTAGATGCCGACGACCTGATCCGCATTGTTGACGCCCTGGGCAATCGTCTCGGAGGTGCCGAGCGGATCGTCGAGTGTGCTGTACGTTCCGTTTCGGTAGATGTAGCCGTGGTACTTGAACCCGCTGTCCTGGTACACGCCAACGATGTGGCCCAAGTCGTTGATGCCGTTCGCCTCCGTTAAGCTCGCCATAGGCACGTCGAGGGTGGTGTAAGTTCCGCCGCTATAGAGGAATCCGTGCCGTTGGGGATTCTCGTAATATCCGACGATCTGGCCCGAGCTGTTGATCCCAAACGTTTCCGTGAAGCCTGTGTTCGATGGCGGGTCGATATTGAGAAAGACGCTCATCTGAGCTTCTCCCTTTTGCCTGAGCTAATGCCGCCCGAACGCGCGGCTGCCATGCTTGCTCGGCGCACACGAGCTGCCCTCGGCGGAGCCACTGTCGGTGCGACCACTGTCGGTGCGGCCCGGCCGCGCCGCCGAGCAGCGTGATGAACTGGCGCCTTCTGAGGTCGAGCATGGGCTCCTCCCCGGAACCCGCTGTGCCAGTTTACAGCACGCTTAGGATGCTCCGGAAGCGCCCGCAGGTCCTTGGGGTGGACCTGAAACGTTCTGAATCGGGGCGTCAGCCGCTGTCCTCGCGCTACCGTTTGGCCCGCCTTACAGGCCGACCGCGGCGTCGCCGAAAGGGCGCAGGACAGCGCCGACTTGCATGTGCGTCCATTTCCCGCCGCGCGCCGTTGGCACTCGGCGCTCATTGAGCTTCGCCGCAATGGCGTTGTGACTGGTCACGCCCGACCGCTAAGACGCCAGCTATGGTTCACCACATGGCGCTTGCCATCCTGCCATTGGCAGGATTGCCTCCGACTCCTTCCGATCTCCCCCGACACTACGTCGAATATAATATTCCCCCATATGGCAGGGGGATTCTCGCCGATCATGTTTCTGTCGACTGGGATGGAAACTATACGCCGGACCGCGTCCTGTACGGGCGCTTCTGGTATAGGGACATCTTTGGAGATGAGCACGAAAGCGGATTTTTGCTCCACATTCGGCCCGGTGGTGCCGCCGTCGCTGGCTTTCCCAAATACTGGTACTGGACTTAGAAGCGCGCCCGCCAAGATGAGCGCCGCGCCGGCCTGTCGGAGCCCCTTACGGAGCGGCCTAGCCTGGTCCCCCTTGACCCTAAAGGGGCCAGTACCGCCCCCGTCAAATGCACGATTTGCTATTTGTAGTCATGGAGTTGACTCGCGAGAGGTTTGTTGTCTGCGCCACGCGCGGTCGGGCCACCCGGGACAAAGGCCGAAGCGAGCCCCAGGTCGCGTAGAAGTGCGCGCCGAGCTACATCGGCCCGACTGATCCCTTCCTGCGCAGCAGCGGCCTCTACAGCGGCAATGAGCGCCGTCGAGGCGCGGAACGATAGGACACCGGTATCGGCGGCGCTGGCGTGTTCGGAAATGGTGTTCACCGATGCATCTCCATTCATTTCAAATCGTTCTGTTTGTATGCGCTGCGTCGCGCGATGGGTCAAAGCGCAACATCGGACGCGACGGGACTAGACAAAACAGGGCGGCACGCGATTGAAAGTTATCAACAGAATTTGATCGTCAGAACGCGACTCGGCCCCTGCCGGGTGACGCGACTCGCTTCCAGCAACTCCAGCTTTCGTTATGTCGGCTACGCAACGGTTCACAGCCATCGAAGCGCCATTATCAGCGCCGACGTTTTCGTCCGACTTCGCCCAGGGGATGTGGGGCAGCGGCCAGTGGAAACCTGCCGGCAGTTGACGACTGTCGGCAGGTTTTCCCGGCAACCGAACTATAAGACCGCTGTTTTCCGTTGAACTGATTGCAGAATTTCTCGCTCTGCTACCGAATTTGCTACCGAAGCCGCCACAACATCGGTCGGCCCATGCCGGTTGACGCTCGTCCGATTGGCTCGGCAATCAGGCGCAAAACGCGCCTCGCATGGCGGTAGTCGCTCGCCTCAAGCCGCCGGCCGTGCAGCAGCCGTTTCCTCGCATACGCCATTGCGACTACGTCGGCCGTGGAAAGCACTTGCTGCCTCAGCGCTGCCCTACTGGCGGCCCTTTGGATGCGGCCTCGACCGAGTGCGGGCTTTTCAGGGCGCTGGGTTAAATTTCGAACGTTGGGCATTTTGTCAGCGCGCGGGCGCGTGGTCAGTGGTTCAAGAATCTGAACACAACCCCGATGGCCACCGCAGATGCCAATGCGATCAGCCAAATCCATACGACGCTGGTGTCGCTGGGGTTTAAGTCGCTTCGTCTGTCATTATCCGTCATGGTTTAGCCTTTAGCCTCCGTTCAGGAAGGAATTGCCTCAAGCAGCGCTAAATTCTCTAGTCTTTTCCCGCGTTCCTCAATGCCTTGGGACATTCTCAATCTGCATTTTTCGCGCGCTTCACAGCTCTAACCGAGCGCTACACCCTCAGATGTGAGAGAAATCAGCGTTACGGTGTTACGGTTCGCGTTACGTTACGGTTACGTCCGTCCTGCGGTTGCTGTGTTACGTTACGTTACGCCCCCCTTATAAGGGCGTACGTCCGTAACGCACCGTTACGTTGCAAGCGTCCATCTGTCGGCATATTCGCGGACGACTCCCTTTTCTCTCAGCGCGAGTTTCCAATCGGTAAGATCGGCTCTGCGACGGCAGCCTAGGCCTGCAGCTCGTGCTTGCTCGTTCCATTCTTCGGTTGTCAGGCCGCTCGGTGCTGCCCGCAAAATGGCGAGCATGGTTTCGTGATTTCTGGAAAGCTTCGCTTTGCGAGTTGTCGGGGCTGGCGTGTCGATCGCCTCCACAACGCACGACGAAATGGGATCCCCGTCTACGTCAATGCCAATTTCCACGCGTTCGAGCCGGCTTGCGATGATGTCGCCCTCTGCCCCGTCCTTCATCCATTCCACGGTGACAATCACATTCCCGGTAACGTCCCGCTCTACCGCGAGCTGCGCATCGACGGCCCCGGTTAGGGACGTATGGCCGCGCGGGCGGGTGCCGTCTATGCCGCAATGGTGGACGACAATGACGACGCAGCCGAAGGCTTCGCGGATCGCATCAGCGGCGCGGATATAGGCCTGCCCGCACTGGTGGACAAACTCGATGGCTTCCGTCTGCGCGTGCCAGCCATGGTGGCGCTATTCACGGGTATGCGGCTTGGCGAAATACTGGCGCTGCGGTGGAAGCGGGTCGACCTCGAAGCCAAGGAAATCCGCGTCCGCGAGGCGCTGGAACAGACGAAGACGCATGGCACCCGATTTAAGCCAGCGAAGACCAGGGCTGGTCGTCGCGATATCACATTGCCGGATGTCTTGATTGAAGCGCTGTGGGAGCATCGGAGGGCGGCGCTCGAGTTGCGCATGCAACTCGGAGCCGGGCG
>VAZM01000420.1:0-216 GCA_005883135.1 Alphaproteobacteria bacterium
ATCGGCGAGGAAATGCGCGAGGAGCCGGTCGAAGGTCTCGCGTTCCGCCTTCATGGCGCGACGCTCGGCGGCCGAGATCTGTGCGCCGATCTCGCCCAGCGCCGCGGCATCCTGCTCTGACGGGAGCGCGTCGTCGCCGAGCCGCAAGGCGCGGATGAGGCCGCGATGCACGATGAGATCGGCATAGCGGCGGATGGGCGAGGTGAAATGGGCGTA
>VAZM01000420.1:450-4738 GCA_005883135.1 Alphaproteobacteria bacterium
AGCGGCACGCGCGCGCGCTCGAGCGTTTCCGCCGCGGCGACGTTGGCGAGGATCATGAATTCCTCGATCAGCCGATGGGAATCGAGCCGCTCATGCGTCATCACCCGATCGACCGTGTTGTGAGCGGTGAGTACGATCTTGCGCTCCGGCAGATCGAGATCGAGCGGCGCGCGGGCATCGCGGGCGCGCTTGAGCGCGCGATAGGCCGAGTAGAGCGGTTCGAGCACGGAAGCCAGCAAGGGGCCGCTGGTGTCGTCGGGCCAGCCGTCGACCGCGCCTTGCGCCTGCACGTAATTGAGCTTCGCCGCCGAGCGCATGAGCACGCGATGGAAGCTGTGCGATCGCTTGCGACCGTCGGCGCCGACGACGAGCCGCACCGCGAGCGCCGCGCGGTCCTCGCCGGGCCGCAGCGAGCACAACTCGTTGGAGATGCGCTCGGGCAGCATCGGCACGACCCGATCGGGGAAGTAGACGGAATTGCCGCGCACGAGCGCCTCGCGGTCGAGCGCGGAGCCGATGACGAAGCCGCCGGGGTTTTGCGGATCGCCGTCGCGCACAGCGTGCACCGCGTCGTCGTGGTCCTTGGCGTCGGCCGGATCGACGGTGACGAGGGGCAGCGCGCGCCAGTCCTCGCGCCCGGAAAGCCGGGCGGGCTTGGCCGCCTGCGCCTCTGCCAGCGCCGCGGCAGGAAAGACGTGCGGGATCGAGTGGGCGTGGATGGCGATCAGGCTGACGGCGCGCTCGGTTGCGAGCGAGCCGAGCCGTTCCGTCACGCGCGCGCTGGGGAGCCCGAAGCCACTGCGGCGCGCCGCGGCCTCAACGGCGACGAGATCGCCGTCGCGGGCCTCGCCGCCGGCGCCCGGCGGGATGGCGAGCTCGCGGCCGACTTCTTTCTTCTCAATCGGCACGATCCGTCCGCCGCCACCCGGCGTGGCGCGGAAAATTCCGAGCACACGCTGGCGGCCGCGGTCGATGAGCTTGATGACGCGCCCGCTGTAGCGGATCGCATCTTCTTTCTCGCGGCTCTCCTCGATCCGCAGCAAAGCGCGGTCGCCGACGCCGGCAACCTCGCTGGGCCGGGCGCGGCGCGGAATGCGCACGCGAATCTTGGGCGCGGGGCCGTGCTCGGCCTCGTCCCATTCAGTGGGGAGCGCGATCAACTCGCCGTCGGTATCACGCGCGGTGATGTCGGTGAGCACGACATGGGGCAGACGGCCGGGCTGATGTAGCTTCTTGCGGCGGCGCTCGATCGCGCCTTCGTCGGTGAGCTCGCGCAGCACGCGCTTGAGCGCCGCGCGGTCGGCGTTTTTCAGTCCGAAGGCGCGGGCGATCTCGCGGGTGCCGATGTTGCCGGTCGCTTGGCCGATGAAGGCGAGGAGGTCGTCTTTGGAGGGGAAGGAAGGTTTGGTAAGGGGGCGTTTCATAAAATGCATCACAATTCAAGTATGTCGAAAATCGGCAATGAGAAGACTCACTGCCGGGCATCCACGTCTTGGTTTTTTATGACGTGATGAAGACGTAAACGGCCGGGACATAAGCGCCCTCACGCGCATCTTCCGACGCGCTATCCCCGCCCATGACGGCGCGATCGGTCAGCCTGCTCACTGATCCATGCTTTTGGGCGGCGGCGCCTTCGTTCTCTTTGCCGGCGGCTTGGCGGCCTTCGATTTGCGGGTCGCTTTCGACTTCGGCGAAGGTTTCGCCTCGGGCGCCGCCGTCTCCGCCGCGACGGTGCGCGGCTTTGCAGCGGCGCGCTTCTTGCCGCCGCGCGCGCTTCTGGCGTCCAATAGGGCGACGGCTTGCTCGAGCGTGGTCGTTTCCGGCGTGAGGTCGGAAGGAAGCGTGGCGTTGACGCCGTCGTGGCTGGCATAGGGCCCGTAGCGGCCGTTCTTCACCACGACCGGACCGCCCTTGTCGGGATGCTCGCCCAGCGCGCGGCCCGGATCGGCACCGCGGCGGCCCTTATGTGCGCGCTTGGCGCGTTTTTCTTCGATGAGCACGACCGCACGGTTTAGCCCGACCGTGAGCACGTCGTCGCCCGCGCTCAGATTGGCGTAGACCTTGGCGTGTTGCACGTAGGGGCCGAAGCGGCCGACCCCGGCCATGATCGGCTCGCCGTCATCGGGATGCTTGCCGACCTCGCGCGGGAGCGAGAGAAGGCCGAGCGCGCGGTCGAGATCGACGTCGTCGGCGGCAAGGCCCTTCGGCAAAGCGGCACGCTTGGGCTTCTCGCCGTTGACGGCTTCGCCCAGCTAGATATAGGGCCCGAAGCGGCCCGAGCGCACGGTCACTTCAAGGCCGCTCGCCGGATCTCCGCCGAGCTTCTTCATGCCGTTTTCCGGGGCGCCGTTGCCGTTGCCGGGCGCGAGTTGCCGCGTGTAACGGCATTCGGGATAATTGGTGCAGCCGATGAAGCCGCCGAACTTGCCGAGCTTGAGCGAGAGCCGGCCGGTCTCGCAGTTCGGGCATTTGCGCGCATCGGAGCCGTCGGCGCGCGGCGGAAAGAGATGCGGCGCCAGCATCTCGTCGAGGGCGTCGATGACCTGCGCAACTCGCAGCTCCTTGATATCGCCCACGGCGGCGGTGAATTCGCGCCAGAAATCCCGCAGCAAGTCGCGCCAGGCCATCTCGTTGTTGGAGATGCGATCGAGCTGTTCCTCGAGCCCGGCGGTGAAATCGTACTCGACGTAGCGGGCGAAGAAGCTTTCGAGAAATGCGGTGAGCACCCGCCCTTTGTCTTCGGGCACGAGCCGCTTCTTGTCGATCCGCACATAGCCGCGATCCCTGAGCACCTGCAGGATCGAGGCGTAGGTCGAGGGCCGGCCGATGCCGAGCTCCTCCATGCGCTTGACCAGCGACGCTTCCGAATAGCGCGGCGGCGGCTCCGTGAAATGCTGGCTGGCGTCGATCTTGCGCTTAGCCAGTGTCTCGCGCGCGCTCATCTCCGGCAGCCGGCGTCCTTCCTCGTCGGCCGCGGCGTCGTCCTCGCCCTCCTGGTAGAGCGTGAGGAAGCCGTCGAACTTCACCACCGTGCCGGTCGCACGCAGATCGATGATGCGCTTGCTGCCGCTGCTGGCGGGGGAGGCGACCGTGCCGGTGATGTCCGCCGTGGTGCGCTCGAGCTCGGCGGATTCCATCTGGCTCGCCACCATGCGCAGCCAGATGAGCTCATAGAGCCGCACCTGGTCGTGATCGAGAAAGGATTTCACCTCGCGCGGGCGGCGCCCGACATCGGTCGGCCGGATCGCCTCGTGCGCCTCCTGTGCATTCTTCGTCTTGGCCTGGTACGCCCGCGGCGAGGGCGGCACATAGTCCTTGCCGTAGTCGGCTCCGATCAGGCGGCGCGTGGCGGTGAGCGCCTCCTCCGCCACATCGACGCCGTCGGTACGCATATAGGTGATGAGGCCGATCGTATCGCCGTCGATATCGACGCCCTCGTAGAGCCTTTGCGCCACGCGCATGGTGTGCGCGGGCGCAAAGCCGAGCTTGCGGCTCGCCTCCTGCTGAAGGGTCGAGGTGGTGAACGGGGGCGGCGGGTTGCGCCGCGCCGGCCTCGCTTCGACATTGGCGACGGCGAATGCGGCGTTCTCCAGCGCCTGCTTGAAGGCTTCGGCGTCGGCCCCGGTGCCAATGTCGAGCCGCTGGATCTTCTCGCCGTCGGCGCCGACGAGGCGCGCCTCGAACTCCTCGCCTCTGGGCGTGGCGAGAGTGGCCACGAGCGACCAGTATTCGCGCGGGACGAATTTCTCGATCTCGAGCTCGCGGTCGCAGACGAGGCGCAGCGCCACCGATTGCACCCGGCCGGCCGAGCGCGCGCCAGGGAGCTTGCGCCACAGCACCGGCGAAAGGGTGAAGCCGACGAGGTAGTCGAGCGCGCGGCGGGCGAGATAGGCATCGACGAGGGCGCCATCGATGTTGCGCGGGTGCTTCATGGCGTCGAGCACCGCCTGCTTGGTGATGGCGTTGAACACCACCCGCTCGACCGCCTGCTGCTTGAGAGCGCGCTTCTCCTTCAAGACTTCGAGCACATGCCAGGAAATCGCCTCGCCCTCGCGATCGGGGTCGGTGGCGAGGATGAGCTTGTTGGCGCCCTTGAGCGCGCGGGCGATGTCGTTGAGGCGCTTCTGGGACTTATCGTCGACCTCCCAGATCATGCGGAAATTGTGCTCGGGATCGACCGAGCCGTCTTTGGCCGGCAAGTCGCGCACGTGCCCGAATGAGGCCAATACCTCGTAGCCGGAGCCAAGGTAGCGGTTGATCGCCTTTGCCTTGGCCGGAGACTCGACGA
>VAZM01000420.1:4759-6543 GCA_005883135.1 Alphaproteobacteria bacterium
GAGGGAGAGATCGGGCTCCGGTCGCACGCAATCGGGGCGCCCTTGTCGCGGCGAAAGATGGGGTTGTCAACCCTCCCTGTCAAACCGAGGCCCCTCGCGCGAGCGCTGCCGACCCGCCGCGGCGCCTCCCCGGCGGGTCCAAAAACCCGGATGGCGCAGGGCCGCTTTATGCCGAAAAATGAAGCGGTTGCAGTATCAGGCAGAGACGATGGATCAGGAGACGAGGTCACCAATTCAAGAACCAGTCAAACAATCTTCATCGGCGGGTTACGCCGGCGCCCACCGCGGGCGTTGCCGCAAAGACACGGCTTCACAATTTTAGCCTGTGGAATCATCCAGGCCGCAATTCCACCGGTCTGCGCGCGGAGAGTTCCAAGCGGGAACCCACAGGGCGTGGGTTTCGGTCGGGGGAGCAGGGCCATGTGGATCATCATGTACATCGCGATGGTGGCGTCGCTGCGGGCGATGGGGCTCGCGCCGAGCATGGTGCCGGTGCGGACCGACGAGGATCGGCCGCCGTTCGGCGAGATCTGAGTCGCACGTCACGGTTTGGCATCGCGGCACCGCGCCGCGATCGCCTAGAGCAGCGACACCAGCGCGCCGCCGTGCCGCTCGAGGCGGCCTGCGAGTTCGAGCTCGAGCAGAACCACGCGCACGACGGCGGGAGAGCTTCCCGACAATCGCACCAGATCATCGATTGGCACCGGGGTAGGCCCGAGCAGGGCGACGATGCGCGTGCGCTCGGCGACGCCGGGCTCGGCGCCCGCGGCCGGCGGTTCGGGCTCCTCCGCGCGCAATTCGACGGCTGCACCCAGGATCGGGCGGAGTACGGCGAGCACATCGGCCGCATCGGTGACGAGGGTTGCGCCCTGCTTGATCAGGTCGTTCGCGCCCTCGGCGCGCGGGTCAAGCGGCGAACCGGGCACGGCGAAGACTTCGCGGCCCTGTTCCAGCGCGAAGCGGGCGGTGATCAGCGAGCCTGAGCGTTTGGCCGCCTCAACCACCACAATGCCGGCGCATAAGCCCGAAATGAGTCGGTTGCGGCGGGGAAAATCGCGCGCGCGGGGCTCGTGCCCGAACGGCATTTCCGACACCAAGGCGCCTTGCGCCAGGATCGCCTCGGCGAGCTCGATGTGCTCGCGCGGATAGACGTGGTCATGTCCGCCGGCGAGCACCGCGACAGTGCCGGTTGTGAGACTCGCGCGATGGGCGGCGCCGTCGATGCCGCGGGCGAGCCCGGAGACCACGGTTAAGCCCGCGGCGCCGAGATCGCGCGCGAGCCGCTCGGCAAAGCGCAGCCCCGCGGCCGATGCATTTCGCGCGCCGACGAGCGCCAGCGTCGGTCGCTTGAGCGCGGCGGCGTTGCCGCGCACTGCCAAGAGCGGCGGGGCATCGTCGATCATCTGCAGGCGAGGGGGATAATCCGCTTCGCCGACGGCGACGAAGACCGTGCCGAGGGCTTGCGCCGCCTTGAACTCGCGCTGCGCCTCCTCGCGCGAGGCGACGCGAGCAGGACCCTTGGCGCCGCCGCGGCGGGCAAGATCGGGAAGCGCCGCAAGCGCGGCGCGCGCGCCGCCGTAATGATTGACGAGCGCGCGGAAGGTCCGTGGGCCGACGTTGTCGCTGCGGATCAGGCGCAACCAATCGAGCCGCTGCTCGTCGGTGAGCCGCACCCCCTCGTTTGGTTCACGCACCTCAGCGCCCCGCAGAGCCGCACCGCCCACAGCATCGCCGATGCGCAAGACGGCCACAACCAGTATTGCGCGAAGGCGCAACGCTTATGG
>VAZM01000420.1:6602-6949 GCA_005883135.1 Alphaproteobacteria bacterium
AACATGAAGCTCGCCATAGCTCTCGCCGTGATGCTCGGCTTGTGCGCTTCCCCAACCTTCGCACAGCAAGCGGCAACGGAAGCGGTGAACGCGCGCGCTCTCGCCCAACAAGTTCCCTCTTCCCTGCTTGTTTTTCCGCCACCGAGTGCGACCGTCCGGGTGATCGGGACGCCGACGGTCCAGCCCTCGCGCGGATTGGAGGTGGAATGCACGCCGGTCGAACAATCAATTGCCGGTGTGATCATCGGTCCGACCGATCTTTGCGACCGATAAGTGAGGTCGTTGCGCGCCAAGCCCACGCACCGAAATCTCAGGCGTCCCTGCGCCCGCCGATTTTGCTCTCGGTG
>VAZM01000421.1 GCA_005883135.1 Alphaproteobacteria bacterium
TCAGACAGGGCATTGATTTCGCTCTGGTTTGTAACGTTTGCGAATCCTATACAATAGATGCGATATGTAGTCAATAGCGTAGTTATAGCGTAGCCATAAGCCGCATGGCCGCGCTGCACAGGGTCCGTTTCACCCCGCCGGGCGCGGGTGCCGCGGCGGTGTAAACTCAAGCGGCCGAAGCCGATCGATTCGCGTGAGGGACGCGCGAGATGCCCGTACGCCAGCTCTCCGAAGGCATCGTCAACCGCATCGCGGCCGGCGAGGTGGTGGAGCGCCCAGCGAGCGTGGTCAAAGAGCTCGTGGAGAACGCGCTTGACGCTCGAGGTTCTGACCGACGGCGGCGGCCGCAGGCTCATCCGCGTCAGCGACGACGGCGCCGGCATGACGCGCGAGGATCTGACGCTCGCGGTCGAGCGCCACGCCACCTCGAAACTGCCCGAGGACGATCTGCTGGACATCCGCACGCTCGGCTTCCGCGGCGAGGCGTTGCCCTCGATCGGCGCGGTGGCGCGGCTTTCGATCGCGACGCGGCACGCGGACGAGCCGCACGGCTGGACGATCACGGTCGACGGCGGGCGCAAGGCGCAAGTCAAGCCAGCGGCGCTCGGCGCGGGCACCCGCGTCGAGGTGCGCGACCTGTTCTATGCGACCCCGGCGCGGCTCAAATTCCTCAAGAGCGACCGCAGCGAGGGGGAAGCGATCCGGGAAGCGGTGCGCCGGTTGGCGATGAGCCGGCCCGAGGTCGCCTTCACGCTCGCGGGCGAGGACCGCGCCCCAGTCACCTGGGCGGCGGCGCTGCCGGGCGCGAGCGGACGTCTTGCACGCCTTGCCGATATTCTTGGGGGCGAGTTCCGCGCCAATGCCGTCGAGGTGCGCGGCGGGAGCGGCAGCCTCGCCATCGAGGGCTATGCGGCGCTGCCGACCTTGAGCCGCGCCAACTCGCTCGGCCAATATCTCTTCGTCAACGGCCGGCCCGTGCGCGACAAGCTCCTGATCGGCGTGGTGCGCGCCGCCTACGCCGATTACCTGCCGCGCGACCGCCACCCGATCGCGGCGCTCTTCGTCACGCTCGATCCGCGCGAGGTCGACGTCAACGTCCACCCGGCCAAGGCCGAGGTGCGCTTCCGCGACGGCGGCCTCGTGCGCAGCCTGCTCATCCGCGCGCTGCAGGACGCGCTCGCGCGCGAAGGCCAGCGTGCGGCCTCGACCGGCGGCAGCGCGACGATCGCGGCGTTCCGCGGGGCGGCGCTGCCGCGCCGCGCGGATTGGGACTGGCGGCAGTCGCCGGCGCGGCCGATCGAGCCGGGCGGGGGCGCGATCCCTGCGCGCGGCCATGCCGCGGCGGGCTTCGCGCAAGCCGCGCAGGCGGCGTTCGACGTCGGCGCTCCCGCCGCCGACGCGCGCAGCGGCGAGGTCGCCGAGCCCGACGGCTTCGACCGGCCGCTCGGCGCCGCCCGCGCGCAGGTGCACGCGACCTACATCGTGGCACAGACGCGCGAGGGCATCGTCATCGTCGATCAGCACGCCGCGCACGAGCGCATCGTCTACGAGCGGCTCAAGGCGGCGCTCGCCAACACCGGCGTCGCCCGGCAGATCCTGCTCATTCCGGACATCGTCGAGCTCGATGCCGCCGACGTCGCGCGGCTCGTTGCGCGCGCCGAGGAGCTCGCCCGTTACGGGCTGGCGATCGAACCGTTCGGACCCGGCGCCGTCGCCGTGCGCGAGACCCCGGCGTTGCTCGGCGAGATCGACGCGGCCGCGCTCCTTCGCGATCTCGCCGAGCACATGGCGGAATGGGACGAAACGCTGCCGCTCGAGCGGCGGCTGATGCACGTCGCCGCCACCATGGCCTGCTACGGCGCGGTGCGGGCGGGGCGGCGCCTCAAGGGCGAGGAAATGAACGCGCTGTTGCGCGAGATGGAGACGACGCCCAATTCCGGCCAATGCAACCACGGCCGGCCGACTTACGTCGAGCTCAAGCTTACCGATATCGAGCGGCTGTTCGGGCGGCGATAAGCCGAGCACCGCGTCATACGCTGTACATGAACGAAGCACCCCGATTTAGAGTCCACGGCCTAGGACGTGGACTCATTAGCACGAAGCCACAGCCGTATTGATGCGAGCTGGGCGAAGGCCAGGTAGTTGGCCGCGAGTTTGTCGTAGCGCGTCGCGACCCGCCGACACTGTTTGATCTGAGTGCTTGGGGGTGTGCTTTATTTTGCCCCGCGGCGGCTCCGGCTCAGCCTCACTCGATACTCGAGATATGGTGCGACGAACATCGCGCTCATCCACAAATCCAGATATATCCACGAGGAGTCGGTCGCCAGCAGGGTCCAACTCCGTAATCCCACCACCGTCCACGATAGAAATGTCGCCGTCCTCCACCGCGCATATCCCCTCTACGGATGCCAGGGGACCGGTTCATACCTGAACCTGGACCTGAACCGGGATGAGACATACTCATTCCTGGACCACTATGACCAGAGCCCCCTCCACCACCCCCTCCACCATTTTTAGCTAATGCCGAAGTTGAGATTACGAGAGCAGCCGCGATAACTAAGAGCTTCATCCTAGCCTCCCTATCTTGAGTGGGCATTGGGGAAATACCCTCGGCACAATTTCTGTTTCCTTGATTTCCCAACCTCAGGTTGGAGCCACTTTGTTTGAGTGGCACGGGTAGAGCGGCGGTTCTCGGGACCCCTCCCATTGAGGTTGTCAAAGCCGGCAAGCAAACTCCTCGGCGCGCCAGAAGTTCCCGGAAACATTCTTTTGCAGCCGGGAGGCTCACGGACGAGTTGCGCGCGCTTGCCGCAAAGTGTCGCCTCGTCCGCTTTTGATGCTGTGGACGGCTCCCCCACGGGCACGCGAGTGCCATGGATGTGGGGGCTGCTAAGGCTCCCACGATTCGGAGGAGCTATCCATGCAAACGGTTACGACGATCGGTTTCGACATCGCCAAGTCAGTGTTTCAGGTGCACGGCGTTGATGCTGCGGGCCAGGTAGTGATCCGTCGGCAATTGAAGCGTCGTTATGTCGTTGCGTTTTTCCAGAAGCTACCACCCTGTCTGGTCGGTATCGAAGCGTGCGCCTCATCGCACTATTGGTCACGCGAGCTGCAGGCGCTCGGCCATAGCGTACGCCTCATGCCGCCGGCCTATGTGAAGCCTTATGTCAAGCGGCAGAAGAATGATATGGCGGACGCTGAGGCAATTTGCGAGGCTGTTACCAGGGCCAACATGCGGTTCGTGCCGACCAAGACGCCCGAGCAGCAGAGCGGCCTGATGCTCCATCGCACGCGCCATCTGTTCATCCGCCAGCAGACCTCGGTGATCAATGCGATCCGCGCTCACCTTGCCGAGTTTGGCGTCATCGCGCCGATCGGGCGCAAAGGTGTCGAGGAACTGTTACGTGTCGTTGCTGATCCGAACGACAAACGGGTGCCTGAGGTTGTGCGTGCATGCCTTGCCGCGCTGGGCAGCCAGCTGCTCAGCCTCAAAAAGCAGATCTTGGAATTTGATCGAATGATCCTGGCTTGGCACCGTTCCAATCAAACGAGCAAACGCCTTAATTGCATTCCAGGTGTCGGTCCGTTGCTCGCCACCGCGCTCGTCGCGAGCGTTGGTGACCCGAAAAGCTTCCGATCAGGTCGCAACTTCTCGGCCTGGATTGGATTGGTCCCCAAGCAGCACTCGAGCGGCGGCCGTGAGAGGCTCGGCAGCATCAGCAAACAGGGTGATCGCTATCTGCGCAACCTATTTGTGGCCGGCGCACTCGCGGTGATCCGCTATGCCAAGCTCCATGGCACCAACCATCGGCCCTGGCTTACCACGTTATTGGCTCGACGGCCGACCAAAGTGGCGGCTATCGCCCTTGCCAACAAGCTCGCGCGAATGGCCTGGGCACTGATGGCCCGGGGCGAGCGATACAATTATCCGGTCGCGCTCAGGCCGTAGCGAGATCGCGCCAAGTACTGGCGTGATGTGAAGGTTGGGAGGGCGAACAGCACGTAATGCAGAGCCGGTCGATCCAGCGGTCAGGACAACCCACATGTGCCACTGCATCTCTCGAATGCGGGCTTTTGACCGGGACCTGATCCGCGGAAGGCATTATG
>VAZM01000422.1 GCA_005883135.1 Alphaproteobacteria bacterium
TTTATCTCCCCCAAAACCCTGGCCGCTTACTATACACTTACTAGCGCCACTTGGCCCAACCTAATCTTGAGTTGGATCAATCAGTTAATCCCACATCGGTGCAGTAGGCTGTACTCGTCTTGGCAGGATACGAAGCCGGCAAGGCCGTGCCGCCGTGCCGTCGCCTGCGAGACCCTCGCAGAAACGCTGCAACCTCTGAAAGCGCGTTGTGCTTCGCCGCCCACTGAAGGTGCTCGGCAAGTCGCACCATCTTGAGCATCGCCGTCGCATCGTGCCATGCGGCTCCAATTAGCGGTATTGCCGGTTCCCAGGCATCTACAGTCCGTCTTTTCTCCGGCAGCATTTCCCAAAGCTGCTGCCAAGCCTTCGGCAACGGACAGACCCGCTTATTGTCGCGACAGTAGACGGTCAAACTGTCAATTGTTTCGCTCATGGTGGAAACTCCCCGCCTGGAAGCCCGCGCGCGGACTTGAACTTAAAGGCGCGTTCTCTGGTTGCGAGCCTATGCTTAATAGAGCTTGCTCCACGGGTGCTGAGGTGGACGGGCTTCAGGATGCGACTTCAGAAAAATGGTGTAGAACGTGCAGAAGTGTCACAACGTGAGCCTCATCGTGGCGGTGTTGAGCCTGGCGAATATCATCTACGATCTGTCTCGGATTTTCTCCATGCCGTGCTCTTCCTTCGAAACATATTGAGCAAGGGTAGTGGCGGCGATTTCCGGCGAATGCTCATGTTCCGCGATTGCGATAACCTGTGCCTCGGTCCAGCCGGATAACGCGATACAATCTTCTAATTTGATCATTAGCGTCGCCGCGTGATTGGCCGCGTACGAGCAGAGCGCCCCCAAACAAAACAAGATCGCGCGTCTCGGAGTCCATTTCCGCTCCCGATTAGAAAGGGGCAGCGACTAGGCTGCCCCTCCCCTATGCGCGAGTTGATGGCCTTGAACCGCTAGTTAACTCTTCCGCGGCAGGCGGCAGGCCATCTTTCTGAGAGCGACCGAGCCACGCGCTGCTCGACCGGGAAGATCCCCGCCGCGGGCCGACACGCCAAGTAGGCCAACGCCGGTTGGCGCTGTCAACGGTTGGTAAAGAGATCCTCGATTTTAGGGGCTTCCCTAACTCGGTCCCAGCCCCCGGCATCTGCGCTGGATGCGTGCGGCGCAGTTCTTAAAATACGAATGTGTAATCGGCGAATTCCACACTCGGCAGGTTCTTTGCATCCCTTCGACGCGGCCTCGGAGTAACCCACAGGAAATTCGCCTAGTGACAATCAGTGGGCGGATGCAGCGACAAGCCTTTTATTATGCTGGGTATTGGGGCAGGATGCCAAATATAAATACCCCCTTTTTTGAATAGCCTTGGCGCGATGCGCCACTATGCCCGCCAGCGTTGGCCGCATGACGCCGCCGTACAATCGCTCATTCCTGCGTTATGGCAGCGGTACCGACGCTGGCAGTATGACCATTCGGAAGGGCGCTAGGCGTCTTCAGTCTCGCGGTAACGAGCGCGACGCTCGGACGCGCTACCGGGCATTCCGGCCATTGGTGAGTTCTTGCCGGGCTACGAGGTGAGCGGTTGGTTCGGCATCGGCGCTCCTAAGAGCACATCCTCGAGGTCGTTGATCAGCTTAATAAGCAAAACAATGAGGGCCTGGCTGATCCTAAGATGAAGGCGCGGTTCGCCGACCTTGGCGGAGTGCCGATGCCGATGACGCCGATAGACCTCGGGAAGCTCGTTGCCGACGAAACCGAGAAGTGGGGCAAGGTGATCCGGGCGGCCAACATCAAGCCGAAGTGACGTGTCAGGCCGCAGTAGTTCAGAGGGGGAGATCATGAACTTCCCCGCCGAACTTTTCTGCATCTGGTAACGGGCGCTGTCCTTGCGCTGCAACACGATCAGCTGATTTAGGAGCGCGGCATTCTCTGCTTTCAAGGCGGCTCTTCGACTTGTATGGTGAGGTCAACAGCGCCAGAAAGAAGCACAGGAGCACAACCATCGTCGCCGAGACATATAAGATTTTCGATACACACGGCCATGAAAACGCTATTTCTCATTCGCCACGCGAAGTCGAGCTGGAATGACACTGCGTTGCCCGACAAAGACCGGCCATTGAGCGATCGCGGCAGGCGAGACGCGCCGAAGATGGGTAAGCGATTAGCGAAGCGCGATGTGAAGCCCGATTTAATCCTGTCAAGTCCGGCGCGTCGCGCGCTCACGACAGCGGAGATCATCGCCAAGAAGCTCGATTACAAGCGCAAGAATATCGTGGTGGAAGACCGGCTGTATTCCGGCGCGGTACATGACCTGCTTAACGTCGTTCAAAAGCTCGGCGACAAGCTGGAGCGCGTGATGCTTTTTGGCCATAATCCCGAGTTGACCGAGCTCGCGCATCGGCTTTCAAGCGAGATCACCCACATGCCAACTTGCGCCGTCGCCGAGTTTATGTTCAGTGCGAAGTCGTGGTCAAACATCGGCAAGGCCAAGCTCGCAAAAATGGCGCTCGATTATCCAAAGAAATCGAAGGGCAAAGCATCGCGTCAGTGATGAAGGTGGCCTTACTCCACGATCCGCAGAACTAATGAGATGTCGTCGCTTTGAATCGTCTCATCACGTCGCGGGCAAGAGCTTGCGCGGCCAACTGGCGGGCAGCTCAGCTCAGGGTACGTAGGCTAGCATGTACCAAGCGACCAACACGGCCAACGCGAACACGATAACGCCATCCCAGTACCAGCCACGGAGCGCCTCTTCACTCATTCGAAGCCTCTCCCTTTTCCCGTGAGGGACTATACACCCAGCCCGGCCGTAGTCCCTTTCGGATTAAGCGGCAGGCGAGGCAAGTAGCCAGCCTTTCTCGGGATGACCGACTGGCTTTTTTGGCGTCCGATGCTTCCTGCGCTGGATGATCTTGTGTCCGCTCAAACTACGCCTTTGTCCGCTGTCGGCAACGCTAAGGAGGTCCGTGATGACGTTCGGGGCTTTCATCAGCCGCGTCAGCGGAGCGCTCATCGCAGGCTCACTGGCCTTCACGCTGATATTTG
>VAZM01000016.1:0-476 GCA_005883135.1 Alphaproteobacteria bacterium
TGACATGACCCTCCTTTGCTCGCTATCTGCAGCGGGAGTATGGCGCTGCCGGCGCACAAGGAACAATAATGGCGACCGAACCCGGGTAAGCCCGAGTTCCGTTGCAAGCGGGGAGGGGGAGCGCCCTCGGTTTGCGGCGCCTCATTGAACCAATCGAAAATGCAACCGCGATGGAATGGGTCAACATCATCATCCAAGGCGTGCTGATCGGCGGGCTTTACGCCATGTTCGCCGCTGGCCTCGCCCTGATCTTCGGGGTGATGCGGCTCGTCAACATCGCCCACGGCGATCTCATCGTGCTCGCCGCGTATATCGCGCTGATGACGACCGACACGCTCGGGGTGAATCCGTTGCTCGCGATCCTGATCGTGGCGCCGATTATGGCGGCGATCGGCTATTGCCTCCAGCGCGCGCTGCTCACCCGCACCCTCGGCGAGGACCTGCTGCCGCCGCTACTGGTGACATTCGGACTCTCC
>VAZM01000016.1:498-12180 GCA_005883135.1 Alphaproteobacteria bacterium
GCGATCGAGGTCGCGAGCTTTCCGCTCACGGAAGGCGTGTGGATCGGCGTGCTTCCTCTGCTGCAATTCGTCGTCGCCATTGCCGTCATCGGCGCGCTGCAACTCCTGTTCTACCGCACGGCGCTCGGCCGCGCGTTTCGCGCGACCTCGGACGATCAGTCGGTGGCGCAATTGATGGGCCTCGACAACCGTCATATCTTCGCGCTCGCCATGGCGCTTTCGCTTGCCGTCATCGCGGTGGCGGGCGTCTTCATCGCCGTGCGCACCAACTTCGATCCGGCGATCGGACCGGCGCGGCTGATCTTCGGCTTCGAGGCCGTCATCATCGGCGGGCTCGGCAGCATGTGGGGCACGCTTGCCGGCGGCATCATCCTCGGCGTGTCGCAGGCGATCGGCGCGCAGATCAATCCGGGCTGGCAGCTGTTGGCCGGACATCTCGCCTTTCTGCTCATTCTGGCGCTGCGCCCGGAAGGGCTGTTTCCGAAGGTGAAGGGATGACCGCCTCGTTTAAGGTCGAGCACGCCACGCGCTCGAGCCGTATCGGCATGGCGGCATTCGCCTTGGCCTTGGCGCTGCTCGCGGCGGCGCCGGCCTGGGGCGGACGCGACGATCTGCGGCTGCTCGCGGAAATCTACGCCTATGTCGCGCTGGCGAGCCTGTGGAATCTGCTCGCCGGCTATGCCGGGCTCGTCTCCGTCGGGCAGCAGGCTTATGTCGGCCTGGGCGGGTACGTGCTGTTCGCCTCGACCATTCTGGCCGGGCTTCACCCGCTGCTCGCGGTGCCGATTGCGGGCGCGGTGGCGGCGATTGTCGCGCTGCCGGTCGCCGCCCTGATGTTCCGGCTGCGCGGCCACTACTTCGCCATCGGCACCTGGGTCGTCGCCGAAGTATTCCGCCTGAGCGCCTCGCAGATTTCCGCGCTCGGCGGCGGGTCCGGCATCAGCCTTCCGGCCGCGATCGTGACGGCAATGGCGCCGAGCCGGCAGCTGCGGGAATTCCTGATCTACTGGATCGCGCTTGCGCTCATGGTCGCGGTGCTTGCTGCGATCGTGCTGTTATTACGCTCGCGCTATGGGCTGGCGCTCACCGCGATCCGCGACAACGAACTGGCGGCGCGATCGACCGGGGTCGACGTCACGCGTACCAAACTGGTGGTGTACATTTTGACCGCGCTGGGGACCGCGATGATCGGCGCTTTGATCTTCCTGCAGAAGTTGCGCATCTCCCCTGACACAGCGTTCAGCGTCAACGACTGGACCGCCTTCGTCATCTTCATCACCGTGATCGGCGGGATCGGCCGGGTGGAGGGACCCATCATCGGCACCATCGTGTTTTTCGCTTTGCGGCAGACGCTTGCCGACCTCGGCAGTCTTTATCTTCTCATGCTTGGCGCTGTCGCCATCGCGGTGATGCTGTTGGCGCCGAAGGGCATTTGGGGGTTTCTCGCCGGCCGCTTCGGCTGGCAGCTCTTCCCGCTGGAGCGGCGCTTGCGCTTTGCGGCGGATGCCCGCACAACGTGATCCTGACAAAGCCTCCGCCGACAGATCGGGAGAGACCAATGGCTGCGAAATCCGACAAGGTCATCATCACCTGCGCCGTCACCGGCGCGATCCACACCCCCACCATGTCGGACGCCTTGCCGGTCACGCCCGACCAGATTGCCGAGCAGGCCATCGGCGCCGCCGAGGCCGGCGCCGCGATCCTGCATCTGCACGCGCGCAATCCTGCGGACGGCCGCCCGACCGGCGACCCCGCGATGTTCATGCAATTTCTCCCGCGCATCAAGCAAGCGACCGACGCCGTGATCAACATCACCACCGGCGGGTCGCCGACCATGGCGGTCGAGGAGCGGCTCGCGGGAGTCATGAAGCTGTCGCCGGAGATGTGCTCGCTCAACATGGGCTCGATGAATTTCGGGCTCTACCCGATGGTCGCCCGCTACAAGACTTGGAAGCACGAGTGGGAGGAGCCGTATCTCACTGGGACCAGGGAGACGATCTTCCGCAATACCTTCGCCGATATCGAGAAGATCTCGAAGCTGATGGGCGAGGGGCACGGCACCAAGTTCGAGCACGAATGTTACGACGTCGGGCATCTTTACAATCTCGCCCACGGCGTCGACCGCGGCTGGTTCAAGCCGCCGATCTTCCTGCAGCTGATCTTCGGCATTCTCGGCGGCATCGGCGCCGACGTCGACAATCTGATGTTCATGAAGCGCACCGCCGACAAGTTGTTCGGGGATGACTATTCCTGGTCGGTGCTCGGGGCAGGGCGCTTTCAGATGCCGTTTGCGACACAAGCGGTGATGATGGGCGGCAACGTGCGCGTCGGTCTCGAGGACAGCTTGTATATCGGGCGCGGCAAGCTCGCCAAAAGCAACGCCGAGCAGGTGGCGAAGGCGCGCCGCTTGATCGAGGAGCTCGGATATCAAATCGCGACGCCCAAGGAGGCGCGCGAAATACTCGCGCTCAAGGGCGCGGATCGGACGAAGTTTTGATTTCGGAGGACCAACGGCGCTAGCTCACCTCACGCTGAGGAGCATCGCAGCGTGCGCCTCACAATTGGCAGCCAGACGAGCGCCGCCGCGCTGCGATGCGTCTCGAAGCATGAGGGGGCACTCCGCCGACAAGGGCGCCGGGGACCCCAGGCCTCATCCTTCGAGACGCGCGCATGCCGTTCGAATTTGCCGAGGCTCCGCACGCGCGCGCTCCTCAGGATGAGGGCGGCTAGAAGGTGACATCAATGGCCAACGACACGATCGTCGATATCTACTGCCACATCTTTCCGGATGCGTTCTTCCAGGAGATGAATCGCATTGCGCCGCGGCTGGGCAATATCGGGGCGCGGCTGCGCAGCGTGAAAAAGCTGTTCGATCTCGACGCGCGCTTCCGCGAGATGGACCAGTTCGGCGACTGTCGCGAAATCATCTCGCTGCCGAACCCGCCGATCGAAGACTTCGCCGGCGGCGAGGTCGGGTTGAAGCTCGCGCGCATCGGCAATGATGCGATGGCGGAATTATGCGCGCGCCATCCCGCGCGGTTCCCGACCTTCGTCGCCGCGCTGTCGATGACGGACGTCGAGGGCTCGGTTAAGGAGGCGCGCCGCGCCGTCAAAGAGCTCGGTGCCGCCGGGGTGCAGATCTTCACCAATGTGGCGGGCCGTCCGCTCGACGACAAAGACTTCGAGCCGATTTTCGCCACCATGGCCGAGCTCGATCTGCCGATCTGGCTGCATCCGGCGCGCACCGCGAGCATGCCGGATTACCCCAAGGAGCAGAAGTCGCGCTTCGAGATGTGGTGGTGCTTCGGCTGGCCCTACGACACCTCGGTGGCGATGGTGCGCCTGGCTTTGTGGGGCCTACTCGACCGCTATCCCCAGCTCAAGGTCGTCACCCACCACCTCGGCGGCATGATCCCCTATTACGACGGCCGCATCGGGCCGGGTCTCGAGGTGCTCGGCAGCCGCACCAGCGACGAGGACTATTCGAAAATCCTGCCGTCGCTCAAGCGGCCGCATCTTGACTACATGCGCGATTTCTACGGCGACACCGCGCTGTTCGGCGGCGGCATTCACGCGGTGCGCTGCGGGCTCGAATTCTTCGGCGCGGAGCACGTGGTTTTCGCAACCGATACGCCGCTCGGGCCGATCGCCCCGACGATCGACGTCATCAATCGCCTCGAGATCGCCGAGGCCGATCGCCGCAAGATCTTCGCCGGCAATGCCGAGCGGCTGCTCAAGCGCAAATTGTCGTAACGCGCGGTTGCCGCGGCGCGCATCGGCGCGGCCGGTCGCTCCTGCGGGTCAACACATCTTCGTGACGCGTGGAATGCAATGGGCATCCGTCCGAGTCTCTTAGGCGGAACAAGAACACTGAGCTCGTCCGGTCGCGCGGACAGCCTCGACGGCATGCGTTCCGGCTGGCTGCCCCGGCGTCCCGTACCGGAGACGAGCCCATCGATGGAGGCATCGATGTGCCGGTGGGCCGCAAATAGTCCAGGAACGTTCGAGCCCGCTCCCTTCAATACGGACGAAACGGCGTTTGCCGTTCAACGACGAGCGTGCCCGTCATCGTTCGGATTCGCCACCGACGATGACGCCTCGGCCTCGCTCGGTGCGTCGCCTGATGTGGTGCATTACCGACGGCCGCATGCAGCGCATTATCTGTTCAACTCGATGCCGTGTGCCTACGCCTGGTTCCATCACTGATGACCAAAGCATTCGCGCCGGCTTACGCCAACGGCACGGCTGCTACGAATCCGGGCGACGTGCGCGCTGCGGAATGAGCGTCGATGGTCCGTTTGCGCCACTGTCAGCCGCTGATCATGCGGAGGAGGACGCGATCCCTGCGCACGAAATGATGGTAGAGCGCGGCGCTGATATGCGCAGCCGCAAGGCAGGCAATGGCGATGCCGGTCAGCGCGTGAAAGGCGAAAAGATGGTCGGAGAATGCGCGGTCCTGCGGCCAGATCGGCGGCAGCTGGAACCAGCCGAAGACCACGACAGGCGCCCGATATGCCGATGTGGCGATCCAGCCGGTGAACGGCTGCACGATGAGAAGCGCGTAGAGCGCCCAATGGGTCGCCTCCGCGGCGATCCTTTGCATCGGGACGATGTCGTCGGGCAACGGCAACGGCGGATGGCGCCAACGATAGATGATGCGCAGAATGACCAGCGGAATGATCGTCACGCCGAGCGAACGGTGCAGATCGTAGAGAAATTCCTGCGCGGCTCCGCCCCAGTCATTTGCGATGACGATGCCCAATGGGATCATGAGCAGGATCAGAAACGCCGTCGTCCAGTGCAGCACGCGGGCGGTGAAGGTGTAAGCCGGGATCGTCACCGCGTGGCTTTTGGCCCTCTCCAACACTGCCGTCGTGATCTCGCCCGACATGGTGGTCTCCATCTCGTGGGCAAAGTTGTCACTGCAGACTTGACCGGAGCGGGCGCGGTTTTTTCCCACCCTGATGCGGAGAACGCCTCGTAGCTCGTGCGAGCGTTTCACTTTCATTTGATCGCGCCGCGCGGATGGCTCGATCAGGGGCGCGATGCTCAGGCTGAGGTGCCGCTCGCGCGCGCACTCCCAAGGGCTCGCTCGCGCGGGAGGAATCACGGCGTCGTGATGAGTTCGGGAGCGCGTGTGAGAAACGCGCACAGCCAGGAATAAATCCGCGCAACGGCGATCTCCACCTTCAAACCCTCACAGGCTTGAAGGGAGATTGGCGATGACTTCTGATCAAGGCGAAGAGCGCGGCGTCAGCCGGCGCAAGATTCTCGAATGCATGACCTGGGCCGGTACCGGGGTGCTGTGGACCGTCGTCGGCGGCATGCCGCGTTCGTTGGGCATCATGGGGGAAGCGGCGGCGGCCGGCGCGAGCGGGCTGACTTTCCTGCAAATCAGCGACAGTCATGTCGGCTTTGACAAGCCGGCGAACCCCAACGCCCTCGGCACGCTCGAGGAAGCGATCAGCAAGATCAATGCGCTTACCGTGCGGCCGTCCTTCATCATTCATACCGGCGATATCACCCACCTCTCAAAACCCTCCGAATTCGACGACGCCGACCGCATCATCTCGCAGGCGCGGCTCGACGTGCACTACGTACCAGGCGAACACGACGTTCTCGACGAGGACGTGAAGCTTTACCGCAACCGCTACGGTCGCGGCAGCAAAGGCGCGGGCTGGTACAGCTTCGACGCGGACGGCGTGCACTTCATCGGCCTGGTCAACGTCGTCGATCTCAAGGCCGGCGGACTGGGCAATCTCGGCAACGAGCAGCTCGAATGGCTGGAGGACGACCTCAACGGCTGCGCCGCGTCGACGCCCATCGTCGTGTTCGCCCACATTCCGCTGTGGTCGGTCTATCCCACCTGGGGCTGGGGAACCGAAGACGCCGCGCGCGCCCTCGACTACCTCAAGCGCTTCGGGTCGGTGACGGTGCTCAACGGTCACATCCACCAGATCATGCAGAAGGTCGAAGGCAACGTGACCTTCCACACCGCGATGTCGACTGCATTCCCGCAACCCGCACCGGGCGCCGCTCCTTCGCCCGGACCGATGAAAGTCGCCGACGACAAGCTGCGCTCGGTTCTCGGCATCACCGACGTCACTTTCAAACGCGGGCAGCAACGGCTCGCCATCATCGACCAGCCGCTGCAGCGCTGAAGCGGGACATCTCGGTCATGCGCACCATCAGCGCGCTCCGCATCGCCGCCGCGCTTGCGGTCATGCTTGTTGGCGTACCGCGCGCTGTTGCCGCTCAACCCGCGCCGGCGGCAGCCGCAGAAGTCGAGATCGACCAGTTCGCGTTCGTTCCCCAGCGCATCACGGTGAAGGCCGGGACGACCGTGACCTGGATCAACGACGACGACACCCCACACACCGTGGCCTCGAGCAGCAAGCTTTTCAAATCGAAGGCGCTTGACACCAAGGACAAATTCTCCTTCACGTTCACGACGCCCGGCACGTATGCGTATTTCTGCTCGCTGCATCCGCACATGACGGGCGTCGTCGTGGTCGAAGCGGTGACCGGGGCCGACGCGACGCAATGATGCTTGATCGAACAGGACGACTGGCTTCGGCGGTGGCTTCGACAACCGGGGTCGGTTCGGCTTGAATGGACTGGTCTAAGTATCGTCATCCCTCTCGCGGGCGTTTGCGGCGGCGGAGATCAGCCGCATGACCTCGTCGACATCTTCCTGTACGCCCTGAAATTTCCCGCTCGCGAAATCGAGCTGGGCCCTGGCTCCAGGAACCTGCGTGGTGGATCTGATGGACGTGATCTGCTCCAGGTTGACGTGAATCGCGTTGCCGCCGGGCTCCGTCAATTTGATCCACACCGTCGTCAGGTCCATGCCGCCGCGACAGAAGAAGGCGCTCTGCAGGGCGCGCCGTGACGCGGCGAGCGACTCCTTGCCGTTCGCGGCATCTATCAGCCCAGCGATGCGTTCCACGGGCGCCTTCGACACGGGCTCTGCGACGAACGGAGCGCGATCGCCGGTCCGGCTCGGCGTATCCGCAAACGCAAGCGCGGCGGCAAATACCAGCGGAGCGGCGAGAACCACGGCGGCCTTGGCAGGCATTTGCGGTCTCCTTGCTGACAACCCTTCGTCTAGGAGATCGCCGCGGCCCGCCGCCTATTCCGCCAGCCAAATCAAACCCTGCTCACACGATCGCGATCACGGCGCGCGATTAAATGGGAATTCGTGCCTGCGTCTCGTCGCCTACGGATTGGGACAAACGCTCCTGGGGCCGCCCCACGCAGGTTAGCCGGCGCCGGCCGCGGCACCGAGCTCGGTCGCGGTGACGGCCTGGAGCAGGTCGCGCAGCCGGGCGGCGCGAGGCCCGCCGAACGCCGCCTCGAATTTCTTCTGCGCCTGCGTCCAGCCGGCGCGCGCCTCGCGCAGCCGCGCCGCGCCCGCCTCGGTCAAACGCACGACCTTGCTCCTGCGGTCGGCCGGAACCGGCACGATTTCGATCAGGCCCTCGCGCTCGAGCGGCAGGATGTTGCGGCCGAGCGTGGTGCGATCCATGACCATGCGCTTGGCAAGCGCGTTGATCGGCAGCGGTCCCGCGAGCCGCAACCTGGCCAGAATTGAGAATTGCGTGGTGCGCAACCCGCTCGACGCCAGGAATCGATCGTAGAACTGGGTCACGTGGCGGGTCGCTTGGCGCAGCGCCAGGCAATTGCAGATCTCAGATTTAGCCTGATCAGATTTGGGTTGAGCGTCGCGGGGCATCGCCGATCCTCGATCTTGATAACAGTGCATATACGCTTACATGCAGGCATATGCTCTGATTGTCAATGGCCGGCGGACCGAAACGCCTCGCGACCGGTACTTGGGAGGGGAGCAACGCCATCGCCGCGGGGCAGGCTAGGCAATGACAGCCGCGCGCGTCAGGGAATGACAGGTTCGATATCTCGCCTCGCCTCCAAACGCCCCCTGGCGGGAAGCGCAAACACGAAGCGACGGGTGCGGGGCACCATCGCGTCGGATCGTCCGTTGCTGCCGATGAGCGCAAGACCGCTGCCGAAGTTCACCAGCGCAAGGATCGTGGGCTCTCCGCTGTACGTGGCGACCGGCTCCATGGCGACGTCGAGCGCTTCCCCCAGCGGCTGGTCGCGGTAATCGAGTCGCAGCCGCGGTCCGACCTCGGCCGGGCACAGCTCGAGACCAATGCGTTTGGCGCGGGCATAGATCTCGGACTGCGCGGAGGCTTCCGCTTCCAGGCCGAGCTCCGCGACGGAGACGATCGCGAGCTCCACCCCCAGCGTCATCGTCGCGTAAGCAAACGCCGGCCGGCCGACGATCTCGTCGGCCGATACCCCGACCTTGACCCCCGCGGCATCGAGCGCGTCACGATAGGCCTCGACACCGGTATGGGCGCCGAGGGTTATCATCCGCCAGATCGGGATCCCGGCTGGAGCGTTATGGGGCGCAGACGGCTGCCTGCCATGCCACGGCGTGGCATGGATGATGGGCTCGGCCGCTGATTGGGGCGCTCCGATCCACAGCAAGAAGAAAGCGAGTAAGCACCACGCGCCGCGACATTCTCCCAGCCAGTGCGCCATCGGCCCCTCCGGGCGGCGCCGGCTTTCGCCGATACACGCCGCACCGCAAGCAGGCTAGCGCTGCTGTCTCGCTCGATTGTGTGAGGTTGGTCACATTGCGGTGCGTCGCCGTGTCCCATCTGGCAGTGTGGAAGCAGCGCATGGTGCGCTGCGACCCGGGCAAGCGACAACGACGTTTTCCTGAACCGATTGTCAGGAATCGATTGCGGAACTCCGGCGCGGTTCGCGCATTGTTTTCGCGCCTTAGAGGAGGACTGCCCATGAAATCCATCATCACCATCGTCGCGGCCGGCCTGCTGGCCGGGGCGTTTGCCGTGTCTGCCGACGCCGCCGCCAAGAAATCCGGAGCGGCCCAGCTGCAAGCGCAATGCCAGGCGCAGGCCAAGAAGAAATACTCGGCCATCCACTTCCTCAAGCGGCGCGATTACGGGAAGAGCTGCATGCATCAGAAGGCTTAGGCGCTGTTGCAAAGTCGCGCAGCTAAGCATCTGCGGATAGCGGCAATACGAAGCGCGTCACCGCATCGTCATGACTGCCTGCAGGATCGAAACGATCCTGCAGGCATGCCGACGCGCGTGACGCCAATCTGCAAACGAGCGGCGCCCTGATCTCCGGCGGCTCCTGTGAAGAGGATCAAGCGCTCCACGTCCCGCTTGACTCATGCATAACTCGCTGGTTATACGTAAATCAATAACCAACGAGTTATCGATCCTCAATGCCGAGCCATCATGCGCTTTTCAGAACGCTCGCCGATCCGACGCGGCGGGCGATCTTCGAGCGCTTGTGCCGCGAAGGAGAGCAGACGGTCGCCGCCCTGACGGCTCGGGCCGGGGTCTCGCAACCCGCGGTCTCAAAGCATCTCGGGGTCCTCAAGCGGGCCGGCCTGGTGCGCGACCGCCACGAAGGTCGCCAGACGCACTATAGCGCGCAGCTCGGCGCCTTGGCCCCGCTGATCGACTGGACGAGCCAAATGGCCCCCTTCTGGCAAAGGCGGTTCGACCAGCTCGAAGATTTGCTGAAAAGGATGGACCACGCTCCGTCGTTATTGAACGTGAACTCCCGTATCCGCCGGAAAAGATCTGGCGCGCGCTCACTCAGCCGCATCTGATCGAGGAGTGGCTGATGAAGAACGACTTCAAGCCGGTCGCGGATCACCGTTTCAGTTTTCGCGCTGATTGGGGCGCTGTCGACTGTCGGGTCGTGGCAGTCGATCCGAACAAAACGCTGTCCTACACGTGGGCGGCCTACGGTCTCGAGAGTGTCGTCACTTGGACTCTCACCGCGACGAGCACGGGGACGCGGCTGCGCATGGAGCACTCCGGCTTCCGGGGAGATCAGCAGCAAGCGTATCAGGGTGCCACGTACGGATGGCAGCGGTTCTTTGCGGCCCTGGAGCAGACGTTGACGCGGATAGATTGAGGAGTGTCGGGACTAAAGCAGGAGAAGACCGGTATGACGGCGAGCGGGTCGCAAAAAAGCAAATCTCCGTCTCAGCTGATCGACGCGAGAATCAAGGAGCTCGGCGACTGGCGGGGCAAGATGCTCAGTCGGCTGCGGAGCCTCATCAAAGAAGCCGACCCCGAAGTCGTCGAGGAGTGGAAGTGGAGAGGCGTTCCGGTGTGGTCGCACGACGGCTTGATCTGCACCGGCGAGAGTTACAAGAGCGTCGTGAAGATGACCTTCGCCAAAGGGGCGGCGCTGGAGGATCGGTCGCGCCTCTTCAATTCAAGTCTCGAAGGCAACACAAGGCGGGCCATCGACTTCCACGAGGGCGACAAGATCAACGAGACGGCGTTTAAGACGCTCGTTCGCGCCGCCGTGACCCTGAACAAGTCCAAAGCCAAACGCTAGAACGCGTCCCGATTAAATCGAATCACTCCGCTTCCGTCATGCCCGCGCTTGGCGCGGGCATCCACGTCTTTTGTGCCTCAGGCGAAGACGTGGATGGCACCGGAACTCGGGCTTGCCCGAGTTCCGCCCTATTAAGCGCCGCAGTCGGGTAAACCCGACCTGCGGTGACAAGCCCGGCCATGACGTCCGCCGCGCGACAACGCGCTCATGCGCTCACACCAGCTCGGGCCAGGGCACGATGGTCGACTTGACCGTCTTCATTGCCATTGCGTCCTTCACCGCGCGGGACACACCGGCTTCGTCGAACGGATAGAGCGTCTGCATGGCGAGCCAGGGATATCTGTCGCGGGCGCGGTCAAGCATGGCGACGCCGAGCGGCAAGTCGTTGGCGGTAAACCCCCACGAGCCCAGCACGTTGAGATCCTTGGCGCAGATGCGGTGCCATGACGTCTCGATCGTGCCGGCGTCGGTGAACTGGCCCATCTCCACGTAGGTGCCGCCATCGCGCAGCATCTCTAACCCTTCGGGGCCGGCGCTCGGATGCCCGGAGCAGTCCATCACCAGGTCGGCGCCGAAGCCGCCGACGATATCGCGCACGCGCGCGATGCGCTGCTGCGCCTGCGTCACTGCCTCGATGTCGACCGTCGCCTCGGCGCCGAATTCTCGCGCGAGTTCAAGCCGCGGCGTCTCCGGCGCGCCGACGCAGATCACGCGACCGGCGCCCATTTCGCGCGCGGCGGCGATGGCGAGAATGCCGATCGGTCCCGACCCCTGGATCACCACCGTGTCCCCCCAGGTGAATCCACCGGCGCGGACCGCGCGGTTGAACGCCCGGATGCACGAGGTCAGCGGCTCCGACAACGCGCCGAGCCGCAGCGGCATGTCGTCGGGAAGCTTGTAGACCTTCGTGCCCGGCAGCATGTCGAGATCGACATAGACGTATTCCGCGAAGCCTCCCCACAAATGCGGCGGCTTGTCGAAGCCGAGATAGCGCCCGTAGTAGACCGGGGTCAGGCACTTGTTGGCCTGCTGCGGGTAATGCACGCAGTAATAGCAGTGTCCGCACGGCATCAGCGGCGGGATCATCACCTTCGAGCCGACGCCAAGCGGCTTGCCCATGAAGTCGTGGGTGAAGTCGCCGCCGGCTTCGACGATGACGCCGCCGAGCTCGTGCCCGAGCGTGAACGGCCAGGGGAGCGGCTTCGGCCAGTGGCCTTTGAGGATGTGCAGGTCGGTGCCGCACACCCCGCAGGCGCCGATCTG
>VAZM01000423.1:0-3561 GCA_005883135.1 Alphaproteobacteria bacterium
TGCCGCCGACAACAACGGTGCTTCGATCTTTTCAAATTCGGCGGTGCGCGCCGCATAGTAATCGTCCAGCAACCGCCGCCGTCGCGTTTCGCCGGGAATGTCGGCGCGGTTTTTCGCCAGCTCCGCAGCGCTGAGCGTCGGCGGCCCGGCCACCAACTCGCCCGTGACCGCGCTGCTCGCGCCGCGCGTGCCGACGCCGTGCTGCACGCTTGCGACCTGGCGCGGATACCAGCTGGACAGAAAATCACAGAGAATGCCGCCGTGACGGCACACTTCGCGATAGTAGTCGGAGGCGCCCTCCCAGATGCACAAGGCGGCGAGATGCGGTGGCCTTAGCGCGGCCACCTGCCACTGGTTCATCGCGTAATAGGAGATGCCGTTGATGCCGACCTTGCCGCTGCTCCAGCGCTGCGTGCCCGCCCAGGCGATGCACTGATAGAGGTCCTGCGTCTCGCGTGGCGACCATACGTCGAGATGGCCGGGCGAGCGGCCGGCGCCGCGCGAGTCGACGCGCACGCACGCATAGCCCTCGGGCACCCATTTCTCCGGATCGACGAGCTCCCAGTTCTGAAATGTGTTGCTCGAGCCGCGTAAGACCTCCGGCGCGGCTTTGATCAGGCGCGCCCAATTGCCCTTGTAACCTTCCTGGAACGACAGTCCCTTGGCGTAGGGCCCGTGACTGAGAATGACCGGATATGTGCCCGCGCCGGGGGGCCGGAACACGTCGGCGCGCAGGACGAGCCCGTCCTCCATCGTAATCGGCGTGTCCCAGTCGATGTGCATCTCGTTAATTCTTCCTTGTCATGCCCGCGCATAGCGCGTCGGAAGACGCGCGTGAACGCGCTTATCTCGCGGGCATCCACGTCTTAGCTTGCGCGTTGAAAAATAAAGACGTGGATGGCACCGGAACTCGGGCTTGCCCGAGTTCCGCGATCTTGAGCGCCGCAAGTCGGGTAAACCCGACTTGCGGTGCCAAGTCCGGCCATGACGCCGCGTTGTTAGGCAAGTCGCGGGACACGCCTCATCCTTGCTGTAACCGAAAAGCTACACTGCGCCGCTTTCTCGCCAGCAGGGCCGATCCTCCACAATTGTCGCCACCATCGTCCCGCACAACCGGTCGCGGGTACAGGAGACGGCACAACAGCAGATGTCAAACGGGGGATGCCATGCGTAACAGGTTGGACAGCAGACTTCCCGATACAGCGCCCTACAAGGAGTGGCTCGGCATTGTCGGCTCGATGCTGGCGGCGGTCGCGATTTGCGGGGTCTTGTTCGCCGGCGGCCTCTTGACCTGAGAGTTCGCGAGCTGGGCTGAGCGGAAGCAAAGCCCATCTTGTTTGGCCGCGCCGTTCGTCATCCTAACGCGCCTTCGCGCGCGAGATCGTCGGCTACATCGTTGAGCGCGCGTTCGAGCCGCGCGGCGATGTCTTCGATGTCGGCGGCTTCGATCACCAACGGCGGAGCAAACACCAGCCTGTCGCCGATGACGCGCACCAGGAGCCCGTGGCGCTGGGCCGCTTCATCGACGCGCCCGCCCACATTGAGCGCCGCGTCGAAGGGAATGCGCCTTTCGCCGTCGCGCATCAGCTCCATGCCGAGGATCAAGCCGACCCCGCGCACGTCGCCCACGAGCGGATGCGCCTTGAGCCGGCCGAGCGCCGACTGCAGCACGGGGCCCAGGCGCTTGGCGCGGCCAACGATGTCGATCTCCGCATAGATCTTCTGCACCTCGAGCGCGACCGCGGCGGCGACCGGGTGGCCGGCATAGGTGAAGCCGTGCGCGAAATTGCCGAGCTTGTCGGATTGCGCGAGCATCGCCTCGTGGATGCGCTCGTTGATGAGCACCGCCGAGATCGGCTGCATGGCGGCGGAGAGCGCCTTGGCCGAGGTCACCATGTCGGGACGAAGCGCATACGTCTGCGAGCCCCACATCTCGCCGGTGCGGGCAAAGCCGCAAATCACCTCGTCGGCCACGAACAGAATGTCGTATTTGCGCAGCACCGGCTGCACCTTCTCGAAATAGCCGGAAGGCGGAAGGATGCCGCCGCCGGCGCCCATCACCGGCTCGGCGAAGAACGCGGCGATCGTCTGCGGCCCTTCCGCCTGGATGAGCGTCTCCAGCGCTTCGGCCATGCGGGCGGAAAACTGCGTCTGCGTCTCTCCCGGCTCGTGGCGGCGGTAGTAGTGGGGAAACTCGGTGTGCTTGAAAGGCGCAAACGGCAGGGCGAACCCCGCATGCATGTCGGGCTTTCCCGACAGGCTGACGGCGGCGCACGTGCTGCCATGGTAGCCCATGCGGCGCGCGATGATCTTGGTGCGTTGCGGCTCGCCGACCGCATTCCAATAGTACCAGGCGAGCTTCACCGCCGTGTCGTTCGCCTCCGAGCCCGAGCATTGGAACACCACGCGCGCCATGGGCACGGGTGCGATTTTGAGAAGCGTCTCGGCAAGCGCGACCGCCGGCTCGTGCGACCGGTGGCGATAAAGGTGGTAATAGCCGAGCGTTCGCATCTGCTCGGCGGCGACCTGAGCGAGCCGCTCCGAGCCGAATCCCAGCGATGCGCACCACAGGCCGGCGACCGCGTCGATATAGTCGCGGCCGGCATCGTCGAACACGCGAGACCCTTGGCCGCGCGTGATGACGTGCGGCCCTTCCTTCTGGTGCTTGCGCAGGTTGGTCTGCATGTGCACCAGCGTTGCGACATCGCGCGCTTCGATCGAGTTGGGAATATAGGTCACGCTCCATCCTCCGTTTCGGCGGCCTTGCGCAGTACTTGTGGATCCGCAATGCCGTAATCGTGTTGCGCCGAGGCGGTGCTCACATAGCCATCGAGCAGGTCGCGGCCGATCGCGGCGCGATCGCGTGCCGCCGGCGGCCCGAAGCCGCCCGAGCCCGGCGTGGTCATCTCGATGATAGAGCCAGCGGGCGCGCTGAATGCGCCCTTGCCGGGCAATAGCCGCGCGGCGCCGTCCGCCGTCGTGAGCTTGACCGCGGCTGCCGCTCCGGCTGTGCCGCCAAGGAGGCCGAAGGGTGGCGAGGTCATGCGCTCCATGCACAAGGCGCCGATCGCGTCCGCGCCGTCAAGCAGCCGCCAGACCCGGATCGCGCCGCAGCCGCCGCGATAGCGTCCGGCGCCGCCGGAGTCCGGGTTGATCGCATAGCGCTCGATGCGCACGGGAAACGAGGTCTCCATGATCTCCACCGGCGTGTTCATCGTATTGGAGATGCCACTCGCGATACAATTGATGCCGTCCTTGTTCGGCCGTGCCCCGTATCCGCCCTTGATTGTCTCATAAGAAACGTACTGCCGCCCGTTGCGCGGATCGATGCCCCCCAGCGTCAGGATCGCCGAAGTGCCCTGGCTGCAGGCCATCACTTGCCGCGGCAGGAAGCTCGCAAGCGCGCCCATCACCATGTCAGCGACGCGATGGGATATCTCGTGGTTGGCATAGACGACGGGAGCGGGAAACGCAGCATTCACAACCGAGCCCTCGGGCGCCTTGATTTCGATCGCGCGCCAGCAGCCGGAGTTGGGCGGAATGAGGTTGTTCGGATCGATT
>VAZM01000423.1:3572-4113 GCA_005883135.1 Alphaproteobacteria bacterium
CCGCAATAGACGCCCGAGGCGGAGACCGAGAGCGGCGCATTCATCGGTCCTTTGACCTGCGGCGCGGTGCCGGCAAAATCGACAACCAGGCGGTCCGCGACCTTCTTGACGCGCAGGCGGATCCGGAACGGCGCATCCTTGCCAAGGGCATCGTCGGCAATGCCGTCGCCGTCGCAGAAATCCTCGAAAACGCCTTCTCCGTCCGGCAGGTCCTTGAGCGCCGCGCGCATCAGACGCTCCGAATAGTCCATGACCTGCGCCATGTAGCGGATGAGCTCGGCGCCGCCATAACGCCGGGCAAGCGCGTTCAACCGCTCGCCGGCGCGCCGCGTCGCGGCGAGTTGCGCGCCGAGATCGCCTTTGCGTTCCTCAGGCGTGCGCACATTCGCGAGGATCACCTTCTCCAGATCCACATCGAGCGCGCCGCGGCTGATAAGCCGCACCGGCGGCAAGCGAAGCCCCTCGCCGAAGATTTCCGTGACTGCGCCGTAGCTGCCGGGCGTGGCGGAGCCGACATCGGGCCAGTGGGCGCGCAGGCAGG
>VAZM01000424.1 GCA_005883135.1 Alphaproteobacteria bacterium
CCGGCATTGGGCCGATCATCGCTACAGCAATTGCCACGACGGTGGCAGACCCGAATGTCTTTCGCTGCGGGCGGGAGTTCGCCGCTTGGCTTGGTTTGGTGCCGCGGCAGAATTCAACCGGCGGCAAACCGCGGCTAGGCGGCATCACCAAACGCGGCAATCGCTATCTGCGCCGCCTGCTCATCAATGGAGCAAGCGCCAATCTGCTGCGATCGAAGGTTCAGGAAGCCAATTCAGGACGCGCTCGCCAGAGGGGCGCGTGGGCTGCACCGAGAACTGATCGAGTGGTTCGGGTCGTCCGCCGCCCGGCCGTGGCGTGGCCTATTACGCGATGTCGGCAAGCAGGAGCTCCAATCCTATGTCTAGTGCAGCGCTCGCTGCGTCGCCCAAGGTCCCGCGCCCGGTGCCGTCGTGAAGGAAGTTGCTGCGCCGGACGTAGAGGGCATCAAATTTCTTTGCCTTCTCATCGCCGATCAGCTGCTTGATCTTCGACAGGTATGCGCTGCGCACGGACTGCCTCGCGGCCAGCCTCTTCAAAGCCTGCTCGACCTGATCCCGATCTGAACTCGACGCATTCCTCGGTATCGAAGTTAGCACGCCGTCCACAATTCTCTTGAACCCGTCGGTCTGGTCGGCCTGCGGGCAAAGCGCCTCGACTGCCGAGATCCGCAGCAAAAAGCTTGCCTCGGGCGACATCTTGAAGAACGAGTCATTCAGCAGCTCGGCGGCTACCCTCTGGTTCGCCGTTAGCGACATGTCGTCGCTCGCCCCCGCTGCGCCCATCATCTGTTTGAGCTCATCATGACTCAGGGGCGTCGGCCACGGCAGGCCTGGATCGCGTAGTTCGAGCTTACCTCCAGGGTACACGTGGATGGCTTCGACCGGTCCGCGTAAATAGAACTCCACGCCCAGCTTCTGCTTCGCTGCAACGATCAGCAGCGCCTCTTGAAACCGCGCGCCGGTGGCCTGTGCTTCTGCAAAATCGGAATAACCGCACGATTCGACAGCCAGCCAGCCATCGTGCCTATTCATCCCATCCGGTCTGTAGAACCGCAAGGGCCGCTTGAACGGCGCGGCCTCGAACACTTCTTCAAGTCGGTCCGGGCCGACAGGTCTCGGCGTGCGAAATTTCACATCAAAGCAATAAGGCACTTCAAACTCCGATCTCCAGCTAACCGGTTCGAGATGTGGATCGTGGATCTTTTTAGCCGCAAGCGCAGCACGCCCACTCCGCCGTCCATGCCCCCGCGCGCGGTCTTTTAGGCCACGCCTGCCGCCTGTGCAGTCTCGGTAACCCGACAAGCATCGCAGCGAGAGCGAAGACGCGCGCGCAAAGTCGAAGCATCGCGGAAAGCCCAGCCGGTCCAACCCGAGCAAGCATACCATGCGACGCCGCAGCCGTGGCCCGGAACCCGTTATTCCAGTCCGGCGGGCTCCCGGACATCAGAGCAGCTCGGCCACCAGCCGAGGGTGCTGGCCTCGCTCAGCGAGCGCTCTGAGCCGCTTCGGCCCGAGCGGCTGACAGGGAGCGGTGGCGAGGAGCACCGAATATTTGCTAAGCTGAAGGCACAAATCGAGGCATCTTTGGCGCAGGCGAGAACTAGGGAGGGGTTACATGTTCATCAACTGGGACGTAACCGCACGCTTCGATCCTAGCTCGCTAGCATCTTCCACGCAGGGCACCTCCACGCACGGCATCCCGATTCCGAGTTACGGTAACTATGGCGGTCCAAATTATACTGCTGGAGTTGAGGGTGGGACTACTCTTGGCAACCCGATCCCGGCGCCTGTGGACGCGCTCGATACTCTGTTTTGGCAACATGACCTTGTTTATCAGCATGTAAAAGATGGCCTTATATCCCCACAGGATATTCCTAATGCAATTGCGCAAGCAGACGTAACTCTTGTGGAGGGCGCGTACGCGCTCACGAAGACGAATTTGGACCCTGAAGCGCTGCTGTATGATGCGCTTGCTACGCTAACTGTAGGCGCCAAAATCCTGACGACACCTTCTGAACTTGCTTACTTGGGGAATCACCCACTTGATGCGGGGTTAGTCCTCACGGCAGTTCAGGCGGCCATACCGAACTTTGAGATCGGTCTTGCCGAAACACCTGGCAAAGAAGCGCGGAGCTTAAACGGCGCATTTCATGTGTTCGAGGCTCGTTTCGAGCAGCAGCTCACGCAGGCCATGGCTTCGTTCGGTGCACCCAGTACACCGGAGAGCTCGAATATCAGCGCCCAGGTTAGCGAGAGCCCACATCAGCCGTTGCTGACGACGCCGCACGCGTGAGATAGGCGCCGAACTACGCCACGTACTCAGGAGCCCGAGGCTCCAGCCTCAATGTCGGCCAGCCGGCCCGCGGTAGCTCCGTCGTATTCAGGGGTTAATCGGTCTAATACCTGTAAACTCCACCACACGAAGTAGGCTGCGAGATTACGCGCTTCTTCTGCGCGTGCGCGCCAGTGGTCGGGCTCGTTGATGAAGTGGCTGATCATTCCGCCGCCTCCGTCTGTTGTAACTTCGTGACA
>VAZM01000432.1 GCA_005883135.1 Alphaproteobacteria bacterium
AACGACGACGTCGTTTATCGCTGCCTGCGGCTCGGGCCGCTCCACCAGCTTCATCCCGGCCGTTCCCGCAGCTTGGTCCGTCACAACGATCGCCTTCACGTGAATTGTCTCCTCGGTTATTTGTCGCTTTGCTGGATATGCTCCAGCGACAAAAACCCCGTTCGACGTCCAATGACAGGAGCCATGGGTCGTTTCCGAAAGCGAAGGTGGAACAGCATGACCTCGCTTCTCGAACTGCTCGGTGCGGGGCAGGGGGCTTGACCAGTGACGGCTGCGCATCATCGCGTCACATGCGCCGATACCGCGAGCCATTTCCCGTTCTGCTTCGCCCAGCAATCGGTGTAGCGCCCGTGCGCCTGCCGAGGATCTGCACGCCGACCGGCAGTCCGTCCGGCGCGAAGCCGGTCGGAATCTCTTCTTCCAACGCCAATCCACGGTGCGCGTCTTGGTTCCGGCAAGGTTCACCATGCGGACGGCGCCACGCGATGAAGAGCGCCGCCCCGGCGACCCGCGCCTCCCCCGTCGCGCCAATGACGGCGCTGGCGCGATGATTTCGCCCACGGTGGCACCGACGAACTTCTCCGGGTCCGGGTTCCCCCGTCCAAATTGAGCCCCGCGAACGGCCGCTTTCAGCCGCAGGAGTTAACATTTCAGTCGGAATTTCCGCCTACACCGAGGGAACCAAGTACGGCCGCTCGCGTTTGCGATCCGATGCCTGGGACTAGCCCAGACGGTCGACTATCCGCCAAGCAAAGCCGTATTGCTCGACTTGGCCGAACAGTGGGCCAAGACGGCCCGGCAGGCGCGGGACCGGGAGGCCGAAGGAAGCTCCTCTATCCACCCCACGCCTCATCCTGAGAGTTGAACACCCACTAGCCGCTTTTTCCTGGGGACGGTCGGAGGAAGTCCAGCCCGCGTGGCTGGGCTTCGCTCTTCCGGCTCGACGCATGCGCCGGCGCATCCTCGCCAAAGCCGACGTGATTATCATCCGGTCCCGTGGACTCTGCCATCAAGCAAATCGCGTACCCGTGCTGCAAGTCGTTCTTGTGTGATCGGCTTTTGGATCATTGCAACGCCAGGATCGAGCCGACCTTGATGGACGATGGCGTTCCGGGAATAACCCGTCGTGAATAGCACCTTGAGATCTGGCCGCCGATTTTTTGCTTGTTCCGCCAGCTGTCGGCCGTTCATCCCCGGTAGCACCACGTCCGTCAAAAGCAGGTCAATATGGATCTCGCCGTTTTCGATCAGGCCCAAGGCCGATACTGCATCGTGCGCGCCGAGCACGCGATAGTTCAGATCGCGGAGAAGTTCCACCAGATAGGCGCGCACATCGCGGGCGTCTTCAACCACGAGGATCGTTTCATTGCCGGCCCCTTCCACCGCCTCGCCCGCCTGCATTTCCTCGTCACCACGATCGATGTGCTGCAACAGGCGGGGAAGGTAAATTTTGACACTCGTCCCTTCGCCGACTTCGCTGTAGATCTTTATGTGGCCTTTTGATTGCTTGATGAAACCGTAGACTTGGCTCAGGCCTAGCCCGGTGCCCTGACCCGCGCTTTTTGTCGAAAAGAAGGGTTCGAATGCCCGCTCCACAACGTTCGCCGTCATGCCGGTTCCGTTGTCGGAAACCGCAATCATGGCGTATTGGCCGGGAATGACTTCGGGGTTGATGCTGCAATAATCCTGATCAAGAAAGGCATTTCCAGTTTCGATGGTGAGCTTGCCGCCGTTGGGCATGGCGTCGCGAGCATTTACGGCAAGGTTGAGCAGAGCGGCTTCGAGCTGGTGCGCATCGACCTCCACAGGCCACAGGCCGGCGCTGCCCACGGCCTCGACCTCGATCGTCTCACCCAACGAGCGTTGCAGGAACTCCACCTCCGCTGCAATGAACTGGTTGAGGTCGAGCGGTTTCGGATCGAGCGGTTGCTGGCGGGAAAAGGCTAGCAGCCGCTGCGTCAATGTCGCCGCACGTTGCGCTCCGCGCATGGCGTTGTCGAGCGAGCGCTTCAAGCGGGACGCCACTCCGCCGGTCAGGTCGCCGAGATGGCGTTGCGCTGTTTCCAGATTGCCGATGACGATGGTGAGCAAATTGTTAAAATCGTGTGCCACCCCGCCGGTGAGTTGGCCGATGGCTTCCATTTTCTGCGATTGCAGCAGCCGCTCGCGCGCTTGCTCGAGCTTCTCCGCGGCCAGGTGCCGTTCCGTGACATCGCGCGTCACCTTGGCAAAGCCGATCAGCTTGCCCGCATCGTCGTGGATCGCGTCGATCACCACGTTTGCTCGAAACCGGCTGCCATCCTTGCGGACCCGCCAGCCCTCGGCCTCGTAGCGGCCTTCCGCGGTCGCTCGCTGCAGCGCGCGCGTCGGCACGTTTTCGCGTTGGTCGTCCTCCGTGTAGAACCGTGAGAAATGCTCTCCGATGATATCTTCGGCGTGATAACCCTTGATGCGTTCGGCTCCGCTGTTCCAAGTCGTGATTCGTCCCTGCGGATCGAGCATGAAGATCGCGTAGTCCTTGACCCCTTGCACCAGCAGCTGGAACTGCTGGTCACTGGCTCTCAATGCCTCATGCACCGCGCTGGTTTTTTGCTGTGAGCTCATAGGGTCACTGGAGATGTCAAAGGTGCATGACGCTTAATGCGAACGCCTCGATAGACGGAAACCTCGCCGCATCCGATCGTATGCGTGGCTCCAGTTAAGCGAGTGGAAGAAAAATTCGGCAAACATGGCAGCTCCCGCCGACACACGTGAGCAGCCTACTATTCCAAAATGAAACTCCAGCACCTCATTCGAGTTCCGCTGCGTACGCGCACTGATCACGAGCAAATGATGCGCGACTGAGGGAGCCTTTTCGTTCCCACCGCACTAGGGAACGCCGGGGGGCTGCTGATCGGAAGACCTTATTATCGGCCGGCGCAAGCTTTTGTCGCATGTCCTTTGCGGCACCTTGCCGAGTAGTCTCTTCGCAACATCCGATCGGAGGACCTATGCTCGGTGCGCGACGCCTGACTTGCACGTTCATGCTCGCCGCGTTGCTCCTGCCGCTGGTTGCCGCCGCGCCGCTCGCGGCGCAATCGTGGCCGACACGGCCGGTCAAGTTCATCTTGACGCTCGGACCCGGCAGCGGGGCCGATATCGGCGCCCGCTTGCTGGCGGACCGGCTGACCAGGAAATGGGACCAGCCGATCGTCATCGAGAACCGGCCCGGCGGCGACGGCATCGTGGCGATCAATGCCTTCGTCAGCGCGCAGGACGATCACGTCCT
>VAZM01000017.1:0-12433 GCA_005883135.1 Alphaproteobacteria bacterium
CCGGTGCCGTCGGCAAGGACGAATGCGCGAAGATCAGCTCACCAGCTTGCGGACGAGATCGGCGGCGATGACGAAGAGCAGGACCGTGTAGACGCGGCGCAACCACATTTCGCTCAGCGAATGGCCGGCACGCACGCCGATGGGCGCCGCGATCAGGATGGTCGGCATCATGGCGATGAAGATCGCGAGATCGACGTAGCCGAGGGAATAGGCGGGCAGATCGCGAACGTGCCAGCCGCTGATGATCGCCCCGATGGGGGCGACGGTGCCGGTCACCAGGCCCGTCGCCGAGGCAATCGCGATCGCGCTCTGCAGGCGCACGCTGAAGGCTTGCAGGACTGGTCCGGTCATGGTGCCCCCGCCGGTTCCCGTCATCGCCGCCAGCCAACCGATCGCCGCGGCCACCGCCAGCTTGACGCCGCCGCGCGGCGCGGCCTTCGCGATCACCACGCGATCCTTGAAGAAGCCTTCATACGCGCCCACCGTCATCATGAAGGCGGCGAAAATCGCCTGCAGGATCTCAGTCGAGGCGAACGGCACGACCGCGGTTCCGATCAGCACGCCGACGAAAATCCCCAGCGCCCAGGTCCGGAAGAACGCCAAGTCCAAATTACCGAACGCAACCTGCTTGCGGGTCGACGCCAGCGCGCTCGGCAGGACCAGCGCCATCGACGTTCCCACCGCCACGTGCATCAGCACGGGGGACGGCACCCCGAACAGCGGCAACAAGTACACGAAAATGGGAATCCGCACGATGCCGCCGCCGATGCCGAACAATCCGGACGAAAAACCGGAAGCCAAGCCGGCCAACGCGAACGCGCCGATGCGTTGTACGATTTCCTCCATCGCTCCCTCGATCTCTCAGCAGATATTCCCGCTCCGCTCGAACATCGGCCATGCCGCGCCCGCGGTTGTGGCACATCGGAGCGCACAATATAGTCGAGCCTGCCTCGAAAGCCTGCCGAAATGGCCGCAGCCAAATCTCCAGCGTCCGCTCTCAAAACCATCGATTCGCTCGTCGTCGAGGTGATCACCGACGACGTCAGCGATACTTACGTCAGCAAGACGTTGTTCGCGGTCTCGGAGTTTTCCAATGTCGTCATGGCCGGGGCCAAGGTGATTTCCGGCGAGACGCTCTTGTGCGCCAATCTCGGCTTTGGTCTGAAGCTCGTGTCGGAGGCCGAGAACGTGCGGCATACCTTGCTGTTCGATACCGGGCCGGAAGGGGCAATCTTCATCCGCAACTGCAGCAATCTCGGAATTCGGCTCGGCGAGGTCGAGTCGATTGCGGTGAGCCATGGACATTGGGATCACATGGCCGCGCTGCCGCACGCGGTCGAGGCCATCGTGAAAGACGGCGGTCGCGTCGCCGTCCACGTCAATCCCGATATGTTCAACGAACGCGCCGTCCGGCTCAAGAGCGGCATGGTGGTGCCGGTCGCCAACGTTCCAGGCCCGCGCGAACTCGAGCAGCGCGGCGCGCAGGTGGTCAATGATGCGGATGCTCGGCTGTTGCTCGACGCCCATTTCTATTACAGCGGGGAGATACCGCGGGTCACGCCGTTCGAGAAAGGCCGCGTCGACCACCTCGCGCGAACGAGTCCCGACGCGCCCTGGCAACCCGATCCGCTGCTCATGGATGAGCGCATGATGGTGGCGCACGTGCGCAATTTGGGACTGATCGTGTTCAGCGCGTGCTCGCACGCGGGCATCGTCAACGTATGCCTCCATGCCCGCGATCTCTTTCCCGACATTCCGATCTACTGCATCATGGGCGGGCTGCACCTCGGCGGGGTCATGGAGCGAATCATTCCCGAAACCGTCGAGGGGCTGCGGCCGTTTCGCATCCCCCACATCATCACCGGCCACTGCACCGGTTGGCGCGCTTTGCACGCGCTTGCCGACGCCTTCGGCGATGCGGTGAGCCAGTCAGCGGTCGGCACGAAATACACCTTCGATGCCGGGCATTACCTGTCGTTATAGCGCCCTCGCTCAACCGAGCGGATTGCATGAGTAGATCCCCGCCTCAAGCTCCGGCCGAAGCGCGCTTGCCGGTCGCCGTGATCACCGGCTTCCTCGGTAGCGGCAAGACGACGCTGGTCAAGCACATCCTCGCCAACCAGCAAAGCTTGCGCACCGGCGTCATCGTCAACGAGCTGAGCGAGCTCGGCATCGACGGCGAGTTGATCGTTTCCGCCGACGGGGACATGGTCGAGTTGGAAAACGGCTGCATCTGCTGTTCGATCAACAACGATTTCCTGGACGCGATCTTTCGCGTGCTCAACCGCGGCCGCAGGCTCGATTACCTGGTCGTCGAAACGAGCGGCGTCTCCGATCCGTTGCCGGTGGTGCTCACGTTCCTGCGCTCGGAACTGCGGGACCGCGTGCGCGTCGATTCGATCATCACCGTTGCTGATGTCGCCGACTTCTGCCTCGATCGCTTCGAGAGCCAGGCTGCGCGCAACCAGCTTTGTCACGGCGACGTCGTTCTGCTCAACAAGTGCGACCTCGCCGGCGCTGCCGCGCTGCGAACGGTTGAGACGGCGATCCGCGGGATCAACCCGCAGGCGCGCATGGTGCGCACAACCCAGTGCCGGGTCGCGCTCCCTCTCATCCTCAGTGTCGGACTGTTCCAGTCGGACCGCGTTTTCGCCGTTTCTGCGCCTGAGCGGGGTGGAGCCCTCGAGGCCGATGACAAAACCCATCACCTCCATGCCGGCCGCGCGCATGCCAGCGATTGCGCCCATCTGGCGGCGGACGGTTTCGAGGCGCTTTCATTTCAGAGCGAACGGCCCTTTGCCGTGCAAAAATTTCAGGATTTTCTCGAACAGCTTCCGTCCGACGTGTATCGCGGGAAGGGCCTGATTTGGATCGCCGAAAGCGACAAGCGCTACGTTTTCCATCTTGTCGCCAAGCGATTCTGCCTGGATGAAGCTGCGCTCGGCGGCGAAAAAACCAACAAGCTCGTGCTGATCGGCCGCAATCTCGATCGCGCGCAGTTGCGATCTCGGCTCGAAGCTTGCCTCGCGCCGATCCCATCCTCAGCCGATTGCAGCCAAGGTCACTTGCCGCATCCTTCGCCCGAAGTGAAGGATCAATATCGCTCCGGCGGAGTTATGCTTCGTGCTCCACGTCTCTGAGGTAGTTCTGACATGCAAGCGCAGATTCTGGTGCTCACGACCTCGGCTTTCATTTTGATGGCTAGCGTCGTCGCTGCGAGCGCGCAGCAGCCGCCGACGGCACAGCAGCCGCCGGCGCCGCAAGTTCTCCAGCAGCAGCAGCCGCAACAGCCCCAAGTTCTTCAGCAGCAACCGCAAGTTCAGCCGCAACGGGAGCAGCAAGGCCAGCTCCAGCCTGGCCAAGGGCGCCGCCGCGTCGCTGAAGACGATGACGACGACTATGGCGGGATGGGTTGGGGCTACGGGTCTGGTCGGGGTGACCGGCCGGGCTGGGGCTACGGGTCTGGTTGGAGCGACCGGCCGGGCTGGGGCTCCGGATCTGGCTGGAGGGAGCGTCCGGGCTGGGGTCGTGGGATGGGCATGATGGGCGGAGAAGGTGGGATGGGGTACGGAAGGCCGCATGGCGGCATGATGATGCGGATGCTCTTTGCCATGATGGACAGCGACGGTGATGGAACCATCTCGTTGCAGGAGTTTCAGGCGGCGCATGAGCGGATTTTCAAGGCAATGGACGCCAACAAGGACGGCCGGCTCACCGTGGAGGAAATCCAAGCGTTCATGCGCGGAGGCGGCAGAGCAGCGCGGCAGCAGCAGAGCCCTTAAGATTCGATCTGCGGACTGAGCTCGGCTGCCGCGGTCGGTCCGGGCCAGCGCTCATTTCGCTCTGACAATGGTGGTGCTGCCGTTGTGCTCGACGACAGAGGCGATGATGGCGGGCGAGGGCGGCGGGAAGCCGAACCGCGACAGCGAGCCTCAGTAGACCTTCCAGAGGTCAGCCCGGTAGATGACCGCCTTGCCTGGCGCAGCCGCCTCGCTATGCGGCTTCGGGACCGCCGCCCATGTCGTGATCGCGACGAATGCCACGAGGACGAGAACCGCCGCGAAGATGAATGCGGTTTTGGTTGGTTTCGGTGTCATGTCTCTCCCCTGTGGGGCTAATCATCTAGCGCGCGTTCTACACGAGCATCGATTGGGAAACTGTGACGCCGGTCACAGTTCGTTCGAATAGGAAAAAGCTATAGCGCAGGTGATCGAATGAAACGCCGCCAGTTCATGGCGATGGTTCGGCGTGCGGCTGCCGCGTCTTCCTGGCCGCTGGCGGCGACGGCGCGAGCTGCGCCGACTGACTTTCGTTCAATCTAAAGCGTGTTTCGAGGTGCCGAAATCGGCCTCGCGCACGACGGCGACGGCACGTTGCAATTGATCATGGCTCGTGTAACGGTTGCTCGAGCCGCCCTCATAAGCGGGACGTGCCGAGGTCTCCGCGCGCAAACGGGCAGCGCCGTGCCGTCGGCGGGCATCGCAGTCTCCACACCGACCTCTTTTTTTGCCGGTGCTGCTGACAGCGCACGCGAATTCGTGTGCGGAGGGCAACGCCATGCAACCTTGCCGTCGTCGCTTCCTGCGTCTTGCCGGCGCGGCCGCCGGCCTGCCGCTTGCCGCGCGAATGACCGCGGCGCAGGCCTATCCCACACGTCCCGTGCGGATCATCGTGCCGTTCACGGCAGGCGGTCCGGCCACCGTAATGGCGCACGTCATCGCGCAGCCGTTGTCCGAGAGTTGGGGACAATCGTTCTACGTGGAGAATCTGCCGACTGGCGCGAGCAACGTGGGCAGCGCTACGGCGGCGAAGTCGCCGCCCGACGGATACACGTTGCTGGTCGTGACGCCGAGCTTCGTCATCAATCCCAGCCTCTATGCCAAGCTGGCGTATGATCCGATCAGGGACTTCACGCCGGTGATATTGGCGGTGGCGTCGCCTCACGTCTTGCTGGTCAACCCGTCGTTCCCGGCGAAGAACGTGAAAGAACTGGTCGCGCTGGTGAAGGCCAATCCGGGCAAGTACAGCTATGCGTCGGCCGGCACCGGGCAATCCGCGCAGCTGGCCGCCGAATTGTTCAAGCTCGCCTTCGGGCTCGACATCGTGCACGTGCCGTTCAATGGCGGCGCGCCGGCGGTGAATTCGACCATGGGCGGCCACACGCAGATGGCGTTCAATGCCTTGCCCTCGGCCGCGGCGCTGATCAAGGAGGGGAAGCTGCGTGCACTGGCGGTGACGAGCGGAGAGCGCGCACCGGAGTTCCCCGATGTGCCGACCTTAGCGGAGGCGGGCGCGCCGGGGCAGGAGTCGCTCTTCTTCCAGGGCATCGTCGCGCCGGCCGGAACGCCGAAGGACATCGTGGACCAGCTCTATCGCGAGATCGAGAAAATCCTGGCGCGGCCGGAGGTGAAGGACCGCCTCGCGGCCATCGGTTTTGGCGTCACCATCAGCTCCCCCGAGGAGTTCCAGGTCCAACTCAAGGCCGAAGCGGCGAGGTGGGCGAAGGTCATTCGCGACGCCAACATCAAACGAATCGAGTGATCCGGAGCAGGCGCCATGAAGGCAGTCACGGATGCGAGCGGACTATACGAGGTGGAGCGCCGCGCCTATCACGCGGCGCGCCCGGGGTTTCGTATTGCCGAGCTCCAGATCAGCCCGAAGCAAAAGGTGCCCTGGCATTACCACAACAACGTGCATGACACCTTCTATGTCGTGAGCGGGGCCATTCGCATCTTCCTCCAGCATCCCAAGGAAGAAGTGCGGCTGACGCCGGGACAAACCTATTCGGTGCCGCCGAAGCGGCCGCATCTCGTGACCAACGCCGGCGACTCGTCCGCCGTGTTCCTCGTGCTGCAAGGCATCGGCGAATACGATTTCGTACCTCTGACATGAACCCTTGCCCATGAAGTGAGGCGCAACCTTCCCCGAGCGACCTGGGGGGTGTTCATGTTAGATTGCCACGCATCTGGTGCGAACAACGTTTATGGTAGATGTCCCCGTGCCCGCCAAGCAATTCCAGCTTGTTCTGATCAAGCCATCGCACTACGACGACGATGGCTACGTGATCCGATGGTGGCGCGCAATGATCCCATCGAATTCGCTGGCAGCCATCTATGGCATTGCGGCCGATTGCGCAGAGCGCCACGTCCTCGGGTCGGGGGATCGCCATCACCATCGACGCGATTGACGAGACGCACACGCGCGTGAATCTACCGGCGCTGTTGGCGCGGTTTCGCCGTCACGGTAATTTCGGGTTAGGGCGTGTACTCATAAAGGCGCGATTGGTGACAGCGACGAGTCAATGTCCGCTTTGGTCCACTTTGCGGACTCAAGTCGACATTTCCCGAGGTCCGAGAAGTGCCATTTCCGGACATCGCAAACACCTTGCGAGAGCCCGCAGGAGTGCGAGTAACCGACGTCACGGGACGATCAGTTGAGCTGGCTGGAACTCGTCAGTTCCGCGACTTTCCTGATATGTGCGATCGCGGCGCTTGCTCCCGCCGTCTTGGTCAGCAGGTCGAGCGATGCATCATTGTCATCGCCGACCGGCGCGAGCGCCCGATCCATATAAGCCCGCGCATGGGGATCGAACGCGATGGAAATCCTCGAAACGAGCAGCCGCGCGATTACGCCGGCCAAAACAACGTGCTTGTAGAGAGTCTCCCACACGAAGCGCGGCCAAAAAACCCAGACGCGCTCGCGGGGCAGGCCGGGCCGGCGTTCCGAGGGATGTTTCAAGCGGAGAACACCGCTCTGGAGCGGGTGGACGTTTTCGAGACGTACCATAGTCGCGAACGAGACCAATAACTTGAGGAGGCTGCCCATCGGCACGCCTGTCGCTGCCGCGCGACGCAGGAGCGTCTTCATGTGCTCCGGCGTGTAATACAGTGACCAGGCTTCGCGGTAGATCGCCGCCCACTCCGCCTTGCTCATCTTGGCGTGGGCAGTGCACACATGTTCCACGTCATATGCATTGAGGTCCGGTTCCATCGGAACGCCCTTCTTCCAGAGGATCTGATGATCCTCCGAACCGGGCAGCGGAGTCAGGCAGAAGAATTCGACAACGTCGAGCGGGAGCTCCCTTCGTATGATCGCGATGTCACGCCTGATGCTATCGGGTGTATCCGCCGGGAAGCCGAGGATGTAGCCCGCAAGCGTGATGATGCCCTGCGCCTTCCAGGCGAGCAGCATCTTGCGATATTCGGTGATCTTGTTCTGGCGCTTCTTCGCCGCGGTGAGATTGTCCGGGTTGACATTTTCCAATCCAATGAACACCCGCGTGACGCCGGCCCGCTTCGCCTTCACGATGAAGTTTTCGATTTTGTGACAAAGCGTGTCGACCTGGATCATAAGGCCGAGCGGAATCCCGCCCTTCTCCCGGAGTTCGATCAGGCGATCGAAGATCGCCTCCCACTCCTGGTTGCGCGCGAAATTGTCGTCCGTAATGAAGAATTTGTGGACGCCCTGCGCCCAGTTGAGACGCACGAGACGCTCAACGTCGTCGGCCGAGCGGAAGCGCGACTTGCGGCCCTGCACGTTGATGATCGTGCAGAACGAGCATTGGTACGGACAGCCACGGCCCGCGTCGAAACTCGTGCTCAGACCGAGGGTGCGTGTCACGTACCGCTTCGGGAGGAACGGCACTGGTGTGCCCTCGATTCCGGGCAGCTCTTTCATGAAATCGTACAAAGGCGCAAGCCCGCCCTCGGCGGCATCTCGCAACACCGTGTCGAACCGGTTTTCGGCTTCGCCGGCGAACATGGTGATGCCCATGTCGCGGCAAGTATCGAGATCGACCGCACGGCCATCCAGCATCGACAGGCACCCCGACACATGGAAGCCGCCCATGGCGACGTGGATCCCGGCCTCGCGGAACGGTCGTGCAATATCGAGAGCGCGAGGATATTGGTTCGACTGGACACCGGTCAACGCGACGAGGCCGAAGTTACTGTGAGATCGGAAGCGGGCGAGGAGCGTTGGCACGTCGATGCGCGTGTTGGTCTCGTCGATCAACTCGATGTCGATGGCGACGTCCGGCCCGAGTACCTGCCGCTCGGCGCAATCTGTTGCAATTCCGTAGACGGCGGCAAGCGAGTTCGAGGGAATCATCGCCCGCCACCAGCGAATTACGTATCCGTCGTCATCGTAGTGCGACGGCTTGATCAGAACGAGTTGAAAGCGCCGCTTCGCGGTCATGGGACAGTCTTAGCACAATCCTGCTGCAATGCGGCGATGTCGGCTTCGGGTCAGACCCGGTCATTCGGCGATGTCGGCCCAGTGTCCGGTTTGCCCGAAAGCGGACACGGCTGGGCGATTTATGAGTGCACGCCTTAGTTGCACTCATCGGCGTTCAATCAAACCAATATCCGCGCGTCCTCGATATTGCACGACCTTTTCGCCAGGTCGGGATTCCCGACGCGCGCACCTATACGGATCTGGCCCTTACGCCGGTCCGCGATGACGATGTGAGGCTTGATCTGCTCACCAAGACGGCAGGGGCGCGTGCAGCGGTTGCGCACGTAAACAAGGTCAACGAGCTGATCGGCGCCACCCGGCCTCATTCGACCGCCGAATGACCGAGATGGGTCAGGCTCGGTCATTCGGCCATGTCTGGCTCAATGCCCGGTTTGCTCGAGAGCGGACATGGCTGAGCGATTTATCAGTACACGCTTTAGTTCGCGGCGAAGCAGTAGAACAGGCCGTTGCCTCCGGTGCCCCTCAGGTCGTTCTGACTGCACCCGCCCTCGGAACCGCGCGAGGGATGCGAAGAGTTCCACGACTTCGAGGCCGCGTCGTCGCGCAATCCCTTGCGGTCGATGTGGCCGACCATTGCGGCGCCTTGGGTGCCGCTCGTCCAGTTGCGGCAGGTTCTGTCCTCTCCCGCCGCAAATGCCCGCCCGTCCGGCTGCGAGCCTGTCAGCACGTCGTGGTAATTGGGCGTGTAGCCGACGCCGGCAACCATGGTGCCGCGCTCGGTCAGCGAGATTGGCATGCCGAGCTTGTTGTTGTCGCCGTGAAGCTCGTCGACACTTTGGGCGACAACGTCGCCTTTGAATTCTGCCACGGCCCCCCTCCGATGCGGTCGCGGGCGTTGACGGCTTGTGCGCCGTCCGCCGCTTGAGTGCTGAGATAAGCACGCCAGGTCTTGCCGCCGGCGCCGGCGCCCTGCGCGAGGTTTTGGCAATGGCGATCCGCGCCTTCCAACCCGCCGAGGTCGGCGCCTTTGCCGGGCCCGTTGCTCGTCACAAAAAACGTCATGTTGGGAGATTGGGGCGGCGGCTGCTGCGCGTGACCCGTGCTTGAGCCCAATGATACCACCGCAGCTGACGCTATCACGAACGACTTGATCCCGGACATCTTGTGCTCCCGTTGAACTGGCGACGCGCTTGTAGCGCTGCAGTAGAAATTTAGCATGAAACGCAATCACGCCAACCGGCATGAAATTATTTTGCGCCCCAGGGAATAACGGCATGGCAGATTGACCGGCTGCGCCTTTGCCCTCACATTGGCGATCGCCGCGATTGAAAGCGCGAGCGCGATGCGCGGTGCTCAGTCGTTGTGATTTCTATGACGGAGAGATCGGCGTGATCATCGATTGGCATTCACACATCTATACTCCGGAAGAGGCGGCGGACGATCTCGGCGCCGCCGACGGCAAGAGCGGGCCGAAATGGGGCGAACGCGGCTGCCCCATGGTGCTCGAGAATTTCCTCGATGCCCATTACAAGAACGGCATCGATGTCAGCGTCGTAAACAATGCCGCGCATTACCTGCGCGGGAAAGCCGAACACGAAGAGCTGCCGGCGGTGCAGCGGTGGAGCGATTACGCCGCCGAGGTTCAGCAGAAATACGCGGGCACGCTCTACTGCTTCGCCACGATTCTACCGTGCGGAGGCCCCGCCTTCATCAAGGAGGCCGAGCGCGCCATCCGCGAGCTCGGGCTCAAAGGCATCTTCATCCACTCCAGCCACAAAGGGCACTATCCGGACGATGACGAAGCGCGCCCGTTTTGGGAATTGGTGCAGGACCTCGACGTGCCGGTAATGATCCATCCGCCCCATCTCGGCTTCGGCGAGGAGCGGATGAAGGAGTATCGTCTCGCCTCCAGCATCGGCCGGCCGTTCGATCTCTGCCTGGCGCTCGGGCGGCTGATCGTGCGCGGCATTCTGGAGGATTTTCCGCGGGCGACGATCGTGGCTTCGCACGGAGGCGGCGGCATCTGCGAGACCATCAGCCGGATGGATTATGCCTACGAGCTGCAGGAGGAGGCGTTTTTCCTCGGCTCTTACGCGCCGATGAAGATCAAGCATCCGCCGAGCCATTACCTCAAGCGAATGTATCTCGACACGGTCACCTACAATCTGCCGGCGGTGAAAATGGTGCTCGACTGGATCGGGCCCGAGCGCGTCGTCTACGGCAGCGACGCCCCGCCGCTGACCTCGCTCAAGCCGCGTGCGATCAAGCTGATCAACGACCTCGAGCTACCCGAGGCGGAGCGCGCCGCGATCTTCTTCGCCAACGCGGCGAGGCTCTTGAAGCTGCCGCCTGCGCGGGCGGCGCACGCCGCCTGAGACATGCCGCCGAGCGAGCAATACGCAAGCCGGAACGGGTTCTCGCCTCGGGACCGGGCGCGGGTTGACGAGCCGCCGCCGCATCCCTACTTTGCGCGCGAGTTTGCAGGACACCGTGCGCACGCCGACGAGCCAGAGCTATGAAAGTACGTAACTCCCTGAAGTCCCTTCGCAGCCGTCATCGCAGCAATCGCCTAGTCCGCCGCAAGGGCCGGGTCTATGTGATCAACAAGGTCCAGCGCCGGTTCAAGGCGCGCCAGGGCTAAGCGCTCCCCCGCTTGGCGGGTGGACGCTTGCGGCCTATGCGGCGGCTGCCCTGACGAAATCTTGTCTTTATCGCACCGTGGCGCAGCGTTAATCTCGAACGCATGAAGCGGCGATTCCTCTGCTTTGCGGCAACCATGCTTGCGGCGGCGTGGGCCTTGCCGGCGCTCGCCGAAACCATCGACCCCGAGCCGCTCAAGCCGGTCGAGCCTTCGGGCGCGTTGCCGCGCGCCCAACACGGCGACAAGACGCAAAATCTCGACCGGCTGTTCGCAGCGCTCAAAGTCGCGCCCGACGACGACAGCGCGAAATACATCGAAAACCGCATCTGGGCGATTTGGCTCGCCTCCAGCAGCGATACCGCCAATCTCTTGATGGGCCGCGCCAAGACCGCGACCGACGGCAACGACTTCGATCTGGCGATTCGACTGCTCAATGCCATTATCGACATTCGGCCGGACTTCACCGAGGCATGGAACCGCCGCGCGACGGTCTACTATACGAAGAAAGATTTCGGCCGCGCGCTCGCCGACATTCACGAAGTGCTGGCGCGGGAGCCGCGCCATTTCGGCGCGCTCTCCGGCCTCGGCATCATCCTGCAGGAGATGGGCGACGAGAAGCACGCTCTTGATGCGTTCCGCCGTGCACTCGCAATTCATCCCCACCTGGAACGCGTGCCCGAGCTGGTCAAAAAACTCAGCGAAAAGATCGACGGTCGCGACATCTGACCAGGGGATCTCGAGTCACGCCTGTTGATGCCTCGATAGTCGTCATGGCCGGGCTTGTCACCGCAAGTCGGGTTCACCCGACTTGCGGCACTTTAATGGTTCAGAACTCGGGCAAGCCCGAGTTCTGGTGCCATCTACGTCTTTTTCGCATCAGAAAAAACAAGACGTGGATGCCCGGCAGCGCAGACAAGTTTACGCAGTATGCGCAGGCTTGACTGCGTGCCGGGCATGACGGGGTCGTCCCGGCCATCCACGTTACTCACTGCCCGCCTCCGCCCCCACGAAAGCGATGCGCAGCATGTTGGTCGCGCCCGGTGTACCGAGTGGGACGCCGGCGACGATGATGACGCGCTGGCCGACATTGGCGAACCCGTCGCCGCAGGCGAGCCGGCAGGCGCGTTCCACCATGTCGTCGAGATCGTGGGCGTCCTCGGCGACGATGCAGTGCACCCCCCAGACCAGCGAGAGGCCACGATGGGCGACGTCGGCCGCTCGCGTGCGACGCGCAATCCGGTCGAGCCCGAGCTTGTCCAGCAAACGACGGCGGAAAGCTCGAGCGTCTCGGCGATCTGGCGTGCCGCGGCGGCGATGGCGTCGGCGCCGGTCGCCTCGGGGTCCGTGCGCTGCGCATGAATCATGGTCTGATAGTTCGGATCGCGTTCCACTTCCTCCGCGGTCCGGTTCATGGTCGCCACCGCCTCGACCGGATACTGCCCGGACGCGGACTCGGCGGACAACATGATGGCGTCCGCGCCGTCGAAAATGGCCGTCGAAACGTCGGACACCTCGGCTCGGGTGGGCACGGGACACGCGATCATCGATTCCAGCATCTGCGTCGCAATCACGACCGGCTTGCCGGCGCGGCGGCAG
>VAZM01000017.1:12525-13246 GCA_005883135.1 Alphaproteobacteria bacterium
GATCGCCTGCGGCTTTTCGATCTTGGCCATAACGGCGGCGCGCCCGCGCGTGATCTTCTTCGCCTCCGCGATATCTTCGGGCCGCTGGATGAAGGAGAGCGCTACCCAGTCGACACCGGCGTCGAGCCCCGCTTCGAGATCGGAACGGTCCTTTGGCGTCAGCGCCGAGAACGGGATGGTCGTGTCGGGCAAGCTTATGCCCTTGCGGTCGCTGAGTTTGCCGCCGACCTCGACGCGCGTGAGAATACGCTCGCTGCTCGCCTCGACGGCGACCAGCCGCACTTTGCCGTCGTCGAGCAGGAGCGTGTGGCCGGGCTCGACCACCGCAAAGATCTCCGGATGCGGCAGGTGCACCCGCGTGGCGTCGCCCGGGGCCGGATCGGCGTCGAGCGCGAAAGTGTCGCCTTTTGCCAACGTGGCGGGATTGGCGGCGAAGCTGCCGACCCTGAGCTTGGGGCCCTGTAGATCGAGCAGAATCCCGATCGGACGGCCGTGGTCGGCCTCCACGTCGCGGATTGCCGCCGTCAGCTCACGCATGCGCGCATGCGTGGTGTGGCTCATGTTGATGCGGAAAACGTCGGCGCCCGCTTCGAACAGGCTGGCCACTGCGCGTCGGTCTGAGGATGCGGGGCCGAGGGTCGCGACGATTTTGGTCCGGCGCAGACGTCGCATCAGTTGCGGCTTCGGGACGGAGGCGTCGGCGCGCCGGGCCGGCCGGCCG
>VAZM01000017.1:13343-21460 GCA_005883135.1 Alphaproteobacteria bacterium
TGGTCGCCCGTATCGACTTCGAAGAATCCGGTGCGGTCATAGCCGCGCGCCAAGCAGTCGTCCGTGCCGCGGATGGTGAATTCCTTTTCCCGCGTGCACATGAAGGCCTGACCCGACCATTCCCCGCCGCGGTCATAGTCCACGGCGTAAATGTAGTAGAACCGGGCGACGAGCCCGCCTCGCAGCACGGTCTCGCAGCTGCGCGCGGAAATATTCCACCAGCCCTCGGTGGTCCAGCCCTCGTTTTCCTTGTAGCCGATCGCAATCCCGACGCGGTTGCCGGTGTTGTTGCAGAGACGGAAGTCGGCTTTGGCGGGCCCAGCAGGGCAGGCGAAGGCGGCCACGCTCAACGCCCCGCCGGCGAGCACGCGGGCAATCGCCTGACCGCGGAACATGCCCCGAAATCGAGTTCTGCCGTATCGGTATGTCATACCGCGCGCACTCGTTACGGCCGACAGCCCCGGCATCGATATCGCGTGAACACTTACGGACTGTCAACGAGGATTGCCCGGAAGTCGTTCACGTTGGTCAACGTCGGTCCCGGCGTCAGCAGATCGCCAACTTTCTCAAAGAATTCCGTCGAATTATTGTCATTTAGAAACGCGGCCGGATCGAGGCCGAGACGGCCCGCCCGCGCGAGGGTGGTCGCATCGATGAACGCGCCCGCCGGATCGTCCGGCTGACCGCTCCCGCCATCGGTCCCGTCGGTGTCGGCGGCGAGCGCCGCGATGCCCGCGGTTCCCGCGAGCGCAGCTGCCAGCGCCAGCGCGTATTCCTGGTTGGGTCCGCCACGGCCTTTGCCGCGCAACGTGACGGTGAGCTCGCCGCCTGACAGGATCACCGCGCGCCGTCTCTGCGCCTTGAGATCGCGGGCAAGTCGTGCCTGAGCGGCGGCGACGTCGCGTGCCTCGCCCTCGACTGCAGTGCCCAGCAAAATGGGTTCGTATCCGGCCGCGCGCACCGCCTCTTGCACGGCGCCGAACACGTCGGCGGGTCGGGTTGCCAGCGCGAAGGAGGTGGCAGCGAAGACCGGATCGCCCGGCTTCGGCGTCTCGTTTGCGAGATCGGCGAGCGCCTGCGTGACGGATGGCGGAACTGCAAGTCGATAACGCGCCAGGACGGCGCGGGCGTCGGCGAGCGTGGTTCGATCCGGCACCGTCGGGCCGGAGCCGATCACCGCCGGATCATCTCCGGGAACGTCGGAGATGCCGAGCGCGACAAGCGGCGCCGGATGCGCGCGCTGCGCAAGCCGTCCGCCCTTGATGCGCGAGAGATGCTTGCGAACCGTGTTGATCTCGACGATCGAGGCGCCGCAAGCAAGCAGCGCCCGGGTGACCGCCTGCTTCTCGGCAAGCGAAATGCCGGCGGCGGGCGCAATCCAGTTTGCCGAGGCGCCGCCCGAAATGAGCACCAGCACCAGATCTTCGCAGCCTGCGGAATCGGCCAACGCGAGCGTCTCGGCGGTGGCGGCAAGGCCGGCGGCGTCGGGGAGCGGGTGTCCGGCCTCGACCACGCGCACGACGCGGGTCGCGCGACCATAGCCGCCGCGGGTCACTGCGAGACCGGCGATGCGGCTTGCCGGGACGGCAAGCTCCTCGACGTAATGATGCTCGGCGACTTCGGCCATGGAACCGGCGGCCTTGCCGGCGGCCAGGATCAGCAGCCGTCCGGAGGGAGGCGCCGGCAAATGCGGCCGCAAGCAGCCCTCGGGGTGCGCCGCAGCCACCGCGGTGCGGAACAGGCCCTCGAGGAACGCGCGCGGCGATTCGGTCAAGGCTCAGGCCTCACGCGCGGCGGGAAGCTTGAGCGACATCTCGCACGATCCGCGGCGCAGTTGGTGCGTCTTCATGGTGGAAAATAGCGGAACGCAGGACGCGACCGGCATCAATTGTGCGGTGTTCCGTTGCAAGGCGCGCTGGAAAGCGCGGCGGTGCGTCACTATTGTAATGGGAGCGAGATCCCAAGCCCTCCGCCGCCAAGGGAAGGAACGATAGCCATGGCGCTCGACGACAAGACCCGAACCGAACTCGAGGCCGCCGCGTTCCGGCGCCTGCTCGAGCATTTGCGCGCGCGCACGGACGTCCAGAATATCGATTTGATGAACCTTGCCGGCTTCTGCCGCAATTGCTTGTCGAACTGGATGAAGGATGCCGCCGATGCACGCGGGGTGCCGATGTCCAAGGACGAGAGCCGCGAGCGGATCTACGGCATGCCTTTCGCAGAATGGAAGGCGAAGTATCAGAAAGAAGCTTCCCAGGACCAGCAGGCCGCGTTCGAGAAGGCTGGCCACAAGCACTAAATTTTCCCCTGTGTACTCCGGGGATGATCCTCCTCGCGTCTTGACCTGAGCGCTCGCGCTCCAGAAAGCTTTGCGGGCATCGGGTCAGAGGAGGAGGATTCCATGAGCACTGCCGCCGCTGCGGAAGGGCCGGCCGTTCGTTTTGCAAAAGATCACCTGAAAGCTTTCGTCGAGCGCGTCGAAAAGCTGGAGGAAGAGAAAAAAGCGATCGGCGACGATATTCGCGACGTCTACGCCGAGGCCAAGGCAAACGGCTTCGACATCAAGGCGTTGCGCACCATCGTGCGGCTGCGCAAGCAGGATGCCGACGAACGGCGCGAGCAGGAAGCTATTCTTGAGACCTACATGCATGCGCTCGGCATGCTGAACTAAGCACGCGAGCAACCCCGCGCTGCCCTCCCGATGTGGTTCGCCGCAAGCCGGGTTTCCCCGACCTGCGGCGCCACGCCCCACCGATCCCCCCCGGTGATGGAAAGCGGAATTATCGCAACGATGCCGTTCGCGGCGGAGCGAACGTCACCGTCCGCGTGAAGCCCACGGCGCTGCCGCTGAAGGTCTCGGTCATCATGCCGCGATGCGGATCCTCGGAGAACGTCGCCATCATGGTCGATGGCGGCTTCTGCAGGTACGGACCGAGAGCGCGGAAATCCGGCATTCCGTACATGGTCGTTTTCATGAAGTTCTGGGCGCTCGGGCTCACGATCATGGCGCGCATCCAAGGATCGTTGAACTGATCGCCGACCCGCACCATGCTCACAGCCTTGGCTCTGGGCGACGCAATGGTGCGAGCATCGTCGCTGCGCTTGACGGCGATGGTGGTCTCCGAGGCGGCGGGCGCAGCGCGCGCCGTTGCCGAACCCATCGACAGCGCGCCGGCATCGGCAATTGGTATAGGCTGCGCCGCGTAGGCGAGCGCATTTGGAATCGCATCCCTCTCGCTGCGGTCGGCTAACGGCCACGGCGCTGCGGCAGCGCTGGCGATGGCACGCCGCGCCGCTGGAGCCGGGGCTGGCCGCGCCGCGCCGGCTTGCGCCGTGTCAGCCGCCTCGGCGCCGGGCAGTCCCTGCCAATAGCCGCGTTCGTTGATGATCTCGTTTGCGGAGGTGCTCGGCGCCGAGATGCTCGCCCGCGCGATCAGGCTTGCGGGCTGGAGCGCGCCCACAGACTTCGATGTCATGGAGGCGAATTCGTAACGCGCCGAGATGGGAACGGGCTCCGAATCGGAACGGGCGAGCTGGCCCTTCTGCGCCGGTTTCGCCGCGAATGCTGCTTGCTCGATCGGCTTGGCAGGTTTGGCCGGCGGGACCGGCAATGCAACTTTCTCGCTGCGCGATTCGGCCGCGGCAGCGAGCACAGGCGGCTTCTCGGCCTGCTTGCGCGGCGTGGCGACCGTATTGCCCGTCGCGGCGGCGGTATCCTCCGCCTGGCCCCGGCCGCCGAAGAGTCTGGCGAGCATCCCGGGCATGCGACTGCGTTGGGTCGTATCCGAGGCCAATTGGCTGTTGAGTTGTCCCTTCGCCAACACGCTTGCGAGCTGCGGCTCCGGCATGCGCGGCCAATGGCGCACACTGCCGGTGTCCATGTGCACGAAGGGAGAGCCCGAGGTGGGATAAAAGCCGACGCCGCCGCGCTGCGCCCGCAGGCCGGCTTCGCGCAACTGCTCGAGCGACACGCCCGGAATGTAGAAGTCGATGGCCTTGCCCAGCATGTGCTGGCTGAACTGGGCGACTCCGCTCGAACGCCGCCGCAGCATCGAGTTCGTTTCGGGCGAGCGGTATCCGCAGACGACCCAGATCGCTCCTTTGCCGCCGGCCTCGCGGTGGACCTCCCACAGGAGATCGATCAGATGCGGGTCCATCGCGGTCGTTTTCGATTCGCGCCAGTCGCGTAGCACGTTATTGATTTTCCTGAGCGCCTCTTCGTCATACCGACCGTTCACCTTGTAGGTGACGGTCAGCTCCTCGTCGGTGTGCATGTGGTGAAAGGAAATCGTCCGCGTCTCGCCCTGGGCGATTGCGTTCTGCAGGTTGTTGCTTCCGCAAAATACGAGAAGCGCGGCGATGCTGCAGCAATAGCCCGCCCGGGCGCAATGCAATGAAAATCGGTTCCTCGGCGCGACTTTATCCGTCACGTGCCAACCCTTCATGACGCCAGCGCCCCGCTCCGCGGGCGATAAGCTCGGTCGCACGCAGCGGCAATCACCGCAACGCGGACGGCTGACGCACTATTCATTAGGGAAGGGTTAACGCGCGGTTAGCGCACCCGTCCCCCCCGATACGGGCAAGCGTGGCAGGTGACTATGGCAAAAACTTGCCGCGATTAACCTTGTGGCCGCGCCTCCGGCGGCGCGCGATGAATTCCGCGCCGCAAACACGACGAGCTTGATCAGCGCGTGACGCGGCGCGGCGGCACGGGCCTTCCTTGCGCCGGGCGGCCAAAGCCAAAAAGCGCCTCGAAGAACGAAACGGTGTGCGGTTGCGCGACCGCACGGCGTTGACTCGTCGTCGCGACCTCTTCCTCGCGCTTGCGCTCCTGCGGCGGCTCGACGGCGCCGCGCTCGGTCTTGATTGCCGCGAGCGTGCGGCTGTCGATGTTGTAGATGTCGCGGCGGATTTGCAGCTTGCCGGCGTCGTCGACGAACGCATTCTGATACGTCAGCAGCACCCAGATCGGTGCTGGCAATTGAATGTCCTGCTCGCCTGTGCCGAACATCCGCTTGACTCGCTCCGCCGTCCAGTTCTCGCTCGGACGGGCGATGTTGAGGAGAATTTCCGCGTATTTGGCCGGATCCTGCACCCGCATACAGCCGTGGCTGTACGCGCGCACATCGTGCGCGAAGAACTGCTTGTCCGGCGTGTCATGCTGATAGACCAGGAAACGATTGGGGAAGTTGAATCGGATGCGGCCGAGCGCATTGGCTTCGCCGGGCGGCTGAAAGATGTGCACGCTGCCGTCGCGATTATAGACGAGTCTTAGGCCCATCCGCTCCAGCACCGTCGGATCCTGTTGCAGCGCCGGCAGATATTCGTTGCGCACGATCGACGGCGGCACGTTCCAGGTTGGATTGATGGTGATGTATTTCATCGTCTCGCTGAGCAGCGGCGTCGACATGTCCGGCTTGCCGATCACCACGCGGGTGCTCCAGACCTCCGCGCCGGCGCGGATCACGCGCAAGGAGAAGTCGGGCAGATTGACGATGACGTGCGGGGCGCCGAGGTCGCGCGGATACCAGCGCCAGCGCTCCATATTGGAGGTCACGGCCTCGATCTGACGGTCGCGCGGCGGGCCATTGAGCTCCTTGATAGTGCGCGAATCGAGGTTGCCGGTGACCGGCAGCTCGTTGGCGCGTTGGAATTTCTTCACCGCCTCGGCGACTTTGGCGTCGTATTTGAGGTCGGACGCATCGCTGGCGAGGCCGAGCTTCTCCCGCAGCAGCGGAACGCGCGGATCTTCCAGCGGCGCCTTGGGATTGAGCTTGAGCAGCGGGCCGTCGGCAATCTCTTGCCCGCCGGTAACCTTGCCGCGCATCTGCGCCAGCATGGCCTTGAGCTTCTTGTAGCCCTCGTGCGGAGGACTGAACTGGTCGAGCGCCGCGCCCGCCTCAGCGGCATCGGCGACTTTGGCGAGCACCTCGGCCGGATCGGGCGGCGCCTGCGGCAGCTCGATGTTTTGGCTGACGCGGGTATAGGGGAAACGCCCCGCCTGCAGGTGGCGGGCGTAGGTGAGCACCGCGTCGGTGAGCTTGAGCTCGGCCTCGGCGAGCGCGTCCGGGCTCAGGCCGGCAAATGTCGGGGTTTTGTAGTCGCTGGGGTCGAGGCCGTCGGCGTCGGCGCCTTTGAGGCGGGCGATAGCGGCGCGGGCGCGCGCGTTCTCGACGCCTTTGTCGAGCCATAACGGGGCGAGGTGGCGAGCCTGGTAGAACGATTCGGCGGCCGCGCGCTCGCGCTTGCTCGCAAAAATCTTGTCGGTCTTGGCGGCGAGGAGGTCGCGAATCTTTTCCGCAACGACCCGGTCGGCGGGATCGAGCGTTGCCAATGGGTCGGGTGCGGGCGCGACGGCCTGCTCGCTCGCAACGCCGCTGCTCGCCGCAGATGCGGGGGTGGCGGCCTCTTTCGGGGCGGGCGCGGGCTCGGCGGGTTCTGCGGGCGCCGCGGGCAATGCCGTGGCCTCGCGCGTCGAGAGCGCAGCCGCACCCGCGCGCGCTGCGGCTTCGCTTGCCGTCGTCGTTGCGGCCGGCGCAACCGGGGCCGCTGCCGTTGCCGGCGCGCCTGCCTCTTGGGCGCTGGCGACGATCGGCGCCGCAAGGATCAGAGCCAGAGCCGTGCTCGCAAGAAGGCGCTCGTAACGGGGGCCGCTCATTCGGACATTCTCCACTTCCCAAGGACCCGCGTCGGGTGCGAGGCCCGCGTTCAATCGGCGCGCGCCATCCGGGTGCGAAGCCGGTCGGATTCGCGCGTCTGGCAACTCGTGCGCGTGAATTTGGTCAATTTTGCGCGTCACCTGCGCGCGCCGGGCGATCCCGCGCTTTCTCGACGGGTGTCACCGGATTACCACGCAGCCGCGGCCGCTGAAAAATCGTGATTTTGCCGTTACGCCAGTCGAGCTTGCGGCAAAGCGTGGAGCGGCCGGGACCCAACCGCCGCGGGATTTACGCCCGCCGAATCGGATCGCTTGGCTTGATCTCGGTCAGTGCCCAGTTGAACCCGTCGCCGCCGCACGCCATATGATGCAGCAGCACGCGCCTGTTTCGGGGCCGCACGCTTGGTGCGTGGTGCAAAGATCATCGTTCTCCTGCCCGCCATGCCCGCACGAACAAAACGCGCCTCCGCCGGTCGATCGGCCAAGTCTCCTCCCGTCTCCCGCCTCGGCGCGCTGCCGGAATGGAATCTGGCTGATCTTTACGCCGGGCTCGATGATCCGCAGGTCGACCGCGATCTCGAACGCGGCGCTGCCGAAAGCCTCGCCTTCGAGCACGCCTACAAGGGTAAGCTCGCGGCGCTCGCGGAGCAGGCCGATGCCGGGGCGGTGCTCGCCGATGCGGTCACGCGCTACGAGGCGCTCGATGATCTTCTCGGCCGACTCATGTCTTATGCCGGGCTCCTCCACGCCGGCGACACCGTCGATCCCGCGCGCGCGAAGTTCTACGCCGACGTGCAGGAGCGCGTCACGGCCGCTTCGACCCATCTGTTGTTCTTCACCCTCGAGCTCAATCGGCTCGACGACGCCAAGCTCGAATCGGCCATGCAAGACGGCGCGCTGGCGCATTATCGCCCGTGGTTCGAGGACATTCGCAGAGAAAAGCCCTATCAGCTCGAGGATCGGGTCGAGCAACTCTTTCACGAAAAATCGGTGACGGGCTATTCGGCGTGGAATCGCCTGTTCGACGAGACCATCGCCAGCTTGCGCTTCAAGGTCGCAGGCAAGTCGCTCGCGATCGAGCCGACGCTCAATCTGCTGCAGGATCCGAGGGGGTCGATGCGCAAGGCGGCGGCTCAGGCGCTCGCCAAGACATTCGCAGAGAATCTGCGGACCTTCGCGCTGGTGACCAATGTGCTCGCGAAGGACAAGGAGATCTCCGATCGTTGGCGCGGTTTTGCCGACGTGGCCGATGCCCGGCATTTGTCGAATCGCGTCGAGCCGGAAGTGGTGCAGGCGCTGGTCCAAGCCGTGCGCGCGGCGTATCCGCGGCTGTCGCATCGCTACTACGCACTCAAGGCGCGCTGGTTCGGCAAGAAGCGGCTGCCCCATTGGGACCGCAATGCGCCGCTGCCGGCGGTTGCCACCCGCACAATCGGCTGGAGCGAGGCGCAGGCAACCG
>VAZM01000433.1 GCA_005883135.1 Alphaproteobacteria bacterium
TGTGACCGATCCGGCGCAAATGCCGGTGAGAGAAGCGCGGCCCCGGAGCCCAAAACCGCCACGGTGGAGCGCCGAGAGGCGAGCGTCCCGCGTCATGGGATGCAAGGCGCCTCGCTAGGCGCCTGGTGTGCCGCGATACGGCACGCCCCGACGGGTGCCGTTGCACCCGCACGTCTCTCGGCGCTCCGCCACCCCTCGATCGGGGCTTGGCGAAGCAAGGATGCAAAAGCCCGGGCGCAGAAATTGCGCCGCGGGAACGAAGAAGACTGGCTGTTTGACAAGTGAATAGGGGTGACGAACGCGGCGCGGCGACGTGCCGCGACCTCCGCATGCGCGTGAGCCGCCTCATCCTGAGGAGGCGCGAAGCGCCGTCTCGAAGGATGGGGCGGCGTGTGCCCTCATGCTTCGAGGCGCCGCGCCAGAGCGCGTGGAAGACGCGCGTGAACACGCTTAAGGCGCGGCTCCTCAGCATGAGGGCAGGAGAGGGCGGTGCAGCGTGGCCGGAACCGTTGTACGCGCGAAGCACCAACCTGTGGGTGTATAAAATGGGCGCGTAGGAGGGGTCCCTGTTTCCGGCCTGTTCTTTACAGGGAGCTGTGCAACTGCAGCGGGTAGCGCGGATACGGGAATCGAAATCGGGGGTGACGATTTCTGTGGTCGCGGCTCTGCGCCGGTGTTGCATCGGTCGGGACGACGATGTTGCGGCAAGCGTGAGCCGCCTCATCCTCAGGAGGCGCGAAGCGCCGTCTCGAAGGATGGGGCGGCGCGTGCCCTCATGCTTCGAGACGCCGCGCCATAGCGTGTGAGGAGACGCGTGAACGCGCTTAAGGCGCGGCTCCTCAGCATGAGGGCAGGAGAGGGCGGCGCGGCCCGGCGAAGCGAGCCAACGAGGCGAGGCGAGCGAGGAAGCAACCTGCGAGTGCAAAAACGGGGATGATTTTCGGAATTAACAGGAATTTACAGGCGGCTGTGCAACGGAGACGTGTGAGGCGTCAGCGGCGCTGCACGCTTCCCTCGTCATGCCCGGCCTTGGGCCGGGCATCCACGTCTTCCTTTTCTCGCGCACGAAAGACGTGGATGGCCGGGACAAGCCCGGCCATGACGGAATCGGGACAAGCCCGGCCATGACGAATTTGGCACAAGCCCGGCCATGACGGTGCTCTCAACGCGCGATGTCGCGGGTGTCTCCCTCGCGCATCAAGGCCAAGGGAGCAGCCAACAAAGCCGAACCAGTACGTGGCCGATTTTGATCGCGCGATCAGCTAGCCGATCGCAAATCAAGCTCATGTACGCCAGTCATCATCAGCAACCACAGAACCACGGTCGCAATGATGAACACGATCCATTCCTTGTTGTCGAAGAACCATCCATGAGGCACGCTATTCATGGCCAGCCTCCTTCCGGCTACCATGCTCCGCCGAACCAGACACATTATCACATCTGCTGCCGACGACAGAGCTTGAACCTTATTCGGTACCTCCGCCAACGCCAAACTTGGGATAACCAATTGCAGCATCGAAACAATCCGGAAATCGGCGAGCTGGTGATCAACCTCACGACAGCGAAGGCGCCGGCCTCGAGGTGCCCGCAACGCTCCTCGCCCGCGCCGACGAGGCGATCGAGTGACGTGAAGGAAGGGCCAAAATGAAATTTCCCCGCCGGAATTTTCTGCATCTCGCCGCAGGCGCTGCCGCGCTGCCGGCCGTCACGCGGATCGCCTGGGCGCAAACCTATCCGTCGCGGCCGGTGCACGTCATCGTCGGCTTCCCCGCCGGCAACAACATCGACATCGTTGCACGGCTGATCGGCCAATGGCTGTCGGAACGGCTCGGTCAGCCGTTCATTATCGAGAACCGGCCGGGCGCCAGCGGCAATATCGCCGCCGAGGCGGTCGTGCGCGCGCCTGCGGACGGCCATACGCTGCTGATGACGGGCACCTTCAACGCGATCAACGCAACGCTCTATGAAAACCTCAGCTTCAATTTCATCAGGGACATCGCCCCTGTCGCGAGCCTCTCGCGCACCGCGGGCGTGATGGAAGTCAACCCTTCGTTCCCGGCCAAGACCGTCCCCGAGTTCATCGCCTACGCGAAGGCCAACCCCGCTAACATCATGATGGCGTCAGCGGGACCGGGGAGCGCGCCGGGTCTCTACGGCGAACTGTTCAAATCCATGGCTGGCGTTGACTTGGCGACGGTGAACTATCGCGGCTCGCCAGCTGCGGTGGCCGATCTCATTGCCGGCCACGTGCACGTGATGTTCGACCCGATTGCATCGTCGGTCGGCTATATCAAGGCAGGTCAGCTGCGCGCCTTGGGCGTGACGACAGCCAAACGCATCGAGATCTTGCCGGACGTTCCAACGATCGGCGAATTTGTGCCGGGCTACGAGGCAAGCGGTTGGCAAGGGATCGGCGCGCCGGCGAAAACGCCGCCGCAGATTATCGCCACTCTCAATAAGCTCGTGAACGAGGCGCTTGCCAGCGCGGAGTTCAAGGCACGGTTCGTCGATTTGGGCTTGGAGCCCTACGCAACCTCGCTCGCCGAATTTGGCAAGTTTACTGTCGACTACACCGAGAAGTGGGGCAACGTGATCCGGGCGGCCAACATCAAGGCGGAATGAAGCGTCTCTCACCGGATCGGTTATTCGTCATGGCCGGGCTTGGCCCGGCCATCCACGTCTTTATCTTGCGTGAGGACAGCAAGACGAAAGGGATATTATGAAACTTTCCCGCCGGAACTCCCGTTAACAAGTGATTTCGTACCCGGCTACGAGGCAGGCCAATGGTGGGGCATTTTGAAGACTTTGGGTGATTGCGAACAAGGGTGTGCCTTTTCGTCCGGCCAAGTTGGAGCAAAGCATGGCAACACGGGAAGAATTGAAGTGGCAGAATATCAATGCGGATGATTTGCCTGCCGAGGTGAAGAAATCCTTTGAGGCGATGGTTGAAGCAGAGGCCGCGTTCAAGGCTGATTTGGAAAAGCTGCTGAAGAGCGAAGGCCACATGCCCGAGGACAAGTTCCTGGTTGTGAGCCGGAAGGGCAGGCGCTTGGGTGTCGCCTATGCCAGCACGCCGCGAGGCGAAGGCGGAGCAGGGTCCCTGAAGTTCAAAAGCAAATAAGCGGCAGGCAGCCAATTCACGCCATTGGAACTCCGCCCGCTCGCGTCGCATCACTTAAATCTCCCGTAGAGGTGATTGTTTCGTTACATCGCCGCATCCGGCAGTAGCGGGATCGTTCTTTCGTAGCGCACGAAAGTCCGGGCAAGGCATTGTCGTGCCTCCGGTAATAGCCGGAGACCCGGCCTGATCATCTCTCCAGCCTTGGACTGGTCGAAACACAATTGAAACGGAGTTGGCTGTCGACGACATCAGATTTCACGCGGTCGGTTTGAACTGCTGCGTCGAGCGACGACAAAGGGGCCATATGCTGCAACGCACCGACGGAACGCTTGCGGCAAGACCGAACCCATCGCGCAAGAAGGACAGAAGGCATTGACCATGAAACTCGTTCCGCCCGACACCTCGCTGAAGGATTACAAGACGCGCCGCAGTGCGTTCCTCACGCAGCTGATCGCATCGACGCCGAACGTGAGCGCTCGCGCCAAGGAGTTCCGGCGGTGGATGGACGAAAACTCACCTGATCGCGACCATGACGAAGCCTAAGACGAAGACCTGGGTGGACCAGACGCACTCGCTCGACGCCGACTGGCCGCCGCGCCAGCCGACAACGCTGACGGACCTCGTTGCCGA
>VAZM01000434.1:0-4232 GCA_005883135.1 Alphaproteobacteria bacterium
TCCCTCTCGCTGCCGAGACGTCGCAACAGACGTTTCTGACCACGTCGCACGCGTGAGACGGCAAGGGGCCGCCTGCTTACTTCCCAATAAACGTTGGGCACACGTAAAAGGATAGAAACTACCATTGAGAGTGAAATGACCAGGCCTTCTCAGCCCTGATAGCCGCAGGAGTTGCGGTTTTTTACTCTCGCCAAGAGTGGCGGGAAATGTACATGCGGGGGATGGTGCGCTGAGGGGGGGAGATTGGAGCCGAGACTCGATCAATTCGATAAACCATCAATTCCGCCCTGCGCAGCCCGGCAACCCGCGCGGCAAAACGCGCTGAACATACATCGCTAATGGACGATAGGCATGCTTCCGACCATACCGGCGGGATCTCAATGAGAATCGCAGACCAGAGACGAGGATCGAGAAACTGGGCGGCGAGTTTGAAAATATCGCAGGATAGAAAAGCCGGCGGTGGCCGCGGCGAAATGCTTGAGCGTGTGCCCACTCAGGATATATCCAACCGAATAAATTGCATGATCGTAGTATTCGAACAATTTGGCGAACGCGTAAAACGCCGCGGCGATAAGCCAGTAAGACGTACCGGAATATCTTGCCGGAAACGCAATAAATAGTAGCGGTAATGCAATGCAGGGAAAAAACTGCACCCAGGCATAGAGGCGCAGGTCATCAGTCCAGCGCCAGAGCAAGAGGCTGAATACCGCTAATGCGACAAGCGGCCACAGCAGAATAGCTCCGGTCTTTGCACTCACATGTTCCTCTACCGCGACAGTGAGTATTGCCATGAAGGCGAGCGCCATCGGCAGCCGGTCCCAGAACAAAGTGTCGTTGTTCGGGTTCCAGTGATAGTAGGCTGAGCCGAAGCCAGTCAGAAAAATGCCGAGGAAAAGAACGAACCTTGCTCGGTCGCGACCAAATTGCCACAGGCCCATGGCACCGACCACGACAAAGGGAAGATTTGAAACGACATTCCAGAAATTAGGGATGCCGAGCAGAGTGCGTTGATCTGCAAATTGGTGATAACTGGGGTCCTGCGGGATCGGTGGAAGCAGTAGTAAGATCGCAAGCGACGCGACCATCAGGCCGAGAAGCATAATTAAGGGCTGTTTTCCCTTTGCGCTGCTGAGCGTCATGAGATGCCGTACAATGAGCGTCCACAGCCCTTCGAAGACGTACCATGACCGCTCGGTTCGTAGGTTTGCAGTCGAATCGTGTGTGGCAACCTCGTGGCATTGACCGGATAAGACGGCGAAGTAGTCACATTCTCATCATGGCCTGGCTAAACTCAAGGCGAATGGCGCGCAATGTTCGTACTGGGAAATTCAATCTTAACGAAGAGGCGGAAGCAATTGCCGACTTTAGATCGTAGCTTCCCGTCTAGGTCTTTTGGTTGGCTAATTCGCATTATCTGGGTTGCTTGCCAAATCGTGCTCATCGCTTGGGGCACCTTGGCTATCTACTATTCGAATCTGCCGCGGGCGGAACTGCGCTCGCTCTTAGCGGCGGCCTTTGCAGTATTCGCCGTCTGGGCCTGCTGGGTGTCACGTCGACGGGGCATGTCCGTGGTTTTTCTTGCATTGTTTGTCGGGGTGGTGGTCTGGTGGATCGCCATTCCTCCCTCGGACAATCGTCGGTGGCGACCGGAAGTCGCAGTCATGCCGCGGGCAATCATCGATGGTGACCGCGTGCGCATCACCGGCGTGCGCAACTTCGACTACCGCAGCCGGAATGACTTTACAGTGCGTTATGAGGAGCGCGATATATCGCTATCACACTTAAAAGCTATCGATTTTTTCGTGTCGTACTGGAGCGAGGGACTGGTTGGACACACGTTCTTGAGTTTCATTTTCGACAACGCCCCACCGCTAAGTATCTCCATTGAGACGCGGCCGGAGGTAAGCGGGGGCTTTTCGCCCATCGCGTCCATGTTCAAGCAATTCGAGCTGATCTACGTCGTGGGCGACGAGCGTGATCTCGTGCGCGTGCGCACTAACTATCGCAACGAAACCGTATACCTCTATCGCCTCAATGCCTCGGACATTGATGCGCGGCGGCTTTTGCTGGTGTATTTGGGCCGCATCAACGAACTCGCCGAACGGCCGGAGTGGTATCATTTGCTGAGCAATAGCTGCACGATCAACATCGTGCGCTACGCAAATGCTGCCGGCCGAGTCGGCCGGTTCGACATCAGGCATCTGCTCAACGGGTTGATCGACAGTTACCTCTATCACTCCGGGCGCGTGGATACGACGCTGCCATTCGATGAACTACGGCGACGGTCGCTGATCAACGGGGCTGCACAGGCGGCAGATGACGCACCGGATTTCTCGGAGCGCGTTCGCGCGTCCCTGCCGACGATTACTCATTGAAGCGGTCTTCGTGATGGCCGGAGGGGGCGCCGACACATCACAGCAGATGTTTCGCGCGGTCAGCTCGTAGCGAATGCCGGCCATTACAGAGCCGTTGACGACCTGGCTCAGCGATTGAGCCCGCGCGCACGGAACAATTCAGTTGCTGGCGCCTTTAATCTGCAAAAGGGAGAGCAGTATGCTTGATAGACGAGTCTTCCCGCTTGCGCTCATCGCTACCTTATTTCTGAGCACGGCCGCATTCGCCCAGGGCGGGGGTGGAGGTGGTGGCGGCGGAGGAGGTGGGGGTGGCGGAGGCGGCGGCGGCGGGGGCTCTGGCGGAGGCTCGGGCGGAGGTGCCGGCGCCGGTGGGACCGGGGGAGCAAGCGGCTCAGGTGCTACCGGAGGAACCGGCGGCTCGAATGCCCAGGGTAATTCAGGCGGCTCGAGGGGTCAGGGCAATTCGAGTGGCACGAACACAAGTTCTGGAATCTCGGGGAATGTTTCGGGAAATGATTCCGGACGCTCGGGGACGACGGGAATCGGCACAAACAACAGCAAGCCCAATCCTGCCAATGAGGGGACCAACCCGAACGATCCCAACCCGCAAAACCTGATGAATAAGAACGGTCCAGTTCGGTAGAACGTCGTTTCGGCTGTCACTGCCTCGACCGGTTGTTTGCAAACACGGCCATCGCGGTTGCGGCATAGCCGTCCTCGGCCCGCGACGTCCGTTTGTGTGCGGACAACACCCTGGACTTTAAAAGGAGAGGGGCCGCCTACCGGCGACCCCTCTTTGTGTTAGCGACTGGCTTCTAGAGCCGATAACGCTTTCACGGACTATCGCTAGAAGTCCATTCCGCCCGGGTCATTGGGATCGCTAGACTATCTGTCAAAATTCTGGGGTTCCCCCTTCTGTACCCACAGATTAAAAAGATAATTCAGTGCGGGATCGAAACTCTGCTCGTCAATGTCAGTCCACTGAGGGCCTTGGCGAGTTGAGATTGAGTATCTCCCATTTTGCCGCACGACCACGATGCCCTTTATCTCAGCCTTCTCCCCCCCCGGCACCCGACAGAGATCAAGGCACGGATTTGCTGGAAAAGCGCGGTTGTGATGACCTGCCTGATGGGGTGACTTTGGCATCGTATTCGGCATCGAGATCGTCGCGGATGGCGGCGATCTGGCGAAGCTCAAACTCGGTGAAGCGCAGACCTCGCCAGCGTTCCGCCGCACGTATCAGCGCACCGAACATCAGTTTGAGAACCGGCTTCTCGCCGAAGCCGTTCGGAATAATCTTCAGCCGCCGACGCTCCTCGAGGAACAGACGTTCAAGCAGATTTGTCGTGCGCGTCGCGCGGCGATGCGTAACCGGCAACCGAAGGTGTGCAATGCAGGCCTCGAAGTCATCGTCGAAGCAGGAGATAGCGGAGCGGTGTGCAAACAATCCTCGACATGGCTTCGTGACAGTGGGTTGGCTGCCATCGTGTCATGATACGTGCGCCCCAACGAGTCTCAATCTAATCACGATTCTATCCGGCCATGTGCAGCTGTCGGAAGGTAGTAACAGTGAACGACAAAATGCAGCGCGCCTATCGGTATGCTTTGGTCGCGCCGAGTGGCCGCAACTTCGACCCCGAATTTCGCCCTGAACTCACACCCAAGAAGATGCTTGAGCTTGGGGTGTTCTGTGGGAAGTACATGACGGATTGCCGTAAGGAGTTTCCTACCAGCTGGTTCACACGGGCTAAGCTGTCCCCTTCAGGACGCGACTGCTCACTCAATTACTTTGGTGTCGATGCTAGCCAGCCGTTATCAGTATGGCGCAACAAGGGTTGGATTCATCCCGATGATCCGCGCGGTTGGTTCCAATGGTAT
>VAZM01000434.1:4269-7563 GCA_005883135.1 Alphaproteobacteria bacterium
ATCCGGCGCCACGTTGCCCAGGTGAAGCGCCACTGTGAACCAGGTGATCCGACGTGTAGACCGCGTCAGCGGCAAGCATTGCTTCATTGGGCGTACGACAGCCGACAGCTTTGACCGCCCGGCCCGCCTTCCAAATACGGGCTGCCCGTATGCTCGCCGGACTCACGCAAGTCGAGCTTGCCCGCGCAGCTGGATGTCACCCCCGATCAGTCCGATATTGGGAGAGCAAGGGCACCAACCCGCCGACCAATGTCACCTCTACGCTCGACAGTATCGAACAGGCGCTTAATCGACCTGGTGTCATTCCGTTCTCGACACCGACACTAGGAGTCCGATTACTTTAAGTGGATTGCTATTTGCCGCTGAGGGTCAAATTCCCAATATCGATTTTTTGGGCCTGACCCTGCGCTGGCCAACACAAGTTTCAGGAAGCTAAGCGAGCGGGTGGTTGGCGCCTCCTTCGGACGAACTGCGCGAATCTGCTATAAGAAACCAAAGACAACGCTGGACCGGCAATCCATGCCCGCTCTCGAAAACCCACGCCACGAACGCTACGCTCAACTTATTGTCGAAGGATTAGCTAATGGCGACAGCAAGCCTTACAGCCAAAGCCGCGCTTACATCGCCGCTGGCTACACTGCTAAGGATTTGGGCAAGCGTGGGGGCTCAGCACAAGCTGCTTCAAGCCGCCTGTTATTCCGCGTTATCCACCGCGTCCGAGAGATCCAACAAATCGCCGCCCGAAATGCCGCCGAGACAGCGGAAAAGATGGCGCGTGAACTCAATGAAATTCAATACGAGGCGAGAGCGGACAAAGCGCATGGTGCTGCTGTTGCAGCCGTCCTAGGCAAAGCCAAAGTTCTCAACATCGGCGCAGAACAGCAACACAGAGTCCCAGATTTCCAACAAGCCAATTCAATGGAAGATATCGGGCGAAAGCTATTGCAGTCTGTCGGTTTCGACTCGCCTGACGATGCATCGATCCGGGCTGCCATCGAGGCCAATGATAGCTTTATCGCCCGCCTCGAGAGGATACGCGATAGTGCTCAAGGACTTACCATCGACCTCAAGATGCAAAAGTAACGGTTGCCGGTAGAGCGCCTGCAACTCGGCGGCTTAATTCTGTGGGTGCGCTGCTGGCGCTGGTGGTGGCTGTCGAGTTGAGCTTACCGCTCGCCAAGCGTCAAAGGCCGCGCGCCACGATGATCGCTCGGAAATCCGTTGCAATGTCCAACCTCATGACGCCTTACAATCTCAGGGCTCCAGCCTGCCACCCTGATAATTTCATCGCTAACCATGATGATTAGGCACTGGCTTTGATCGTGCGTGGGATAGGTGCAAGCCAACGTCAGAGGTAAAGGTGTCTTAGGGCATATTGCCCGCATGGTTTCGGGGGGAACGCGGATCTCCTGTAACTTGCCAGGGAATGGCTTGTCGTATTCAGGTGGCGGTAAGACAAGCCAACGAGAAAGTCTCGGCATAGGTTGTTGCCGCAATTCACACGGTTCCGGTTGCCCATTAGGTTTGAGGCATTGCACCTCGGCGCGTTCCCTTTCCTCTCGCTCAGCTTTGAGGGCGCGCGACAGTGTTTCTGCCCGTTCCATCGGGTTCGGCACTGCGTCGGGGTAAAACATGGGCTGGGCCTGTGCCGATAGCGGCAAGGCTAAGAGGCCAGCGAGAATTGTGCGTCGTAAGCGCGAGATCGTGGGCTGCGAAACACCATAGGAGCGCGCTAGATCGGCCTGTGCTTCGCCATTGGCGAGGCGCTGGATGGCTTCCTGCCGTTGGTGGGCACTGAGGACGGCGGGACGGCCGAATCTTACGCCTCTAGCCTTGGCACGCACTCTGCCATCGCCTGTACGGGCACGGATGAGCTCTCTCTCAAACTCAGCCAGCCCGCCAAGCACGGTCAGCATCAGCCTGCCGTGCGGCGTCGTGGTATCGGCCCAGGTGTCTTTCAGGCTGCGGAAGCTGGCTTGCCGCTCGCCAATGGTAGCCAGCACGTTAAGGAGATCGTGCGTTGAGCGTGCCAGCCTATCGAGCCTTGTCACAACCAGCACGTCACCCGGCCCGAGCCTGCGAATCACCTTGGCCAACTCGGGGCGATCAGTCTTCGCACCTGACACCTTCTCTTTGAACACCTTGGCGCAGCCTGCAGCCATCAGCTCGGCTTCCTGTGAGCCGAGATCTTGCCCGTTCGTGCTGACGGGGGCGTATCCGTAAGCCGCCATGTTTGTATCCTCTTTTTGAAAATGATTTTTGCATAGTAATTCATTACTGGAATCAATGCCACGAAACTCATCCAGAACTTAGAATTTGTGAATAGCGGCACAAGACAAAGAGATAAACAAAGCGAAACCTCTACAGCGAGCTGCGGCGGATTTTTTTTGTTTTTCCTGACTGGGTCCGGTGCAAACCGCCCAGGGGGCGCTGGGGACGAGGGGCGGGTGAGACTCCGAGGCTCATCGCGCCTTCAATGGGACCCGGTTTCCAAGAAGGGGACCCGCAAAAGCAAATGGGACCCGGTTTCCAAAAGGGGACCCGCAAATTAGCAAATGGGACCCGCAATTGATTACAGTCATCTATTGGGCCTGAAGCTTTTGTTTCCCGCAGTTGAATGTGTCGCCAACAATCTCGGCAATCATTCCTGGCCCTTTGAGACGAGGCAATTCCCAGCGATTTCAATTCCAATTAGCGCAATTCCAATTACAGGTCGCAATTCGGGCAATGGGACCCGCCCGATTGACAATTGAAATTAGCAATTGGGATCCCATAATTGACCGGGCAATTCCTATTTTGGGACCTCAATTGCAATGGACCGATTGATTGTGGGAGCAATTCAAATTGCTAATTCGGCAATGCCAATCGGGCAATTGGTGCAATTGTGCGGTCCGGGCAATCGCTAAGAGCGCCTGCTCCGTGCAGTACGAATTAGAAATTGGAAATGGGGCCCGAATCTGAAACTTGCGACCTGCAAACTTAATTCAGGTGCTGAAATACACTTGCGGGTAATGGCGCGCCCTGCTCATAAAAATTCACGACCCAAATTCGGGGTCGTCTGCAAACTCGGGCGGCCATGGGCGCGAACAGCGAAAGCAATGGCCCAGGTCCCACCGATTCAGAACGATTCAGGTCTACCCCAAGGACCTGCGGGCTCTTCCGGGGCATCCTGAGCCTGCGGTAAGCTGACACAGCGGGTTCCGGGGAGGAGCCCATGCTCGACCTAAGGCGACGTCAGTTCCTCACGCTGCTCGGCGGCGCGGCTGCGTGGCCGCTCGCGGCGCGCGCGCAGCA
>VAZM01000018.1 GCA_005883135.1 Alphaproteobacteria bacterium
GTACCATCTTCACATAGGCGATCTTGCCGCCGCCCAGGAGCGCCAGCGCTTCCTGCGAGATCATGGGTCCTCGGGAGGTGATGTCGTTATTGGTCATGGCACTCGACTCCTTACACTGAATTCAACGCGTCGAGCCCTGCTCGGGTTCAGTCACGATTTGTGATGTTGATCGTCTTTACGATCCGTTGCAGCTCCGGCCGGACGAGATCAATCAACAGCAGCCCGTTCTTCAGGTCAGCGCTCAGCACCTCCATCCCATCGGCGAGCACGAATGTGCGCTGGAATTGACGGGAAGCAATGCCCCGATGGAGATATTGGTGCTCTTGCTGGTCCTGCTGACGGCCGCGGATGATGAGCTGGCTTTCCTCGACCGTCACGTCGAGTTGATCTCGGGTGAAACCGGCAACCGCCAAGGTAATCCGCAGGCGCTCGGGTTGGCCCTCGTGGCGGGCAATGCGCTCGATGTTGTAGGGCGGATAGCCGTCGGCGGCCTTGGCGACACGGTCGAGCGCTCGCTCGATCTCGTCGAATCCGAGCAGGAACGGGCTGGACAAAGACGGAACTCGGGACATGGTCTCAAAGCCCTCGCAAGCGACTTTGAGGGGCCCTCTCGGCGCCCCTTGACCGCCCGATGACGCTCACCGGCCGGCCGATTCACCATATGGGGAGTTCCGGCAAACGCCGCAAGAACGTTGGAATGAAGGCCGCCCCAGCCTCTCGGTCTCCTCTCAAAGGGCTCTTCCGGAGATTGAGCGGGCCGCGCGGGCACAGTATTGATCGCGCGTTTTGCGATTGCGGAGGGCGCGGTGCGAGTTGCCGTCATGGGGTCAGGAGGGGTCGGCGGCTATTTCGGCGCGCGGCTCGTGCAGGGGGGCGCCGATGTTCATTTCATCGCGCGCGGTTCGCATCTTGCCGCCATGCGCGAGCGCGGCCTCGCGATCGAAGGCGGGCCGGATCCGGTCCATCTGCCCAAGGTCAACGCGACCGACGACCCGAAAACCATCGGCCCGGTCGACATGGTGATGTTCTGCGTCAAACTGTGGGACACCGAAGCTGCCGCGCGCCAACTGCTGCCGCTCATGCGCCCCGCCACAGGGGTCATCTCGTTTCAAAACGGTGTGCAGAAAGACGACATGCTGCGGCCGATCCTCGGCGACAACGCGCTCATGGGCGGCGTCGCATATGTCGGGACCAGCATCGGCCGGCCGGGGGTCATCGCCCAGACAGGTTCGCTGCAACGATTGGTTTTCGGCGAATACGATGGCCAGCGTTCCCGGCGTGTCGAAGCATTCTACGAGGCTTGCCGGCGCGGCGGGATCAACGCCGACATCAGCGACGATGTCCGTCGCTCGATCTGGGAAAAATACGTCTCGCTCGTCGCGATGTCCGGCGCGACGACGGGCACGCGCAAAACCATCGGGCCGATCCGCAGCCATCCTCTCACGCGGCAATTCCTGCTCGACCTGGCGCGGGAGGTGGTCGCCGTCGGCCGCGCGCACGGCGTCGCGTTAGCCGAGGACTACGCCGAACAGCGCACGGCTTTTTTCGACTCCTGGCCGCCGGAAATGACCACGTCCATGCACCACGATCTGCAACACGGCAGGCCGCTCGAGCTGCGCTGGCTATCGGGCGGAGTGGTCGATCTCGGCGCCGCTGTCGGCGTGCCGACGCCCATGAACCGCGCCGTGCGCGATTTGCTGATCCTTCATGCCGACGGGACGCGCAGCTGAGGCCGGCGCCGGTCTCAGGCCCCAGGCAGTTTGAAAAGCTTCATCGCGTTGGTGCGTCCGATCTTGCGACGATCGCTTTCGCTGATCTGCGCATGATCGAACCAATCGGCGGCGTCGCTGAAATCCTCGAACGGATAGTCGACCGAAAACATCACCCGCTCCACCCCGATTTCGACCACCGCGTCGATCAGCGCAGGCGTGCTGAAATGGCCCGACGTCGTGATATGGAAGTTGGCGCGGAAATAGCTCGCAACAGGGTTGCGCGCCCCGTATTTGTGCGGCGCCTTCATCCAATTGTTCCGGTTGTCGATGCGCCAGAGATAGTACGGCAAGCCCTCACCGAGGTGGCCGAGAATAATCTGCAGCCGCGGATGCTCGTCGAAGAGTCCGGTGCCGATCAGCCGCAGCGCATGCACCGAGGTTTCCGCCGCGAAGGTCCAAGTCGGTCCGATCAGCCATGAATGGTCTTCGTAGAGCGGTGATCGCACCGAAGGCGGCCGCGGATGCAGATAGAACGGAACGTCGAGGCTTTCGACCGCGCGCCAGAACGGGCGATATTGCGGCAGATCGTAATGCAGCACGCGGCTCGCATCGTTGGTCTGCGAATAGCCATTGACCAGCGCGCCTCTGAATCCGAGTTCTTTGATGCAGCGTTCGAGCTCTTGCGTCGCGGCCTGCGAGTCTTGCATCGGCAAAGCAGCAACGCCCGCGAATCGATCGGGACGCTTTGCCACCTCCGCTGCGAGGATATCGTTGGCGCGCCGAGCGACCTCCGCGGCTTGCCTAGGATCGGCAATGGCCTGAATCGCCGGCGCATTGAGCGACGCAACCATGATCTCGACGCCGGAGGCGTCCATCAGCCGCAAGCGCTGATCCTGAAAGTCGAGCAGTCGGTGTCGCAGCTCGGGCCACACGTGCGGTCCGAATGGCTGCGAGTCGCCGAGCGTGGCCTCGATCGCGAAATGGTCCTCGAGCGTGACCTTTCCCTGCATGCGTTCTTCCGAACCTATGGTGACGCGCCGGCGCGGCGCAGACTTGACGACGCAGCCCACTATGCTCGCAGTTGCCGTGCCCTGCCAGACCGCGGCGGCGAGTTTTGCAGTTGCAGCCGAAGCCGCTTAACATTTCATCATGAAGCTGCCGCCGCTGACGGTTCGTGCGATCCACTCGATCGCGGTCGAGGTGCCGATGACATATGCGCTCGGGACCAGCCGAGGTGTCATCGGCAAGGCTCCGCTGCTGCTCATCGACCTTCAGACCGAGGAGGGGATCACCGGCCGCTCATACCTGTGGTGTTATTTTCCAGCCGCGATGGCCGCGGTCGGCAAAATCCTCGACGAGGTGGCGCGCACGGTACAAGGCGAGCCCCTCGCGCCCGTCGACCTCTGGCGCAGGCTTTGCGAGCGCTTCGCGCTCATCAGCGTGCAAGGCGTCGTGCGCATGGCGATGGCGGGTTTTGACATGGCAGCCTGGGATGCGCTGGCGATCGCTGCCGGTTGGCCGCTCGCGACCTTGCTTGGCAGCGCGCCCAAGCCCATTCCTGCCTACAATTCCTGCGGCCTCGGCCTGATGGCGGCGGAACGGCTGGCCGACGAGGCGGAAAAACTCCTCGCCGGCGGCTTCCGTGCGGTCAAGCTCAGACTTGGCTATCCGACGCTCGAGGAGGATCTCGTTGCGCTGCATGCGGTGAAGAAGCGCCTCGGCAGCGAGATCGTGGTTATGGTCGACTACAACCAAGCGCTCAGCCTGGCGCAGGCCCTCGAACGCGGGCGGGCGCTCGATCGCGAAGGCGTTTATTGGCTGGAAGAACCCATCCGCCACGACGATTATGCCGGCAACGCCACGCTCGTGCGCGAACTCGAGACGCCGATCCAAATCGGGGAGAATTTTTCCGAAAGCGCCGCCATGGCAACCGCGCTCGCGGCCGGCGCCGCCGATTATGTCATGCCCGATCTCGAGCGCATCGGCGGGGTCACCGGCTGGCTGCGCGCCGCGGCGCTTGCCGCCACGCACCGCATCGAGATGTCGTCGCACCTCTATTCCGAGGTGAGCGCGCATCTGCTCGCCGCGACGCCCACCTGCCACTTCCTCGAATACATGGATTGGGCCGACAAGATCTTGGCCGAACCGCTCAGGATCGTGGATGGGTTCGCGGTCGTGCCCGAGCGGCCGGGTAACGGGCTCGTCTGGGACCGGCATGCGGTGGAGACCTATCGAATCGGCTGAACCAAGCCGTCAAAGCGTCACCCAGCCCGCTGGCGGCTTCTTGCCCGGGTGAATGGCGCCGCAGTTCTTGCACTTGCGCGCTTTTTCGTCGGCGTAAAACGCTTCGTAAAGCGGCGGCAGATCCTTCACGAGGTGCTGCACCTTCACCTCGATGCGGTGCACGAGCGCTCGGCATTCGAAGCAATACCATTCGAAGGCGTCGAGTTCGTCAGGCCGCGCCGCCTCGACCACCAGCCCGACCGATCCTTCCTGCGGACGTTGCGGCGAGTGCCGGATGTGTGGCGGCAGGAGGAAGACCTCTCCCTCGCGAATCGGCACCTCGTAGAAGTCGCCATTGTCGACGACCTTGAGCAGCATGTCGCCCTTGAGCTGATAGAAGAATTCCTCCACCGGATCGTCGTGGTAGTCCGTGCGTTCGTTCGGCCCGCCGACCACCTGCACTGTCATTTCGCCGTCCTCGAACACCTTTTTGTTGCCAACGGGGGGTTTGAGCAGGTGCCGATGCGCCTCGATCCAGTTCTGGAAATTGAAGGCCTGCAGTCGTCCTCTCGCCATGGCGGTCTCCTCGTTATCTGCGGCCGCAATAATCCCAGCAGCTCGCGGTGTTGGCCGCTGGTCGCGTGCCGATGGTCGCGATGCTCGCACCGACCCTCGCCCGCACCTCGTCGCCAGTCTATCATGGCCGCGGGCTGACCGCAGAGAGTGCTGCGACGTTCGTTGTCGCTGCGGCTCAGTCGTTTGCTCGCCGAAGCCGTCGCGTCGCGATGCGCTGCTCATTCCCTAATATCGGGAGATCGTCTTGCCCGTCATGTCAGGAAAGCGTGCCTTCCTCGATCTGCTCAAGCAGGAGGGCGTCGAAATCATGTTCGGCAATCCCGGCACCACCGAATTGCCGCTGATGGATGCGTTCGCGACAGAGAACGAGCTGCGGTATTTGCTCGGGCTGCAGGAAGCCGCGGTCATGGCGATGGCAGACGGTTACGCACAAGCCTCGGGCAAGCTCGCGGTGGTTAATCTCCATGTCGCGCCCGGTCTCGGCAACGCAATGGGCATGCTCTACGACGCGCAGAAGGCGGGCTCGCCCATTCTCGTCACCGCCGGCCAGCACGAGCAGAGTTTCAACGCCACCGAGCCGATTCTCTGGGCTGATCTTCCGACCATCGCGCGCCCGTTGGTCAAATGGTCCTCCGAGGTGCATCGTTTGGCCGATCTGCCTCGGCTCGTGCATCGGGCGGCGAAGACTGCGCTGGCACCGCCCACCGGGCCTGTCTTCCTGTCGCTTCCCGGAGATATCCTGCGCGCCGACGGCGACATCGATCTCTCCGCTCCGAGTCGCGTGGCGCCGCGGCTCCGGGGGGATCGGGCAGCGGTCGAAGCGGCAGCCGCGTTGCTCGCAGAAGCAAAGCATCCCGTGATCATGGCGGGCGATGCGGTGGCGCAGAGCCGCGCGCACGCGGAATTGGTCGAGCTCGCGGAGCTTTTGGGCGCACCCGTCTATACCGAGTTCGTGCCGAGCACCGCGTCCTTTCCCGCCTCGCATCCACTGTTCCGCGGCGCGATGGTCCGCCTCGCGCCCGATGTGCGCAAGGTGCTTGAGCAGTACGACGTGCTGTTCTCGGTCGGTGGCGATCTCTTCACCTTGTCGCTGCCCTCCGACACCGATCCGATGCCGCCCGCGATTAAGCTGATCCACCTCGATGTGGATCCCTGGGAGCTGGGCAAGAATTATCCGCCCGCGGTCGCCATCCTGGGCGATCCAAAGGGCACGCTGCCGGATATCATCGCCGCCGTCCGCGAGCGCATGACGAGCGGCGCGCGCGGCGCCGCGCGCGAGCGCTGCACGGCGGCAACCAAGGCCATCGCCAGCGAGCGCGAGGCGCTCGCGGCGAAAGCCCGCGCGCTGGCGCAAGCAACGCCGGTGCAACCGCTGGCGCTGCTGCACGCGATCGGGCAGATGCTGCCGAAGGATGCGGTCGTCATCGAGGAGGCCCTCTCCTCGGCGCCCGGTATCCGGCAGCTCATCCGCAGCGACGACCCGCAGAGCTATTTCGGCTTGCGCGGCGGCGGCATCGGCTGGGGGCTGCCTGCCGCGATCGGCGTCAAGCTCGCCTTGCCCGATCGGCCGGTGCTCGGTCTCATCGGCGATGGCAGCGCCCTCTATACCTGCCAAGGACTGTGGACTGCCGCGCGCTACCGCATTGGCGCCGTCTTCGTGATCCTCAACAACAGCTCGTATCGCATCCTCAAACAGCGCCTGCATGCGATGCGCGGCCTTGCCGAGCAAGCCGACAGTTACGTCGGGATGGAGCTTGTCGATCCGAGGGTCGACTTTGTCTCCCTTGCGCGTTCGCTCGGCGTCGCGGCGGAACGTGCCAAGACCGTGCACGAGACCACCGATCTCATTGCGCGAGCGTTCAAGAACGACGAGCCGATGCTTATCGATGTCGAGCTCGATCGCGCGTTCAAGCCGATGTGATCGCTTTCATTTCCGGCCGGGAATAAACCGCCAGCAGGGCGAGTCTCAACCCCGTCGGCGCGCGTCGCGCCGCCGGTGCGTTCGAATTTTGCTCGAGGAGAGGTCCTATGCTCAACCTGTCGCGTCGCGACTTCGTGGTTTCCACCGCCATGGCGGCTGCGCTCGGCCTCAACGCCCGGCTCGCGGTCTCGCCCGCCTTCGCGCAGAAGACGGCTGATCCTGCCAAGGGCTCCGTGACCTACAAGGTCGGCGCGGCCGAAGTCACCGCCCTCTACGACGGCATCTGGGAAAAGCCGCACGATCCGGCATTCATCGCCAACGCCTCGCTCGACGACGTGAAGGCGGCGATGGTCAAAGCTGGACTGCCCGCCGACTTCGTCTCGATCCCGTTCACCGTCTTGGTGGTCAAGAACGGCGGCAAGACGGTGATGTGCGACAGCGGCACAGGCGGGCAAGTGCAGCCCACCGCCGGCAAGATGATGAGCAACATGAAGGCGGCCGGGATCGATCCCGCCAAGATCGATACGATTCTGATCTCCCACTGCCATCCCGATCACATCTTCGGGCTGATGGAAAAGGAAACCAACAAGCCGGTGTTCCCGAATGCCGAGCTGACCATCTCGGACGTTGAATACAAATTCTGGACCGACCCGGCGGTGATCGATCGGCTGCCCGAAGCGAGAAAAGGACTGGCGCGTCGCATCCAGGCCGTCTTCCCGACCTGGAAGAACATCCGCCAAGTCGCGGGCGAGCCCGAGGTGGCTCCGGGCATCCGCTTCGTCAACTCGCCCGGTCATACGCCGGGCCATCGCGCCTTCCACCTGTCGTCCGGCGCAAGCGAGCTCATGATCTCCAACGACACGGCCTATGTGCCGGCGCTGGTCGTGGCCAACCCCGGCTGGCATGGCCAGTACGACCAAGACGCGGCGCTCGCCGAAACCAGCCGCCGCAAGCTGCTCGAGCGCGTGATCGCCGACAAGATCATGATCTGCGGCTACCACTTCCCGTTCCCCGGCGCGGGCACCATCGCCAAGGACGGGGCGGGCTATGCGCTCACTCCCATGAAGGCTTGACGCGGCGCCATTTGGCTCACGCCGCCATCGAAATGGAGCACATCATGAAAACCTCTGCGCTTTGGCGTATCGCTTGCCGCGACCGGCGCGCTCGCCGTCGACAACGTCACCTCCCGCGACGCGCCGGACCTCACCTCGGTTCGCGCCAAGATCAAGGCCAAGGATTACAAATCCGCGCTCGCGGAGTTGACACCCATGCTCGAGACGCATCAGCACGCCGACGTGTACAACTTGATGGGCTTTGCCCTGCGCAAGACCGGCGACTCCAAGCAGGCCTACACCTTCTATCGTAAGGCGCTCGATTTCGATCCGGAGCACAAGGGCGCGCTCGAATACTTGGGCGAGCTTTACGTCGAGACCGGACAAGTCGAGAAAGCGCGCGAGCCGGGCGGATGCGAGGAGCTCGCCGACTTCGAACACGCAATCGCCTCGGCCAAGGTCAATTGAGGCTTGGCGATGGGGTCATCCGTGACGGCGGCGGCCGCGCTTGCCGGCCGCCTCTTGCTCGCGGCGATATTTTTGCACGAGGCCTGGAGCAAGCTTGCCGGATATTCGGCCGCGCTCGCCTACATGCAGGCTTTCGGCGTGCCCGGTCAGCTCTTGCCGCTCGCGATTGGGGTCGAACTGGGCTGTGGGCTTCTGATCCTATGCGGTTACCACACCCGAGCCGCCGCGCTGATCCTGGCGGGCTTCTGCCTTGCCACGGCCGTCCTCTTTCACGGTAAATTCGGTGATCGCAACCAGCTCCTGCACTTCGAGAAGGATCTGGCGATCGCCGGGGGGCTCCTCGTGCTGTTTGCCCATGGCGCCGGCGCATGGACCCTCGACGTGCTGCGCTCGGCGGGGAAGACGGCCTCCCCGCAGGTATCAGGGCACGGTAGCGGCGCTGATCTGGCCGCTCATTAACTGAGCCCGTCCTCGTCTGTCGAAATTCACCCACCGCGGCTCTCGAACCTTTCGGCCTCCCGCGCGACTAATTCTCTGAGCCCAGTCGGGCCTTACAGGAGTTCCGCGCCGCAACGGCACCAGAAGGGGGGCCTTCGTGCACAAAATTCAGTGGCCCGGGTCGGGCAAGTCGACCTATTTCCGCAATCGGCAGACGCTACTGGTGATGACGGCGAGCGCCGCGTTGCTCGCGGGCATCGCGTCCGCCGAGGCGCTTCCGTTCGATCAGCAGTGGCCAACGCAGCAGCCGCAGCGATTGCGGCCGGCGGCCAAGCCCAACGGCCTGGTCGTGGTGCCGCGGGAGAAGCACCCGGCAAAAGCAAAGCCCGGCGCCGAGGACGTCGCCGCCAAGGCCAAGGGCGTGCTCAGCGTCATCATCGCCATCGACCGGCAGCAACTGACGCTCTATTCGGACGGCCATCCGATCGCCCGTTCGCGCGTTTCAACTGGCGTCCCTGGCCACCCGACGCCCACCGGCGTGTTCAGCGTCATTCAGAAGGATCGCTGGCACCGCTCCAATATCTATTACAACGCGCCGATGTATTACATGCAGCGGATCACGTGGTCGGGCGTGGCCATGCATGAGGGCGTGGTCCCGAACTCGCCGGCGTCGCATGGCTGCATCCGTCTGCCTGGATCGTTCGCGCGACAGATGTGGGGCATTACCAAGCTCGGCGTACGCGTCATCGTTGCCCGCAGCGAGGTTACGCCTGCCGAGATCTCGAACGAGCGCTTGTTCACGGTCAAGCGCGAGCAAGGCGAGCCGAATGGCGAGCCGCAAGCGACTTCCCCGGAAACGATCGGCGGGACTTTCCGTGCTCTGGAATTGGCGCAGCTCAATGCCGCACAACGCGTGCCGACGGTGACCGATGCCGTCAAGCCGCTCGACGCCATGGCCTATGCGGTCGCTACGCCGCGCGACGGCACGAACACCGGACCGGAGCTGAACATGGCGGAGCCGCGGCCGCTCAAGCCCGGCCCGATCGCCGTGTTCATCAGCCGCAAGGAAGGCAAGCTGTTCGTGCGCAAGGGCTTCGAGCCGGTGTTCTATGTGCCGATCACGGTGAGTGAGCCCGAGCGGCCGCTCGGGACGCATGTGTTCACCGCCTTGGCGCTCAACGACGACAACACGACCTTGCGCTGGAGCGTCGTATCGATGCCCGGCTCGCGCCCGGCGCCGGCGAAGAAGTCGGCGAAGGGGAAGCACGTCGAGCCGGCGGTCGCACCGACGCAGCCGTCCTCGAATGCCGCGGAAGCGCTCGAGCGCGTGACTATCCCGCCCGAGGCCATCGCGCGTATTTCCGAGTTGATGTCGCCCGGCGCCTCGCTGGTCATCTCGGATCAGGGGCTTGGGCCTGAGACCGGCAAGGGCACGGACTTCATCGTGCTGACGCGCTGACGCTCGGCGCGACCTCTTTGCCATGCCCGGCGCGCAGTCGTCTGCGCTGCCGGGCATGTGTGTTTGGGGATCAGCTTTGCGCCAAGGCCGCGAGCGCCTGCGCCGTGGTGACCGGCGGCTTCCAGCCCAGCTTGAGCAGCGCGGTGGGCTCCGCGACCAGCGAGCCGGCGAGGCGCTGGTAAGTTTCCGTGCGGCCCGCGGCGTGCAGCGCCGCCTTGAGCAAGGCCGGCGGCACGGGAAAGAGGCCGGGGGAGCGTCCCAAGCCGCGGCGGAGGGCCGCGATCATCTCGGGGATGCTGAGGGCGCCCGGATCGGCGGCAATGAGCGGCTGCCGCAGCCGGCCGGGCGCGGCGAGCACGGTGTCGATCGCCGCCACCAGATTGTCGAGCGCAAGCAGCGAGCGGCGGCCATGCAGGGCTCCGAGCGGCAGCGGATAGGGCGTACGCGCGAACCGCAGCAGCTCCGCCATATTGCCTTTCACGCCGGCTCCGTAGACGAGGACGAGCCGCAGCGCGACCCAATCCAGATCGAGTTGCGCCAGGCCTTGCTCCGCCGCCAGCTTGGAGCGGCCATAGGCGTCGGTCGGCTGCGGGGGCAAATCTTCGGTCAGGACCTGATCCGCGGTCGGCCCCGATTGCGCGCGGATCGAGGACAAGAAGATAAAGCGCTTGGCGCCTGCTCGTTGCGCCGCGCGGGCAAGCCCGATCGTGGCCTCGGTATTGAGCACGCGATAATCATCCTCGGGCAGTCCGGACATCGCGTGGGCGACGCCGGCCGAATGGATGACCGCATCGGCGTCGGCGAGGCCGGCCGCCATGTTTTGCGGCCGCGCCAGGTCACCGACGACGGCACTCGCGGCCTCCATCGGCACGGCGCTCGGCCGCCGCAGCAGCACGCGCAGCCGGTAGCCGCGCTTGGGCAGCTCGCGCAACAGCCACTGACCGATGAAACCGGTCGCCCCGGTGAGCGCGATCAAAGGTTTGACGCCGACAGGATTCACCGCTGGTCTGGGCCGTTCGATGGATGCGTATCGTTACCGCGCCAGTATATCGCATTCGGCTGGAATGGTTGGCGTCACAGCTGCCCGTATCAGCGATTGCGTCCTAGCCCGCAACGGCGGCTCGGTCGTGACAACGCCGCCAGGAACTTGGCGGACTTGAAGAGATCACGGGGTGGCCACTACTTAGCGCTTCAGCCCGGCCGCGCCGGCCACGCGCTCCCATTTGGCCAAGTCATCGCGGATGAAGGCGGCAAACTCCTCGGGGCTGCCGCCGATCATATCGAAGCCTTGGCGGGCCATGGTGGCGACCACGTCGGGGGACTTAGCCGCCTCGCTCGAGGCCGCCGCGAGGCGCTCGATAATGTCGCGATCCGTCCCCGCCGGCGCCAGCAGCCCGAACCAGCCCGCGGTATCGAATCCGGTCAGTCCCGCCTCCGACATGGTCGGCAGCTCGGGCGCCGCGCTGGCGCGCCGCAGCGTCGTCGAGGCGAGCGCGATGAGCTTGCCCTCAGCGACAAACTGCAACACGGTCGATACCGGCGAGAACATCACTTGCACGCGCCCGCCCAACAGGTCGGTCGCGGCCTGCGCCGTCCCAGGATACGGCACGTGGACGAGCTTCGTGCCTGCCATCACGTTGAACAGTTCGCCGGTGAAATGCGACGTGCCGCCGACGCCGGCGGAGCCGTAGGACAATTCGCCCGGTTTCTCGCGCGCGAGCTTGATGAACTCGTCCAGCCTGCGCACGCCGAGCGAGGGATGCACGACGAGAATGTTAGGCAGCGTGGCAAAGAGCGAGATCGGCGCGAAGTCCTTGACGAAGTCGAAGCCGAGATGGGGCGTGATGACGGGGTTGATGGTGTTGGCGACGGTGCCTTGCAGCAGCGTGTAGCCGTCATTCGGCGCGTGCGCCACGAAGCCGGTGGCGATCATGCTCCCGGCGCCGCTGCGGTTCTCGACGATGAACTGCTGCGCGAGCAGCCGAGTAAGCGCTTGCGCGAGCACGCGCGCCGCGATGTCGCCTGAGGCGCCGGGACCGAACCCGATGATGATGCGCACCGGCCGGTTCGGATACGCTTGCGCTTTGGCGAGGCGCGCTTGCGCGACCAGCGCGGCGGCGCTCGGCGTCAGCTGGAGAAAGCGGCGGCGGGAGAACGGCATGGCCTTCGCTCGCTGCTCGGCGACGGCGTCAGCTTACGCTAGGCGCACAGTGTGGCAAGTATGCTCGATCGCGGTGAGAGTCGAGCTTAGCATTGCTGCGGAGCGCTCACGGTCACGCTCAAATCGTTAATCAGCCCATTTCCGAGCGAATACACCCAGCCATGAACCGAGAGATTCTGCCCGCGTGCCCACGCGTCGAGCACGAAGATATCGGAAGCCACATTCTTGACTTGCTGCATCACATTGAGTTCGCATAGGCGGTCGAGCCGACGACGCTCGTCCTGCAGCGCTTCGAGCTCCTGGCTATGCGTTCTGGACAGCTCGCGAATGGGATGCAGCCAGTGGTCGACGAGTCCCCGACGTCTGCCATCGACGGCGGCGCTGACGCCACCGCAGCCGTAATGTCCGACAATCATAATGTGCTGCACTTTGAGGACGTCGACGGCAAACTGGAGCACGCTTAAATAATTTGCATCCTGCGGCGAAGCGAGATTGGCGACGTTGCGGTGGACGAACAACTCGCCGGGGTCGAGCCCGACAATGGTATTCGCCGGCACCCGGCTATCGGAGCAGCCGATCCAGAGATAATGGGGCGCCTGCTGGCGTTCGAGTCGCCGGAAGAAGTCTGGATCCTCCGAGATCATCCGCGCGGCCCAGGCGCGGTTTCTTTCCTTCAGGTCGTCAAGCAGATTGTTCACGTGCTGCCGGAAAGAACATCTAATCTAATTGGTGGAGCCAAGGGGAGTCGAACCCCTGACCTCTTGAATGCCATTCAAGCGCTCTCCCAACTGAGCTATGGCCCCACACAGGACGCGATGTCGGGACGATCGCGTCCGAACCTGAAATGAATTGTAACGCGCCGGCGCTGTCGTGACCAGAAGAAGGCCCGCGCCGCGCCGATCTCAGGTTTCCTCCTCGTCGTCGCGGTCGCCGATAATGTCGGTGACGTCCTCGTCCCCCTCCTCCTGCTCCTCGATGAAGGCGGCGTCGTCCATGCCCTCGTCTTCGAGCTCCACATCCTCTTCGCCACCCTCCGCCGCCTCGCCTTCCGGCGTCTTCTTGCCTTGCGACTCGGCATCCGCCTCTTCGAGCGAGACGAATTCAGCCTCAGCGGTCTCCGGCGCCATCACCTCTTCTTCAGCCGCGGGGGCGGCAGCGGCCGCGGCCGCGGTTTCGGGCCGCGCGCGCGTGGCGACCGCCGTGAGCTCCATGACCGTGTGGCACTTCGGGCAGACGATCGGATCCTTGTTGAGGTCGTAAAATTTCGCGGCGCAGTTGGCGCAGAGGCGCTTGGTGCCGAGCTCGGGTTTCGCCACGGTTCCGGTTCCTTGGGGTCTAAATTGAGGTGCTTCACTTGGCGAGTTGCACTGGCGGTGTCAATAGCCGCCCGACGGAGTTGGGAGGGCCGCGCCGGCGCCTATGGACGGTCTGGATGACGCCCTCTCGGCTGCGTGCTAGAGAGCGTCAAAGGCAGGCTCGCACGTGGACCACGCCGCTTCATCTCCGCTCACTGCGCGCCGCGCGGGCGCCCTGAAAGGTCGCACGCGCGTGCCTGGCGACAAGTCGATCTCGCACCGCGCCCTCATCCTCGGTGCGCTCACCGTGGGCGAGACCGACGTAGTCGGGCTGCTCGAAGGCGAGGACGTGATCAATACCGCCAACGCGATGCGCGCGCTCGGCGCCAAGGTCGAGCGCATGGGCGAGGGCGCCTGGCGCGTCCACGGCGTCGGCGTCGGCGGCTTCAGCGCGCCGGACGGCGTGCTGGACTTTGGCAACTCCGGCACCGGCTGCCGTCTGGTGATGGGGGCAGTGGGCGGCTGTCCAATCAGCGCAAGCTTCGACGGTGACGCCAGCCTGCGTCGACGGCCGATGAAACGCATTCTCGATCCCCTCGAATTGATCGGCGCGCGCGCCGCGAGCATGAGCGACGGCGGGCGGCTCCCCCTTACGCTCACCGGCGCGCGCGACCCTATCCCGATCGTCTATCGCACGCCGGTCCCCTCGGCGCAGATCAAGTCGGCGGTGCTGCTCGCTGGACTTGCCGCGCCGGGCGAAACGACGGTCATCGAGACTGAAGCGAGTCGCGATCACACCGAGCGCCTGCTCAAGCATTTCAGCGCCGAGGTCAGGGTCGAAGCGGAGGGCGCACAGGGCCGCAAGATCACCGTACGGGGCGAGCCCGAACTGGCGGCCGCCCCTGTCGCCGTTCCGGCCGACCCGTCCTCGGCCGCTTTTCCCATGGTGGCGGCATCGATCGTGCCTGGCTCGGAGCTGATACTCACCGACGTGATGACCAATCCCCTGCGCACCGGACTGATCGTCACGCTGCGCGAGATGGGGGCGGATATCGAGGCGCTGGAGCCACGCAGCGCCGGCGGGGAAGAGGTGGCCGATTTTCGGGTGCGGGCATCTGCGCTGCGCGGAGTCGAGGTGCCCCCCGCGCGCGCGCCGTCCATGATCGATGAATATCCGGTGCTGGCGGTCGCGGCGAGCTTCGCGCAGGGCGTGACGGTGATGCGCGGGCTCAAGGAATTGCGCGTAAAGGAATCCGATCGGCTGAGCGCCGTCGCCGATGGGCTTAGGGCCAATGGCGTCGAGGTTGAAATCCAGGGAGATGACCTGATCGTACACGGCAAAGGTCGCGTGCCCGGTGGCGGCCTCGTTGCGACGCGCATGGATCACCGCATCGCGATGGCGTTCGTGGTCATGGGGCTGGCCACCGAAAAGCCGGTGCGGGTCGACGATGCCGCCATCATCGCGACGAGCTTCCCCGGCTTCACCCCGTTGCTGCGCAGCATCGGGGCCGAGCTTTCATGATCATCGCCATCGACGGGCCGGCGGCCTCGGGCAAGGGGACGTTGGGCAAGCGGCTCGCTGGGCATTACGGATTGCGGCACCTCGACACCGGCCTGATCTACCGCGCCGTTGCGAAGGCGCTGCTCGATGCCGGCCACTCTCCCGAGGACCGTACGCGGGCGCGCGCGGCTGCCCAAGCGCTCGATCCCAGCCGTTTCGACGAAGCGGCGCTCAAGGCCCAGGCTGTCGGCGCGGCGGCATCGCTTGTTTCCGCAATCCCCGAGGTGCGCAGCGTAGTGCTGGCCTTCCAACGCGATTTTGGGCGCACGGCGCCCGGTGCTGTGCTCGACGGCCGGGACATCGGCACCGTCATCTTTCCTGACGCCGACGTGAAAATCTTCGTTACCGCCACCCCGGAGGTGCGCGCGCGCCGACGCGCGGTCGAGCTTGAGCATGGCGGCGACCGCATCGCCGAGGCCGAGGTCTTGGCCGACATCCGCCGCCGCGACGAGCGCGACAGCACGCGGACGATAGCCCCCTTGAAAGCGGCGCCGGATGCATACTTGCTCGACACGACGCATTTGGATATAGACGCCGCATTCCGGGCCGCCATCGACATTGTCGAAGCCGTTCGAGCAGGCCGGAAGCGCGGCTGACCGTGTTTCCGCCACTGGAGGATGAGCCTGCTCCGCCCTGCTTCTTTCGTGGCGCACGGGACGTGAATCATCGTCTTGATCGCTGGGTCATCGGCCCGGACCGTCGCACGTGGGCAAGCTTTCAGGCCCGCGCAACCGTAATTGCGGCGGCTGTCGAAGGTGCATTGGACTTTCGGCCCCTGCGAGCACGACGCCAGCAACGACAATCCGGCGCCAACCGCTAGCTTTTAAGGAGTGTTCATGGCCACCGCCGCCAGTTCCGCCACGCCGTCCCGCGAAGATTTCGCGAAATTGCTGGAAGAATCCTTCACCCACGGTAGTCCGCAGGAAGGCGCCGTGGTCAAGGGAACGGTCGTCGCGATCGAGAAGGACCTCGCCGTCATCGACGTCGGGGCCAAGACCGAAGGGCGGGTGGCGCTGCGCGAGTTCGCGGGGCCGGGCCGGCAGGCAGACATCAAGGTCGGCGATACGGTCGAAGTTTACCTCGAGCGGGTGGAGAACGCGCTCGGGGAAGCCGTGCTCTCGCGCGACAAGGCGCGCCGCGAGGAGAGCTGGGGCAAGCTGGAAAAGGCGTTCAACAGCAACGAAAAGGTCCAGGGCGTCATCTTCAATCAGGTCAAGGGCGGCTTCACCGTCGATCTCGATGGCGCGGTGGCGTTTCTGCCCCGCAGCCAGGTCGATATCCGGCCGATCCGCGACGTCTCGCCCCTAATGAATCAGCCGCAGCCGTTCCAAATCCTGAAAATGGATCGCCGCCGCGGCAACATCGTGGTGTCGCGCCGCACCGTCTTGGAAGAGACGCGCGCCGAACAGCGCCAGGAATTGGTGCAGAACCTTGAAGAAGGACAGGTCATCGACGGGGTGGTCAAGAACATCACCGATTACGGCGCATTCGTCGATCTCGGCGGCATCGACGGGCTCCTGCACGTCACTGACATCGCGTGGCGGCGCGTCAACCATCCGACCGAAGTGCTCAACATCGGCCAGCAGGTGAAGGTCAAGATCATCAAGATCAACCACGAGACCCATCGCATTTCGCTCGGAATGAAGCAGCTGCAGGACGATCCCTGGCAGGGCATCGAGGCCAAATACCCGGTGGGCGCGCGGTTCAAGGGTCGCGTGACCAACATTACCGACTACGGCGCGTTCGTGGAGTTGGAGCCGGGGATCGAAGGCCTTATCCACGTCTCCGAGATGTCGTGGACCAAGAAGAACGTGCATCCCGGCAAGATCGTTTCGACCTCGCAGGAGGTGGACGTGCAGATCCTCGAGGTCGATCCGGTCAAGCGACGCATATCACTCGGGCTGAAGCAGACCATGCGCAATCCGTGGGAGGCCTTTGTCGAGAAGTATCCTCCCGGCGCTGAGATCGAAGGGGAAGTGAAGAACAAGACCGAGTTCGGCCTCTTCCTCGGTCTCGACGGGGACGTCGATGGCATGGTCCATCTCTCCGATCTCGATTGGAAGCGCCCCGGCGAGCAGGTGATCGAGGAATACAAGAAGGGCGACAAGGTCAACGCCAAGGTGCTCGACGTCGACGTCGAGAAGGAGCGTATCTCGCTCGGCATCAAGCAGCTTGCGGGCGATCCGATGGAGACCGCCGGCGATCTCAAGAAAGGTTCGGTGGTCACTTGCGAGGTGACGGAGGTGAAAGAGGGCGGCATCGACGTGAAGATCGTCGGCGGCGACCTCACGACGTTCATCAAACGCTCCGAGCTGGCACGCGACCGCGGGGAGCAGCGGCCGGAGCGTTTCTCCGTCGGGCAGAAGGTCGACGCGCGCGTCACCCAGTTCGACCGCCGTACCCACAAGGTGCAGGTCTCGATCAAGGCACTCGAAGTGGCGGAGGAGAAGGAAGCCATCGCCCAATACGGCTCCACCGACTCGGGAGCGACGCTTGGCGACATCCTCGGCACCGCGCTCAAGCGCGCCACGGAAAAACCGTCCGAGAAGAAAGAATAGCGCCGACGAGTCATCGCGGGGGAATGAGGCACCATGTCGCTCGATGCCGACACCATCGTCGATCGCCGCCGAATGCGGCGCAAGCTTACCTTCTGGCGCGTCTGCGCGGTCATCCTTGCCATCGGGGCGGTAGTCGCGGCAGGCGCCGCCTTGCGCGCCCCCGGCACCGAGGCATGGATCGGCTCGCCAGCAGGATCCATTGCACGCGTCACCATCAGCGGTCTCATCCGCAACGACATGCAGCGGGTCGAGGCGCTGGAGCGGCTGGGGAAATCGCGCGCCCGGGCGGTCATCGTGCACATCAACAGCCCCGGCGGCACCACCGCCGGCTCGGAGCAGCTGCACGACTCCTTGATGCGCCTGAAGGAGCAAAAGCCGCTGGTGGTGGTTGTCGACGGCCTCGCGGCCTCGGGCGGCTACATCACGGCGCTGGCAGCCGATCACATCATCGCGCTCGAGACGTCGCTGGTCGGCTCGATCGGCGTGTTGTTCCAATATCCGAACGTCAGCGATCTCCTCAAGACGCTCGGCATCAAGGTTGAGGAGATCAAATCTTCGCCGCTCAAGGCCGCACCGAACGGGTTCGAGCCCACCTCGCCCGAGGCGCGCGCCGCGATCGAGGCGATCGTCTCCGATTCCTATGCCTGGTTCCGCAGCATGGTGAAGGAGCGCCGCCATCTCGACGATGCGGCCTTGGAGCGCGTGGCCGACGGCCGTGTCTTTACCGGGCGGCAGGGAATCGCGCTCAAGCTCGTCGACGAGATCGGCGACGAGAGGGCCGCGCTGGCGTGGCTCGCGAAGGAGAAGAACATCGATCCGAAGACGCCGGTCCGCGATTATCGCCTGCGCGAGCGTTTCAGCGACTTGCCGTTCCTGCATACCGCAATGGTCGCCAGCCTCGACGTGCTCGGGCTGAGCTCGCTGGCCCGGCGGCTAGAAGACTGGGGCGCGGTGCAGGCGGTGGAGCGCCTCAATCTTGACGGTCTCTTGGCCCTTTGGCACCCTCCAATTGCAAATTAAAGCCAGCGATTCGTTCCATAGGCCCAGGGATGGCAGCAGCGATGATCAAGTCCGAGCTCGTGCAGCGCATCTCTGCGCAGAACCCGCATCTTTATCAGCGCGACGTGGAGAACATCGTCAACGCGATTCTCGGCGAGATTGTCGCGGCGATGGCGCGTGGCGACCGAGTCGAACTACGCGGGTTCGGCGCCTTCTCGGTCAAGAACCGCCCGGCGCGCACCGGGCGCAACCCGCGTACCGGCGCGCATGTCTCCGTGGAGAAGAAATCGGTGCCGTTCTTCAAGACCGGCAAGGAAATGCGCGAGCGACTCAATCGCACGAGCGGCTAACCTCATGATCCGCAGGATTGCCGCCGCGTTGATCCTGGTGCCGCTTGCGATCATCCTCGTCAGTTTGGCGGTAGCCAATCGTCAGAGCGTCGTTATCTCCTTCGATCCCTTCGATCCGGCTCATCCCGCGCTCACACGGGCGCTGCCGCTCTATCTCTTGATGTTGGTGATTCTGATCGGCGGGGTCCTCCTCGGCGGCAGCGCGGCCTGGATCAGGCAAGGCAAGTGGCGGCGCGCGGCGCGCCTTGCCGATGCGCAAAGGCGCGAGATGCGCGCCGAGGTAGACCGCCTCAGGCGCCGCTTGGGATCGCCCGCCGTCGCCGCGCAGCCGGCGCCGGTCGACGCTGGCCCCCGGCTCACCATCCCCCCGCCGGCCGCGTAGCCGAACGAGTTCTCCTGGTTTATCAATAAGATGTAGAGGCGAGACAAAACGTCATTGCCGCGGTAGAACCGCGCGGTAGCGGAATGTGCGGCGATGTCCGTTTTGATCAAGATCTGCGGGCTTAAGAGCTTCGAGGCGCTCGATGTGGCGCTCGAGGCCGGGGCCGATCTCGTCGGCTTTGTCTTCTTTTCGCCTTCGCCCCGTCACGTCGGCGCCGACACCGCGCGCGCGCTGTGCGAGCGTGTGCGGGGAAGGGCGCAAAAGGTGGCTCTTTCCGTCGACGCCAGTGACGATGAGCTGGCAGCGAGCATCGACGCGCTCACGCCCGACCTGCTGCAACTGCACGGCCGCGAGACGCCGGAGCGCGTGGCCGCAGTGCGTGCCCGCTTCGGCCTGCCGGTCATGAAGGCGCTGCCGGTCGAGACCGCGGCCGATCTGTCCGCGCTGCCCGGCTACGCTGCCGTGGCCGACCGCATCCTGTTCGATGCCCGGGCGCCGAAGGGCGCCACCCGCCCCGGCGGACTGGGCGCCGCGTTCGACTGGCATGTGCTGGAAAATCTCGATCTCAAGCTGCCCTTCATGGTCTCGGGGGGCCTGGATGCCGGCAATGTCGCGGAAGCCGTTCGCGTCACCCGCGCCGGCGGCGTCGACGTTTCGTCGGGTGTCGAAAGCGCGCCCGGCGTCAAGGATCCCGAGGCGCGACACCGGACGCAAGCCGGCCGTGTCCGACAGGGTCGTGAGGAGCGCATGACCGTCCAACAGCTCAATTCGTTCCGCACGGGCCCCGACGAGCGCGGCCATTTCGGGCTCTATGGTGGCCGCTTTGTCGCCGAAACGCTGATGCCGCTCGTTCTGGAGCTGGAGACGGCGTATGCCGCGGCGAAGAACGATCCCCTCTTCCGCCGCGAGATGGATGGCTACCTCAAGGACTATGTCGGCCGCCCGACA
>VAZM01000435.1:0-521 GCA_005883135.1 Alphaproteobacteria bacterium
TCCCTCCTTCCAGCCAAGCTGGTTGAGCGTTTGCCGGAACGCTTCTGAACTCAATGGTGCTTCCGGATCGTTCTCGGTAGCGCCCACGAGCAGAGCGATGCGGCGCATGCGCCCCGTCTGCTGCGCCAGCCCCGCGAACGGCCACGCCGCCGCTGCGCCGCCCGCGAGCAGCGTAATGAACCGGCGTCGCCTGAGGTCGAGCATGGGCTCCTCCCCGGAACCCGCTGTGCCAGCTTAGCGCAAGCTTAGGATGCACCGGAAGCGCCCGGCAGGTCCTTGGGCTAGCAGCCGCCGGCGAACCGCTAGCGTTTACCGCGCCTCACAGCGCCCGAGGGATGACGTTGGCCTTAGATCGAGCCGCACAGGTCGCGGAGCGCAAGCATTGCCGCCCGCAGGCGCGACCGTTCCGCCTGGCTTGCTGCGAATAGTGCCCATGTTTCCAATTTGCCCGCCTGCTGCGCTCTAGGCCCTCCGGCGTGCGCGGCCCCGTGCTCCTGCCGCCGTGAGCCTTGCACCGGCCG
>VAZM01000435.1:565-4139 GCA_005883135.1 Alphaproteobacteria bacterium
CAGGGCCTTAAGGCGCGCCCGCGCGCTCAACTATCAGCTAGGCCGATTGTCGACATCTCTTCGCAGGTGAGGTCCCCCTTGTGCCGCCCTGTTTCGCCTTGTGCTGCCGAGCTGCGCACGCTCTCAACCCGTCGCTGTGCGGATACGGCCTCGCCAGGGGCGTCGCGGGCTATTCCCGTGGCGGCTCTTTAGCGGCCGAGTAACGACCACTGAGACTAAAACGCGCGTTGCAATTGAGTTGGACGTTCATGGCTTATTAACCTTCCTGCCGAAACATCTTACCAGAGGTGGAGCGTCCTGAGCGTGCCATAAAGCTCGGAGCGACCGTCGGTCGAAATTCGAACGGTTCATTAGCGAGGCTGCAAGCTCATGAAGGTTAACTGGAACGACCTCCAGCGCCCCGAAAGCTCAGGCAGCTTTCCATACAGGGGCGGCACGATAACCGTCGGGCAGGAAGAGATTGATGTTTGGAGGGCGCGGCCCGACGCTCTCTTCACGGTGAGGGGTTTTCGCCTTTGGACCAACAAGCCCCAATATGTCCTCGCTGGCGGCTACGAGCTGCCGAACGAGCAACGGGAGGGCGAGGCTGCTCCCACGCAAGTCACCTGGGAAAATGTCGGTTGCCCTGATGGTCCAGGCACCTATGCCTTCAGAGACGGGACTATAACTGTGAGCCAGCGAGAGCTATCCATTTGGATAGAACACCCCGCCGCGCGCTTTACCGTGAGGAGGTTCCAACTGTGGACTGGTAAGCCCCAGTATGTGCTTGGCGGGTATGTACTGCCGGACGAAAGGCGAAAGGCTGGTTGACCATTTCCATCTCGGCGGGCGCGAAAACGTCTGCTGGTCAGCAGAGGGGCAGCCTAGTCGCTGCCCCTCCAGCGCGAGCCGATGGCCTTGAACCGCTAAGTTGACGCCGCGGACAGGACGGCAGGCCATCTTTCTGGGAGCGACCGAGCCACGCGCTACTCGACCGGGAAGATCCCCGCCGCGGGGAGAAGTGCCAAGTAGGCCAAGGCCCCTTGGCGGTGTCAACGATTGGTAGGGCCACGCCTGACTTGGCGAGGCGGGAGGAAGCGGCTTCCTCCCGCCGTTCCAAAATCCTGCCCACATTTCAAGACTTCGAATTCGGGTCGCGCCACAACCCGACCATTGCTTTCAGCCCAGGTACGCGACAGCCGCTTACGCGGATGTGATGGCAATCACAAGAATGTCGATTCTGTTTAGGTTCACTGAACGAGTTCACATCACAGTGCGACAGAAATAACGTGTAGAACAGAAGCCTCATGGTCATGGACATATACGAGGTCGAGCTTTGCCGCCGTGGCCGCTGGGAGCAGCAAGACGCGCGGTTCGTGGCGGCCGGAGATGCGGGCGAAGCGGCATACAAAGGGGCCCGGGCGCATCTGCACAGCGAAGGCGACCGCAGGAGGATTCGACTGCGCGTCCGGAGGCTTGGAAACGGAAGCCCCCCGCCGAAGTTGTTTTACGCTTCGTGAGGCGGCGAGTGGCCGGAAACCCACTACAATCGTCTTCGCCTTCGTCACCAGCGCCGCGCCGGGCAGCAAGTGGCTCCGGGAATGTGTTCTCGTGGTAATCTCCGGCCCCCGCAGCGGTCGAACGACAAAGGCCGCCCGGGAGCTTAGCCGAGCGGCCTGTGCGATGGACTGCCGGGGACTGTGGGGAGATGTGTCCGGTTCCGTTCATCGATTGCGAAGAGAATAACGAGCTGAGTGATTTGTTTGACGTGTGTTTTTTGGACAACGGCCTGCATTTTTTGAACGGCCATCTATGGAGCCGAGCGGAATGCGCCGCCCCAAAGGAAACCCCGTCCCGAGCGGCCTTTGCCTCTCAAAGCAGTCCGCTGCCCCCATCGCCACCAGCCGAGAAGGCCACCGCTCGCCGCTAACGATTTCGCTTCGTCCAAAAAAGCTTAGTTTCGTCTAAAAAATTCGAATTGAACAAATTGCCTGACGAAGACTATGTGATTTTCGGTGGTGACCTCGAGTCATTTGGAGCCTTAGTGAAGAAGAAAAAATAATGAGGCGGTCGTTCGGAGCTGCTCTCGTGGCGGATACAAATACAAGTCGCCTCGGTGCGACGCCGTCGTCGGCAAACCGTCTAATCCACTAGTAGTAGCAGCAGCCATCAAAAGTTCGACCTATCAAGCGCGCTGACCACTTTTGTCAGCACGATGAGACTTGCTGAAATCGCTGCCGATTAATGCGTGTTCAGAGATCTCTGAGAGGGTACTTGTCGAAACGATCATTGCCATTGCTGTTGGCGACCATGCTGGCGTGTCCCTTACCGGCGCTCGCCGATACCGTCACCATCGGATACTTCGACCCGGCGGCCGGCATGCCCGGCATCCAGATACTCTCGTCTGTGTCTGGCCCGGTCACGCCGACCTCGCCGATCAACCAGTTCATCTATGGTCCAGGCACGCCGAACGGTCCGAACGCCCTCATGCTCGGCTCCGGCTTCGGCTTCGACCATATCGTTGCGATGGTCATTCCGCCCGGTGGCAACATCTATTCCGGCGGCCTGGGCGGACCGAACCCGACCTTCGAGTTTGCATTCAATGATGGTTTCGTGCCGCCGCAGGGCGGCACGATCTACCTCTACGCGACGTGGGAGAGCACCCTGACGGGCAACCCTTTCACGTTCCCGACGGTGTGGGGCACGAGCGAGATGCCCTCGGTGAAGAACGGCTACACCGTCACGTCGCAAGTTCTGGTGTGTAACACACCGAACCCGTTCTGCGGCCCGTTCGTGGGCGGCGGGACAGTGATCGGCCAGGACGTCTTCAGCGACACGATCCGAACCGACAGCGTGACGCTGACGGGTGTCCTCCCTAGTCCGTCGTTCAAGATCACCGAGATGTTCGCGTTCTCTGGTAACGCCGGTCCGCCGCAGGGAGACGTCGGCGCGTTCATCGAGATGACCCTGTTCGACCCACCCACGCCGGTGCCCGCGCCCATCGCCGGCGCTGGTCTGCCCGGGTTAATACTCGCAGGCGGTGGTCTTCTCGGCTGGTGGCGGCGACGGCGGCAGAAGATCGCCTTAACATCTGGCGGGCGCAATTCGCCACACGTCTTTTGCGGCAGGGCCAATAAGGAAAAGGCCTGACAGCGAGGCCGGAGCGAGAAACAATCTTTGACGCTGATGAACAAGTCTTTGGACCTGGGCATAGCGACTAAGAAGGTCAGCGCCTGGCACACATGTAGGGGATTACAAACATGGAAAAACAAAACAAAAATGGGACCTATCAAATCGAGAAAGGGGTTCCAATGCCCGTGTTTGCTTCACGGAAATTTCCGCTCGCCGAGATGAAGCCTGGAGAAAGCTTCGCTCTTTCAGCGGACAAAAAAGAAGTGCGAACCGCAAGGAATGCGATCCATCGCCTCGGAAAAGGGCGATTCGTAATTCGCAAGTGGGAGAATGCCTACCGCTGCTGGTGCATCAAAGAATCACCGCCGTCCTGACGATTGCTGAGCGACACGCGCGCCGCGTGGGGAGTCGGCAGTCTCCTCACCCAGTTACTCAGCCCCGCAACCCGCTTCCCCGGTTTTAC
>VAZM01000436.1 GCA_005883135.1 Alphaproteobacteria bacterium
GAAGTCGCTGAAGGCCTCGGCCGCGTAATAGAAGACCGAATGAGCTCCGACCGGAACATGAACCCCGTCAACATTTGCGGGCAGACCTGGTTGGGCGACCAGCAACCCGTCAATAAGAGCAAAACTTCCAGGTCCGGCCGATCGCCACCGTTGAAAGGTCCTCTCAGTACCGTCGAACAAATGCTCAAACCCCGCATCAACTTTCGCGATGACCGCTGGCGGGGCCAACCGCTCCGCTGTCCGTCGGCTGAGCGCCACGCCTGACAGCATCGGATTGGGGGAGCCCATAGTCGGCAGGACAGCCGGGCCTACGACATAGACGTTGTCGAGTTCCCAGATGCGCCCGGCATCATCTGTTACGGAAGCATCAGCCTTTTCCCCCATCCACAGAGTGCCGCTCTCATGATGGGTTGAACTGAGCGTGTCGCGCCGGTTGTTGCGCGGGGGTGGGCTTGGTTGCCATACAGCATTGCCCGAATCATTGGGCAGCGACAGGTACTGGATGGGTTTGCCGTCGGCGAAGACCTTGGCGATCTCGTCACAGGCAGCGTCCATTGCATCCCACAGCTTGTTGTCCTCGTTCCCTCGGGGATCGCTCGCGTCCTTTGGATTGGTCTCGAGCCGAACAATGGCCCGTGGTACGCCATTGCCATCGGCCTCTCCCAGTGTGATGCGGTTTTGCGGATCTGAGGAGGTCTTGTCGCCAATCATCTCGCCGATACCGCGTAGCGTCACAACGATCCACTTGTCATTGAGATCCCGAAATTGATCGAGCTCATCGATGTTCGGGATCTTCTTAAACAGCTCAGCCTCAGAGTTCATGCCGAGTTCGCCGACGCCGCTCGCCGTGATCTGAACGTGGAAATGCCCCTTTGTGCCATTGCTTCGGGTATGGATGCCCTTAACGAAGAGCGCCGAGATCGCGAGCTCCTTAGTCAAATTGAGACCCGCGAAAGAATTGTGCGGGACTCGGAAGGTGAAGTTCGAGCGCAGATGCGCCATGAGGTTACGACCAATCAGCTTTTTCTCTGGGACTGTATTGAGAGCCATACGTGTATTCTCGATCGTTCCCATACCGAGAACGACCGCGCCGCCTGGGGGCACGTCGATTGCGCCTTGGTTCGTCTCGACCCGAACAATATGGGCGCCATCGCGGACGAGTCGCGTTACATAAACCTTGTCGACGATCATCAGACGCTTCTTTGCATCAGACGCGCCGAGATCAAACGGAGCGGCTTGCTGCGCCTCTGCCTGCGCGACCCGCGCAGCCCGGATGAGAAGCTGAACGCTATTGAACTTGTTCAGCGGGAATGTCCCCGGCCGCGACGGGCCCGACTGCACCGCGAGCGGCGCTTCGAGGTCTTCGATCCGCGTCAGGGAACCGCGGTTGCCGGTTAGCACTGTATCCCCCGCGATGCGGGACTTGAGACCGTCAAACAGGCGTTGGCGCAACGCCTCGTGGAGTGGCCCGAAGACGAAGTCGTTGGTCGCGTCCGTGCCGATCTGGCGCGCGGCGGCATCGAGATAACTTTCGACCGGAGCGGTGGGCGGAAGCACCTTTTGCGTGAGATCCTTTTTGACGGTCGCGGGCCATAATGAAGGGGGAAGTTCGGAGTCGATGAGATAGGGCGACCACCCACCCCAGAAAACGGAGCGGCCGCCGATGCAGAAGGCAAGGCCTGGGAAGTTTTGATTGAAGCTCATGGGGCTGTCGGATAGCCACGGCTGACCCCACACTGTGCCAGCACCCCCCTTGCCGGGCGGGTTCAGATCGGGCGGCAGGTTCTGAACGTGTTCAGGCAAGGCAAGCGGGCCTGCCTCCAGAACTAGGATTCGGTGCCGATGTGAGGCGTCAATGTCAAACAGATGGGTCGCTGCGACCCCGCCGAAACTACCTCCACCAACTACGATGAGATCGAACGGCCGCGCATCGGGATGTACACCCGAATCTTGGCCGGCCAATGCCTCATCAAGCGTGTTGCAGACATAGCGGCCGATATCGTCGAGAGAGAAGGTGGTTG
>VAZM01000437.1 GCA_005883135.1 Alphaproteobacteria bacterium
ATCGGTGGCAGATCATGAAGAGATTGACGAGTGTGCAGCTTTTTGATGCACCAAAGAGGGCGCGCAAAACCAAGGCCCGGCTTGCCCGCGCTAAGTTACAAATAGTCGTGGCGCGAGAGCGCGCGGCAGTGACGGCGCAGCGGTATACAGCGCACGCTTTAGCACGCCCAATGCGTCTTCCCACTGTGCTGCAGAGAGGACCCCAACCTTTCAGGTTTGACCTGTTTGCTCCGCCCCAATCGCGGAAATTTACTCTTCATCAGGGTTAGCATCGAGAACAGCTGGCGTTTTTTCTAGCTGCCTTCTGGACGCCCACATTCTGTGCGCAAGGACCTCGGCATGTTGTTGGAACGTGATTACAGCAACGCCGACCCCCGGAAGTCCTTGCCACCGATCCCAGTGCGGGTCTCTCGTAGGTCACAATTGATTGCTGCTCTCCGCCAAAATGAGAGACCTATCGTCATCGAGGATCAAGGGTTAGCTGGTCCGTTCGTCCGTCTGTTACGTGTGCGGGAGTTAGGAAGACTTGGCGAGTTCGTGGCAAATACGATGTCGAGCGGGATCGATCAGTCCTACGGAGCTAACGTCGAGGCGTATTGGTACGTGGGCCGATATGTTCTGCCAGGGAACGTGCAAAAGGTGATCCTCAAGCCAAAGCTTTATGGCGCGGGACGGCCACCGCGACATCTGGAAGCATAACCATCAGGGCAAAGCAAACTAAGCAACCTCAACGGAAGTGCTGTGAATGTCAGTCGGTTAACCAAGCCGCATTGGTGGCAAAAACGTTTGCGATCAGCGCCGATACAAAGTGCGTGTTGGCTGCGGCGCTTTTGATATTGCTTACACTAGGCGTCCCGGTGCATGCTGACGATCCGGCTGAAACAGGATGATTGCAGAGTGCCGGTGCATGCTGACGATCCGATTGCAGAGTGGCTGAAACAGGATGAAAGCGACGACCAAAACGACCAGGTAAGACCAGACTTGCATGCGCTCACGGACCAGCAACTGCAAGACATTTTCAAGATTGGCCGCGATCAAGCAGACAACCATGAACTGATCGAGGGTGGGAGGGAGCAGTACCCGCGCCTTCTCTATATCTGGTTCGTAACGATAGCTGCGGGATTTTGCGCGGCAATCGGTGCAGTCAAGGCCATGCCTTTTATGCGGCGTCGACTGAGAACTTTAGCGGTCC
>VAZM01000438.1 GCA_005883135.1 Alphaproteobacteria bacterium
GAGGCCGCATTCAAGCTATCAGTTGCGCCGCTTCGGTTCGCCCTATCGCCGCGGCGGCAGCTTGTGCGCAAGTTCTGGCCACTCGCTTTCCACAACCGCCCGCATCTCATCGGAGATGCAACCGCCGCAAGTCCGCCGGCGTCATGATTTTGCCATCGACGACACGCGGCGAGTAGGACGGCTGATACCGAGCTCTCGGAACCGGTGGGACGCCCGGGCTTGAACGGTGAATAGGTCAAGCGCGTGCCGCCGAAGCGCTGGTGAAAGGCATCAGCAGTGGCGGCATCGGGAAAGCAGAAGCGGACGTGGAATTGCTCCGCCTCATGCCGGCCGCGGCCGCGGCGAATAGGAATGCCGTGCTCACGGTGGAAGGCATCAAACTCGAGGTTCTGGCTGCGGAAGCCGCCGGGCGGCAACTCAAGCTCGACAAGGTGCGGGAACGCCCGCTCATTGATGTGCCCAGCGACCTCGCCCTTGCGGCGGCTCATGCGCGCCGTTCAAGCGATCGGAGGAGTGGGCTCTTAGTGCGCTGTCGCTCACGCCACGCGCGACCATGGCAGAAACCACTCAAATAAGACACTTGGTCGAACTCAATCGCGCATCGCGGCGGACGTCCCTGCTGACCGTGCGCATAGCCTGCTTCCCAACTGTCTAGATCGATGTTCATTTTGCGCCCCTGCGAGACGAAGAACGACGGATCGACGGGCAGCGCACGGGAACGGCACGGCCTTTTCCGCTGTGGCGCCTTCCGAGCGGCCCGTATTCGCCGCCCATCGATCCAATATTCGAGAGTGGTATTGCCCCCAGGCCCGAATAGCTGGCCACTTAACATTCCAGCCGCTTGTTCAGTTCCAGCCCGCACCGCGGCTTTCTGCTGGCCCTATCCGCATTGTCCAGGAGTGTGGCGCGCTTGCCACATACCGCCCGGTAAGTTGTGCATTTACCTCGACGATTTGTAGATGCATAACTGGGTGAGATCTGACCTGATAAAGTGGTCCCGCGATTCAATCCGCCACACAGGAACGTCTGTCGGCCCTGGAGCTTTTCCGCGTTTCCAGCTGCCTGCCGATCGTCGCACAGCAGATCAAGGTTATGGCGGTTGATCGCTACCGCGCTGGCTGCGAGCAGGGGCCCGACGCCAAAGATTAATGCGCTCAGAGCAGACCTGCCGCCGCATTGCCATTGAACAACCCGGCATCCCTTCGTGGTTGCGGGGCGGGCGCTAATGACCCGTCGCGAGCGCCCCATCAGCATGAAGAGCGGCACGACGGAAAGGCCGTAGGCCGAGGCGAGTGCCGTTGAAAACTCGGCATCCCTGCATGCCGGGATGCCGGCTGTGAGCGCTTAATGAGCGTGCCGGGGATCGGACCGATCATCTCCAGCGCGATGGTGGCCGCAATCGGCACCGGCGATGCGTTCACGAAAGGCCGCGACTTCGCCGCCTGGCCGGGGCTCGTCCCCAAGCAGATCTCGACCGGCGACCGCACCATCCTCGGCAAGATATCCAAGCGCGGCAATCGCTACCTGCGTGTCTTGTTCGTCCAGGCGGCATGGGTTGTGCTGATCAAGCCCAACAGCTCGCAGCGCCACGGCCTCAAGCCGTGGCTCGAGGCGGCCGAGAAGCGGCTGCATCACAACGTCCTCGCCATCGCGCTCGCCAACAAGCTCGCCCGCATTGCTTGGAGCGTCCTTGCTCATGGTCGAACTTTCGAGGCGAGTAAGATTTAGGCCGCGTGATCATTCAACGCGACTAGTCGAAACCCCTTAACCTGCCGAGGTCTGCGAGAGGATGAAAACGAGATGGAGGATCGGTCTTCCCGGCGCATGCGAACACTGGTGACCCTAATGGCCCGTTGAGGCCTCTCCGGTAATGAGATC
>VAZM01000439.1:0-3713 GCA_005883135.1 Alphaproteobacteria bacterium
CGCAAGCCAGTGCTGCTCCGCTTGGCCGTGCACGCACCCATGTGCGGTCCACATTTCATAGGGGCGTTCGCGAATGCGGTTTTCCAGGGTCTGGTCCATATGAGAAGTCCTTCTGGGCTGACGATGGAGCGTCCTTGATCTCTCACCGCAATTAACGAAGGGTAAAATTTGGCGTTAGGTACAACGAGGCAGGGCTCTTTGGGAGGGACATCTGGTCAGGCAACCGCCTCTCCGTCGATGATGCAGGAGCCCCGCGCGGCGCGATAACCAAGCACAGCAACCTTGACGGACTGGATCGTGCCACCGATTGCCCAGCGAAACATTTGCCGCCGCAACCGTCACCAGCGCTGCAATGATTGGGAGGCGAAGCGCAAGGGCAACTCCTTCCGGTCGTGCGAAGTGTGTTAACAACGTGCAAGGCGTCTGGCGAAAAAACCAAATCCGCGCAGCTTTTTTGTAGAAACTCTTTCGAAAGTCTCAGCTAAGCAGCCAAGTCGTAGCCGACGACAGCAGCACACCCGCAAACGATATTGGTGGCAAGCGAGGTGCGATGCACGCCGAGGTTCGATCCAGCGCCGTCCTTTGTGTCTAACGCCAATGAGCTAACCTATTCATTGAATCTCCGAAGGTGTTGCTGGACCATGGTTCGCTAGGAAGTCAAAGGCTTTCGCCCTGGCCAGCAGGTCGGCACGTTCTTTTTCCGTTGAGACGGTGCGGGCGGCTTATCGGCACTGTTCTGCAAGCCATCGGTAGTCTTGGGAGCCCTTTTTGTCTGTCATCGATGCTTATTGCCTTGCTCGTCGTTACGCTACCTCTCTAGCGCATCCAACTGTTCGGCAAGCTCAAACCAGCCTCCCGCAATGTGAGCGTTTGCGGGAACCGTGCCGCCGCGGGCCTGGTTGCGGGGGTAGCGGATTGGCGAGCCCTCGCCCTTTCCGCACCCCAAGTACTTGGCCTCGCCTTTCCCAGCCAGACGGGCGGGGGCTTCTTTTTGCGCCGAATAGGGGGAAGCGCTGCCGGGACCGTATTCGCGGAGGATCGGAAATCGCGGCACCAGACGGGGCTGTGCCCTAATTGGGAGCGTTTTCTGTCCTAGTAATCTGTGCGGGAGATTGAAATGAGAGTCCTTGCGGCAGCTGCGATAATAATTGCGATAATAATAATGACGTCGTTCGCGATGCCTGCATTCGCTGAAGAAGACCCTGCTAAGGCTGAAGCAAACAAAGCTGAGCAGCAGAAGAAGAAAGAGAACGAAGAGATGGATAAGGCATACAAAGACACGCTCAAGAAAACAACTCGCGAACAGCCTGTCAAGAAAGCAGACCCGTGGGGGAGTGTACGTTAGCCAGAACCATCGGCGGCGGTCGAAGCGGAGGGCTAGTATAGACTCACAACGAGCCGCGCATCGGGGGGCTAAAGGTTAGCCCGTGTACTGATAAACTGCGATTGTCGGCAATCGCTAACCGCTGCAACGCGGGCCTTACCCGCTCAGACGATTTCTTCCGCCGTCGCCACCAGCCGAGAAGACCAGTACCAGCGCCGATGCAGGAGCCGAGGGGGTGTGCCCTCGCGGCAATCTGGTGGGAACGTTCAGGGACGGGACTGCTCCCACCCCCTCACCCCCCGCCGCCAGAGGTGAGGAGAAGTCGGGGCCGCAACTTGCCAAAATGAAGAGGGCGTAGCCATTCGCGACTACGCCCTGGATAACCGGCCGAGCACGGAGGAGGGAGGGTATGGGCGACCGGCTAGTTTTCCCAACGCGCCAGACGGTCCAACCGTTCCGCATCTCATCAGTTCGACAACTCCGTGATAATTATCACACGCGGGACGGCTGATGGCGGTACATGCCGCAAAGCCGCCGGGGGATTTTTCCATCCACCGCAGGCCGCCTGCGCTGTTTTTATCCATCTGTTGGGACCACTTGTCGAAATTGTTGGCGCGGGCAGGCGATCTCGTCGGGGGGATTTCGAGACTACAGCCTGCCCGCTTCGGCAGCTACAGGAAACGGCTGGGGGTGCTTCCGTATCTACCGTCCGACTAGTGTGCGGGCTCCCCGCATCGCAAGATGTGACGGCCGTCACAAGTTTCCGTTCGAGTGCCCCATTATTTTTTGGACATCGCGTCAACAACGCCCTGCCTTGCGTTGCGGTCTAGGCAGAGAACCGTTGCTCGATGGCGGTAACTACTACCAGGGCGCAGCAGTATCGGCAGCTTGCGCGGGATTTCCATTTCATGGCCCGGAGCCTGCCGCACGGGCAAAACCGCTCGACGTTGCTGAGTATGGCTGAGGAATGTGACCGGCTAGCGGATCAGTGTGAGCGGCTGGCGGATCATCAAGAGCAGGGCGCCGATCGGGCTTATGGGCGAAAATTTTCGCCTTCCTCGGGGTTGGTCGGGGCTGCCCGCATCCCCTTTCCCCAACGTACTATGATGACGACACAAGCCTAAGCAGGAATGCGGGCTTTTAATGTGAAGTTGCAATCGTGACTGCCCAAATTTTATTTGGCCAGCATGTTGCAGCCCACCCTTCCGGCCGGGTCTGTCGCGCCGTGCCTCCCAGGCAAAACCGATAAGCTGCCCTCAGGCAGCGAATGGCTGCACGAAATCAAGCACGATGGCTTTCGGGTCATCGCCCGCAAGACTGGCGTACAGGTGAGGCTCTACAGCCGGCATGGCAATGATCTTACCTATCGCTTCCCGCTGATCGTCGAGACCTTGGCCCGCCTGCGCTCCCGCTCCTGCATCATTGATGGGGAGGCGGTTGCCTGTGATGACAACGGCGTCACTTCATTTGATCGTGTCCGCTACCGCCACCACGACGAAAGCATCTTCTTGTACGCCTTCGATCTGATTGAACTGAACGGCGACGATCTGTGGCGTGATCCGCTAGAAGGCCGCAAGGCCACGTTAGAGATCATCCTAACCAAGGCTGGGCTTGGCATCCGCTACAACGAGCACATGACGGGTGACGGCGAGACGGTATTTCGGCACGCCTGCAAACTCGGTCTGGAAGGCATTGTCTCGAAGCGAAAGGAACGTTCGGGCCGGTCGCCCGATTGGCTCAAAATGAAGAACGCCGAAGCACCAGCAGTGAAGCGCGAAGCCGAGGAGGATTGGGGCAAAGAACGATGGCGATGATAGAAGCCGGCCGGGAGGTGCTTTTCCTCAAGCGAGCGTCGGCCAGCCGCTCATCCGGGCATTGGAGTGATGACGATTTTGACGTGCTCTGCAACGGCACTGTTGTCGGCCGCATCTTCAACGCCAACGCAGCGCCCGTAGGATCGCCCTGGAATGTGGGGGACGGGCTGCCTTCGGGCACCACGAGGACACACGGCTAAGCTCCCCGGGCCTCTTTGTGGGCCTTTTTTTGCGCCAGCACAGCGCTTAGCATCTTTGTGGTGATGGAAGGCGCGCACCAAAAAAAGGGGCGGCTGTTGAGCCGCCCCGTTGCATCGGCAAGATATTCAATCACACCGTCTCACTCTGCGCATGGTTCCATCGTCGCGCTCAATCGTGACGGTCCGACAGCCACGATATCGTCCTCGTTCGTATCCGTAATCGCGGTCATCTCTGTAGTCTCTATCTCTGTAGTACCGCTCAGGATACGGCGGTCGACCCGTATCGATTCCGACGCCACCTGGCCCTATGTAGACACCTTGAGCGAGGGTCGGCGCCGGCGTGGCGACAACCATTGCGCTAACGAACCCCAATGC
>VAZM01000439.1:3727-5179 GCA_005883135.1 Alphaproteobacteria bacterium
ACCAACATGGGTGTCTCCTTTTTCCCTGTTTTGTATCTGAAATAACAAAGGAAGGGCTGCCTTGTTCCCCCCAGCGGTCCTAGCGCGTCATCGCGCGTAAGACAGGCACACAGGCGAGGCTCTACAGCCACCCCGGCATGATCTCACTTATCGTTTTCCCCTGATCGTCGAGACGCTGGCTCGCCTGCGCTCGCGCTCCTGCATCATCGACGGGGAGGCGGTTACCTTTGATGGCAATGGCGTCACCTCGTTCAATCGCGTTCGCTACCGCCGCCATGATGAAAGCATCTTCCTATACGCCTTCGATCTGATCGAACTGAACGGCGACGATCTCCGACGTGATCCGCTACGGGGGTCGGAGCGCCACGCTAGAGATGATCCTGGGCAACGCTGGGCTTGGCATCCGTTTCAACGAGCACATGGAGGGCGACGGCGAGACCGTGTTTCGGCACGCCTGCAAACTCGGACTTGAGGGCATTGTCTCGAAGCGCAGAGACTCCACCTACCGTTCCGCCTGATTGGCTCAAGATGAAGAACGCCGACGCACCGGCAGTGAAGCGCGAAGCCGAGGAGGATTGGGGAAAAGGAGCGGTGGCGATGAGCGCGGCACCGGAAAGCGGGCGAAACCGCATCATGATCTACGGCCCGAGGAATGACGGTACGTATATTGTCGAGTTCAAGACAGCCGATGGGGAGGCTCTGGCAATCAACGTGCCCGTTGGAGAAACCCGCGTGCTTAAGCACTTCCAGGAGCGAATGCCTTACGGGCTCTTCGTGCCGGATGTTCGGTGAGGAACCTCTGGCGCCCGAACGCGTTTAGCGGTGGGGTTTACAGCTTCGGGGACGGGGATACGGTCGCTTCGCCCTTACTTTTTTACCGATACCTGCTGAAGCCTAAGCCCCCCTTGAGGGTTCCGAGGGGAGTTCAACATCATGAGTAGCGCCAAAGACATCTACAATATCGCCGACAACCACGCTCAAACGGTTCAGGTCTGCATTGACCGTCTGCACCAACTGCGTGCAAACGAACAACTCGAACAGCTGGCCCAAAGGTTGCACAAGTTGGCCACAGAGGCGGCACCGAGAGATGATGACAAAAACAAGCGCCACTCAGGTGCTTCGCTTACGTGAGGCGCGCAATCAAAAACGAAAGATGGCGCGGCTATAGCTTTTAGCTATGGACACAGTGTTGCCCAACGCTGCCCCTCTCCGCATCTTGTTGAAAGCCTGAGATCGCTTTGGCTAACAATCGCGCAATTTGTGACCGCGATCACAGCGAAGGGAAAGGGTAGCGGTTATACAACAGCTAGGGTCCAACACAGAAAGGGGGGACTCTATGACCAGGATTATACTCACCGCTGTCGCCGCTCTCGCTGTCACGATTGGTGCGCTCACCATCACAGGTGCAGGAGACGATAGTTCGAGCACCCCCACGATGCTTGCGCTTCCCTT
>VAZM01000439.1:5185-7952 GCA_005883135.1 Alphaproteobacteria bacterium
CCTAGGGCCCCGCCTAGCTCGGACTCGGGCGGGGTTCTCATTTGGGACGACCGGAGAATCGATCATTCGTGATGACCATCACATCAGCCGAAGCCATAGTCCGGTATACACCACATCTAATAGTTTGAGCGTATGTGCAGTTGGGTTGAGCTCCTATCAATGGGAGAACTCAGATGCGCAAGACCAGCTTGTTTCCCGTTTGTCCTGAATGCGCCGCCGCGGTGCGTTCGGAGGCATGCTGGTCATGTAACGGAACGGCCGCGTCTTGGATTTCCGTTTGCGAAGATTGCGGCGGCAGAGGTCAACTACTCCTGTGTCCAAATCGGGCATGCCATTCTCCGCCGCCACCCGATTACTGGCGCGGTTCAGAAGGGCAACTCAGTAACCCGTTCCGTTGCAGACGCTACCCGTAATTGATGCTTGGAATCAGGCCGACCAGCGAAGCGAACAGGGCGCCGCGAGATTGAGTGGTCTTAGGTAAGCCAGCCGAAGAGCCAGTAATGGAGCTAACTACCATGAAGGTGTTACTTGTGATTGCCGGCCTGCTCGCGTGCACTGCCATGCCGGCCAGTGCGCAGTCTTGGGGTCGCGGCGGCGCGTATGCTGGCGCAGGCGGCACAAGCCAAGGCTACTATCCTCGCAGCAGGATGCACTCGTGCACATGGTCCGCCACGGCAGCCTGCTCGGCTTGGCGTAACGGCGTCTACGATGACGGCAAAGGTGTTAGGCCCCAACTGGTCAAGCGTTTCCCCAACGGGAGGTATACCATCAGAGTGTACCAGGGAAACACCAGAGTAAAATGCTGGCGAAACGCGGGGCGTGCCGGACGTAGACGTGGCCTGATTTAGCCAGGTGACCAGCCGCAAGCGGTTGTCCATAAAATGCGAGTCGCGTTTCCGTTGACGGGTTGAATCCGGTAGCGGATGCTAATTACGGCTACGGCGGTCGATCCGAAGGGCTGGCATCATGAAGTCGAAGCTGGGCGCGGCGCTTGCCGTCGCAGGGTGTGTGCTGGCCGTGACTCCGGCAATTGCCCTCTCGGTCACCTTCAATCCTAACGCGACGATGACGACGGTTCCGGGAGCCGTGCTGTTTGATGATTTTGATTCGGTTCAGGATACGACCATCGGCACCATCACTGGTGGCTTTGTTAAGAATGATGCGTCAGGCGGCCCGGGATCGCAACCTGCGACCGGGAATTACATCTATGCAGACGGTACTCTCGGTGCGGCGCTCAATGTCACGGTGACAATGACGGAGCCTGTCAGCTACGTTGGCTTCGCTTGGGGAACGGTTGATACCTTCAACAAACTCGATGTCTATGATGGTTCTACTCTTCTCGGCACATTCCTTGGTTTTCAACGCTCCGCGTCCGTCTACTATACCAACATCCAAGCCGGTCCTGGGCAAGCCATCACGGCGCTTGTCTTGAGCAGCACTGCGGGCTGCTGCTTTGAGACCGACAACTATTCGGCGGCGATCAATCCTGTCAGCGCTGTCCCCCGCCCCATCGCCGGTGCTGGACTTCCCGGCCTGATCTTGGCGAGCGGTGGCCTTCTCGGCTGGTGGCGACGGCGGCAGAAGATCGCCTGAACGTACAATGCGCACGTCGAGTGCGGCAGCCAGCGATAACGCGCGCAAAACTCGTCCAAAAATTGCTCATTGAATCGGGACCACAAATATTTGAGCGTCGGGCTGATTTTTGCTCATAGCCTTAGCGAGCGGTCAGCCATGGCGCTTCGCTATACAATTGGTGCGAAGAAGGCCCCGGACCCTACAGACAAGCACGTCGGCGCGCGGGTGCGCATGCGCCGCAAAATGGCAGCAATGAGCCAGAGGCAACTGGCCGATGCGCTCGGCATCACCTACCAGCAACTACAGCGAGACGAGAAAGGCCTCAATCGCATTGCGGCCAGCCGGTTGCAGCAAATCTCCCATATCCTTCGGGTGCCCGTCGCATTTTTCTTCGAGGGTATGCCGAATGCATCAACGCTCGGCTCCAAGAGAAGCGCGTTATTGATGGCTCAGATTGATGACTTCGTCTCCGATTCACACGGCTTAAGGCTGATGGAAGCGTTCAGGCGAATTGATAATGCCGCCCTGCGACGGAGGATCGTGAGGCTCGTGCGAGAAATTGCCGGTGACGAGCCAATTTAGGATGCCTGGCTCGGAAGGAGCCCCGTCATGACAGACAACCCCGATCCGCGCGCCGAAAAGGCTACTGCGGTCCCTATTAAGGATGCACCTCATGCACCGTTCATTTTTTACGAGGCCGCTCCCATATTTGGGTTCACGAATGGCGTCGTGAATATCACCCTGACGGCAAACAGGAGCTACGCGGGACCGGATGGAGCTATCGTAAACGAGCAAATGGTCGTCGCCTACCTGCGGGGGAATATTCCGGCAGCTCTTAGTTTGCGGAAGGCGATTGATAACGCTTTGCTGATTGCCGCCCCAACCGGCCAGAAAGAAGTAAGCTAGGGTAATCTAAAACAATCTTCATGAGATGACGTGATCGCGATAGCTGATCCGATTGTAAAACGAGAGGTGCTTTCCGTGCTTTTCGCGCAAGACTTTTCGCGCCGCTGCCTCGGCATCATCGCCCGGCTGTATCGTTTCAACGCCCAACTCGCGTTCCCCGTCGTCAAAGACGCGAAGCAGATTGTCTGTGACCGTATAGCTGGCTTCGATGATTTGGCCCGGATCAAGCTTATCTGGACCGGGCCGCCGTACCGTGCAACGCACGCGATGGCGCGGCGACTTAGGG
>VAZM01000439.1:7987-8574 GCA_005883135.1 Alphaproteobacteria bacterium
GTTTTTCGCTTCGATCGGCTTCGTCTCCGCGAAGACTTTGTAGCGGTCGAATTCAGCGGCTGAGGCGGGGCTGACAGTACCTGCCCGCACGCGGGCAGCGTCGGGTGGTACAGGTACGGGATACGGTCACCGCGTGGAACACCGGTAACAAACCGCCGGCCTTTGTGATCGAAAAGAACGGCGTTGTAATCAAAAATTTGGCCAATCTCCTGCCGCACCCCCGCAGGATGGCTATGCTGCGACCCGAGAGGCTGCCTGCTCCTTTGCCACTGCATCAATTGGGGAATTCGAGAGGCCTTGCCCGCGGTTCTCGTTCTGGCGAAGGACACCGCGCGCGGCTGGAAGTTCCGCACGAAACACAAATGAAACCGTTTTTCGCTTCGACGAAACCAGATTCCGCCATTCAGTTTTGAACTCTTCCTATCACTCAGTGACCAACGGGCGACGGGTGGCTAGAAGGAACAGCAATGAAAAGATGCGCCCAATGTCATGGAAAACTCGGATTAGGTGTCCGCTCCCGTAATCTGTGGAACGGGTTCTGGTGGATTCACGTTCGCTACTGTTCGGCCCACTGCGAAGCTCGTCAT
>VAZM01000440.1 GCA_005883135.1 Alphaproteobacteria bacterium
CCAAGTATCGCTGGGCCTCTCGCGTAGCAGCCCGCAGAACTAACGAGATGTCGCCAACTTGAAGCATGCGGGCTAGATCGATAGGGACGCGAGATAGGCCAACCCTCGCCTCCCTAACTCCAGCCCCGCCCCGAGCGGGGCTTTTTCTTGCGGCGAGATTTTGGACGCTCGCTGCCACCGCCGGGTGCCCGTTTAGCCCTTTTGTGACCGCCTCACGCGTGCGACGTCGTCAGAAAAGCCTGCTGTGATGTGTCGGCACTGAGCGGCGCGCTAGCCACGCTGTCGGCTGCACCGCCGCCGAAAGCCGCCATTGCTTGCACGAGCTGAGAGCTTGAGCCATCCATGGCCGCGGGAGAGTTGAAGGGACGGCCTGAGCTGCCCCCGGTCGCGGCGCCACGGCCTCGCCCTCGCGCTCGTACTAGCGGACTGCCGAGACAGCGGCGCACCACCGGGTGGGAATCGAGATCTCGTG
>VAZM01000019.1:0-5986 GCA_005883135.1 Alphaproteobacteria bacterium
CATCACGCCGCCTTCTGCCGGCGGGAAGATGGGTCGCGTTTGCAGGGGCGGGGGCAAGCCTGGATGGTTGCATCGCGCAACAGGCCGAAGGGTGGTCTGCAAGCTCCCTTCGGCCTCGGCATCCTGACATTGCTGCTGTTGACGGGCGAGGTCGGCCACCAAGACCTCGCTGCCGTGATCGCGCGCGAGCCCATCGTCGATCGTTTGCAGAAGGCGGCGTTTGCCTCCCCATTCGGCACCGTCCATGAGGCGAAGTTCAGCGCGCCGCAGTCGTCGGCTGGGGCGTCCATCCCGCTGCCGTTGGACTACCAGCTGATCGGCTTCAATCCCAACAGTGCGGGGGGCGCAGGCTCGATCCGCGAGCGATTTCCCGGCGAAGCGACGTTCTTCACCAGCCCCTACGCCGGGCCGATGGTCGACCGCAGCCGCAAGGGCAATTACGGCGTCGCGGGAGATCGCCTGATCGCGCTCAAGGGTGATCGGCTTAAGGCGGGGCGGCCCGCCGAGGTCGCGGACGAGGAGCGCTCCTCGCTCGCCCAGCAACAAGCGACAAACGCTCTCCCAGCCGATGCGCCAGTCGGCGTCGCAAGCGCTGCAAGCGAGGCTGAACAGCGGTCGGCCTTGGCGCAGCCTACCGCAAACGCCGGTCGTTATTTGCTCGCGAGTGCCGCAGGTGCCGCCGTGGTCATGCCGGAAGGGTCGGCAGGGAAGTCAGCCTACCCCGTGCTCGCCCCGCCGCAAGCCGATGCGCCAAGCGCCGCGCCCGTCGAGCGCGAGGCGTCGAGCGAGGCAGTCGCTCAGCCGGTCAGCGGGCTCGCGCTTGCCGCCGCCGATGCGGACGCATCGGGGAGCGCAGCGCGGGTCTTTTTCAGCATCGACCCGATGGGGAAAAAGCTCGGCGCGATCGAGCCTTGGGCGCCGGGAGAAGAACCGCGATTCGAGGCTGCCGACATCGCGGCGAGCAACAGCGCCAACATCAAGCTCGCGGCCGTGCCACCTGTTCCCTTCCCCGCCGGCGAGCCCGGAAGCATTTTCGACGCGCCGGTCGAGCGGGCGGATTTGCCGCCTTTGCCCTCCGATCCGGGCGTCGTGATGAAGAACGGCACGAGCGGCGGACAGACGGTTGCTGCCAAAGGCGAGGTGACCGGAGAGCACCAGCGGCCGATGACCCCTTCCGAGCTGCTCGGCCTCGACGAGACGACCCGCTCGAAGTCGGAGATATGCCTGGCCGAGGCGATCTACTTCGAGGCGCGCGGCGAGGCCGTGCGCGGCCAAATGGCAGTGGCCCAGGTGGTGCTCAATCGCGTGTTCTCCGGCAAATATCCCAACACCGTCTGCGGGGTCGTCTACCAGAACGCGCATCGTCGTCTGCATTGCCAGTTCACCTTCGCCTGCGACGGGATTCCGGACATCGTGCGTGAACCCGACATGTGGGAGCGAGCCCAGACGATCGCCGCGGAAATGCTCGACGGCAAGCTGTGGCTGCCCGAGGTGGGCAAGGCCACGCATTACCACGCCTCTTGGGTGCGTCCCGGCTGGGTGCGCGAGATGACCAAGATGCATCGGCTCGGAGTGCACACTTTCTACCGGCCGCGCGCCTGGGGCGACGGCGTCGAAGCGCCGGAATGGGGAGACGAGGCCTCGACCATCGAGGCGACGCAGCGGCTCGTCGAGGCGGCGAAGAAGCTTTGATACGCAAAACGCGTGTCGACGACAGCCGTCCTCACATCTCGATGTCGAGTGCGACGTCGAGATGTGGCGCCGAGTGGGTGATCCAACCGGAGGAGGCGTAGTCGACTCCCGTCTTGGCGATCTCGGCGATGGTGTCGAGGGTGATGCCGCCGGAGGCTTCGAGCGCAAACTTGCCGCCGACCATTTGCACCGCCTTGCGCATGGTCGTCGCATCCATGTTGTCGAGCAGCACCGCGTCCGCTAACCCGACCTCTAGTACCTCGCGCAGCTGATCGAGCGTATCGACTTCGATTTCGATCTTCACGAGATGGCCGGCGACTGCCTTCGCGCGCTCGAGCACCGCGCGGATGCCGCCGGCAACCGCGATGTGGTTGTCCTTGATCAACATCGCATCGTCGAGGCCGAAGCGGTGATTGAAACCGCCGCCGCAACGCACGGCGTACTTCTCCAAGGCGCGCAGCCCCGGCGTCGTCTTGCGCGTGCAGCAGATGCGCGTGCGCGTGCCGGCGACACGGCGGACGAATTCATGGGTTGCGGTTGCGACGCCGGAAAGGTGACCGAGCAGATTGAGCGCGGTGCGTTCGGCGGAAAGCACGGCGCGCGCGGGGCCGCTCACCACCATCACTTCGGTCTTGCCGGCGACGCTCGACCCGTCGCGCATATTGGCTGCAATCTCCATCTCGGGCGCGAGCTTGACGAAAGCCGCGGCGACGAGCGGCAGCCCCGCGAGTATTCCCGCCTCGCGCGCCATGACGACGGCGCGCGCCCCTGCATCCTCGGGAATGGTTGCGACGGCCGTGACATCGCCGGCGCGGCCGAGGTCCTCGGCGAGCGCGCGCGTGACCGCGGCATCGATCTCGAGCGGCGACAAGAAGGCACCGGGGCAGAGCAGCGAGCGTGTCATGATCGTCTGTTGCGGATGCACGCGATCATCGCGGCAGGGCCGGCGGCATGCAAGCTTCTCAATGGGATTATTCTCGATTCGAGATGGGACCATTCTCGATTCGAGCAAATCGCCGCTTAATACTGCCGTTTCCCGTCTGCCAGCCCCCGCCGGACTAACTGCCATGCGCCGGCGGAAGAAGTTTTCGTAACTTTTCGTTTGGGGATGGCGACGTCAGGCCGTACAAGCAGCCGCTGGAGTTCCGGTCAAGAAAGTCGCGAGCGATTGCGATCCGAGCTGCCTCGGCCTGCAAGGCACCGGATCCGGGTGAGCGATTGTCGCCTCGTTCTTGTTGTAACAATTGTTCTCGGATTCTCGATACGGGTTGCCGGTCATGGCTGTTTCATTTCCTTCCGCCACGAAAGCCTCGACGATGGGGTGGCGTACGCCGGTGGTGATCGTCGTGTGCGGCTGCCTTGTCTCGATGATCAGCTTCGGGCCGCGGGCCACGCTGGGCTTTTTTCTCACCCCCATGTCGCAAGCTAACGGCTGGAGCCGTGACGTGTTCGGCCTGGCGCTGGCGATCCAGAACATCCTCTGGGGCTTGGGCCAGCCGTTTGCCGGCGCTATCGCCGACCGCTTCGGCACCATGCGGGTGTTGTGCGCCGGCGGCACCTTCTACGCCATTGGTTTGATCCTGATGGCCTATTCGACATCTCCGGCGATGCTCGACCTCGCGGCCGGTGTCTTCATCGGCTTCGGTCTCGCCGGCTGTTCGTTTTCCGTCGTGCTCGCCGCATTCGGCAAGCTCCTGCCCGAGCGCTGGCGCCTGCTTGCTTTCGGCGCGGGCACCGCCGCCGGTTCGTTCGGCCAGTTCCTGTATTCTCCGGTCGCCGTCTCGCTGATGGACGCCTTCGGCTGGGAGACTACGCTGATAGTGTTCGGTGCGGGTATGCTGTTGGTGCTGCCGCTGTCGCTCGCAATTGCCACTGCGCCGGCGGAGCCAGGCGCAGCGCACGGGGCGGCGCCGCAGTCGCTGCGGCAGGCGCTGTCGGAGGCGGTCGGCCATCGCTCCTACCTGCTGCTTGTGCTCGGTTTCTTCACCTGCGGATTCCAACTCGCCTTCATCACCGTACACATGCCCGCATATCTGGTCGATCGCGGCCTGTCCGCGCAAGTCGGCGGCTGGACGATCGCGGTGATCGGCCTGTTCAATATCGTCGGCTCGCTCGCTTCGGGCTGGCTCGGCAATCTCATGCCCAAGCGCTATATTCTTTCGTTCATCTATTTCGCGCGCGCCGCCGCGGTGCTCGCCTTCATCATGTTCCCGGTGACGCCGCTATCTTCCATCCTGTTCGGCGCCGTCATGGGCCTGCTCTGGCTCTCAACGGTCGCGCCTACCAACGGCATCATTGCGCTGATCTTCGGCACACGGTGGCTCGCCACCCTCGCCGGCGTGGCATTTTTCAGCCATCAGGTCGGCGGCTTCCTCGGCGTGTGGCTCGGCGGCGTCGTGTTCGTGCGCACCGGCTCCTACGACGCAGTGTGGTGGCTCTCGGTTCTGTTCGGCTTGCTCTCCGCGGTCATCAACCTGCCGATCGTGGAGAAGCCGGTCGTGCGCGCGGCCGCCGTGCCGGCCTGAGGAGTGGCGAGGGAAGGGCGCGCGCAATGCAAACCGCGAGCAGCACCGGGGCGGACAGCAGCCAATCTACCGTCATTGCCGCGCGCGCTCCGCGGTCCTGGCGCACCCCCGCCCTCATCCTGGCCTGCGGTTGCCTGATCGCGCTCATCAGTTTCGGCGCGCGTTCCGGGTTGGGCTTCTTTCTGACCCCGATGTCCAGCGCACACGGCTGGGGACGCGACGTATTCGCGCTCGCGCTCGCCATCCAGATGCTGCTGTGGGGCGCGGCCCAGCCGGTGGCCGGCGCGTTGGCGGATCGTTATGGGGCCATGCCCGTGCTCAGCGCCGGGGCGGTGCTCTACGCGATCGGCCTCGGCTCCATGGCATACGCGTCCACGGCCGGAATGCTCCATCTCACCGCCGGCGCCGTGATCGGTTTCGGCCTCGCGGGCGCGTCGTTCACGATCGTGATCGGCGCCTTCGGCAAGCTGATGCCGCCGCAATGGCGCTCGCTTGCATTCGGCGCCGGGACCGCCGCCGGCTCCTTCGGGCAATTCGTGTTTTCTCCGCTGGCGGTGGCGCTTATCGACAGTCTCGGCTGGCAGGACACGCTCGTCGTCTTCGCCGCCGTCGTGCTCCTGATCATGCCGCTGTCGCTCGCGCTCGCGGCGCGCCGGCAGTCTGGCGGCCCGGCTGCGGCAATCAATCCGCCGCAGCAATCGGTGTCGCAGGCGCTCAGCGAGGCGCTGGGGCACAAGAGTTACGTGCTGCTCGTCCTCGGCTTGTTCACCTGCGGGTTCCAGATTTTCTTCGTCGCCGTGCACATGCCGGCCTATCTGGTGGATCGCGGACTGCCCGCCCAGGTGGGCGGCTGGACCCTCGCCACCGTCGGTCTGTTCAACATTTTCGGCGCCATCATCGCCGGCTGGCTCGCCGGCTTCATCCCCAAGCGGTATATCCTCTCGCTTATCTATTTCGGCCGCGCGCTCGCGATTCTGATCTACATCCTGCTGCCGCCGAGCACGATTGCAACGCTCGTGTTCGGGGCGGTCATCGGATTGTTCTGGTTGTCAACCGTTCCGCCGACGTCGGGCCTGGTCGCCCTCATGTTCGGCACGCGCTGGCTCGCCATGCTGTTCGGCTTTGCCTTCTTCAGCCATCAGGTCGGTGGCTTCCTCGGCGTGTGGCTCGGCGGCGTGCTGTTCGAGCGTACCGGATCTTATGACGCGGTCTGGTGGCTCTCGATCCTGCTCGGCCTGTTGTCGGCAGTGATCAACTTGCCGATCGTCGAAAAGCCGGTGGCGCGACTGGCACCGGCCTGAACGTCCGTAAGGGCTTGAGGCCACGGCCCGCTCCCAAGCGGGGGCCGATGGTGGTCATCGGCGCCGCTGGGGCGTCGGCGCGGTCGCCGTGGCAATTTTTAGCCACCGTGGCTTTCAGGTCACGGCGTCCAACGGGCGGCTGCAAGAGGTCGATTGTTCTCGCAAGCTCATGCGCGAGCGAGATCGTCGAGCGCAACGAGTTCGCCGGACCCGCAAAAACCCTTGCAAAAAGCGCGTTGCGCGGATGCTGTCGATTCCGTCGGTTCGATCACGCTCACCAACGTGCTCGCGACGACGCGCCACGGCGGGGCGGTGACGGCTTGTGGATGGGCCGGCGGCATGGATTTGCCGATCTCGGTCGCGCCATTTATTCTGGGCGGTGCTTCGCTGTTCGGCATCGAGTCGGTCATGTCTTCGATTGCCGATCGACGAACGGCATGGGGACATCTGGCGAGCGGGCTTGATCGG
>VAZM01000019.1:6066-25269 GCA_005883135.1 Alphaproteobacteria bacterium
ACCATGTTCAGAGTTCGTTGACCAACATTCGGCAAAGTCGCGCCTGATTCATATGGTTAATGGGCGGTTACGGTCACCGCGGCGGCGGTAACGGGGAGGGGGATCGGTATGATTGCGCGGTTCGCGATTGTGGTCGCAACCTTGCTCGTCGCCGTGGGCGCGGCGCGGGCGGAAACTCTCACTCCGGAGGCGGCGCGTCGCTTCGTGGCCGGCAAGCTTTTCGCCTTCAATTGTTTCGATGGCTCACGCGGGGCGGGACGGGTCTACGGCGACGGGTCGGTCATCGGCACCATCCAGTTCCGCGGCTCGGGACCTGTGCGCGCGGTTTGGCTGCCGGCGGGAACGCTGCGGGAGCGCGGCGGAGCGGTGTGCGCGTCGCTGCAAGGCATGGCGTTCGAGCCGTGTTTCCGTCTCGAGAAGCTCGACGCGCGCAGCTTCCGCGGCTCGTGGATGGGCTTTGCTTATTGCGACTTCACACGCCGCATGAGCGTCGCCGGGGTGAGCCCGCACCGGCATTCGTCCGAGCCGCTGCCGCTCGAGGCGAGGGAGGGCAACGGCCCGAACTGAACGAGTGTCGATCCAGCGCTCTGCACCGATTAGAGGCGCTACACGCGTTGGTTGGTCGTTGCTCCTGTAAATTCCTGTTTTACTTCGAATTTCTGCAATTCTCGGTTGCATTGCGGCTGCGCAGGCGGCTGTAGCGTGTTGCACATCCGCATGACAAAACAGCTGGCGCGGCATCCCGCCCGGGCGGCTCACGTAATCTCGCTGGATACACTTTTCTGGAAGATTCTCGTTACACGAGTCAAGAGTAACTTGGATCGTCATGCCTGCGCATAGCTTCGGAAGACGCGTGAACGCGCTTGCGTCGCGCGCATCCGCGTCCTTTTTCTGCGTTCGACCCCCGGTCCGATCAGCGGGGAGCAGAGTAGTAATAAACGTCCTGGATCGACGTCGGCCGGATGACGATGGTACGTGGTGTCCCGTCGGCGGCATAAGAGCTTACGGGGATGTCGCGCAGATTGTCTTGAAATCTGCGCACGGCGTTGAGCGCTTCATTGGCTGGCTTCGCTCCGCGATTCTCTCGCGCCGCCGTTTTGGCGCCAGCCGCGCGCGGCTGCGTCTCGATAGCTTCATTGGCGGGTTTCGCGCCGCGACCCTCTCGCGCCGCAGTCTTGCTGGCAGTCGCGCGCGGCTGCGTCTCGACATTCGCCTTTGCCTCGCGCCGCTTCTCCGCGAGCGGCGGCGCCGCCGGCGCCACGTGGCGCACCGGCGTGACGCTGCGCCGCTTCGTTGTGTGCTGGGGCTCCTCGGGAACCGCAGGTGCTAAAGCCTCCTGCTGTGGTGCTGGCGGCTCTCGCTGTGGGGCTGCTGCCTGCTGCTGTGGTGTTACCTGCTGCGGCTGTGGCGCTTCTGCTTGCTGCTTTGGCGATAACGGATCCGGCTGTGGCGCTGCTGTTTCCTGTTGCGGGGATACCGGCTCCTGCGGTGGCGTTATCGCCGCCTGCTGCGGCAGGGTGGGCTCCTGCTGCGGCGGTGGAACGGCTTCGCTTGTCTGGGTTGCGGCCCCTGGCTCCTCCGCAATGGGCGCCGTCGCGGTCTCCTGCCGAGACGTCGTGACTTCGCCCGGCTGCGCCGCCGCCTCCGCCGCTGCAGCGGAGGAAGGTGTCTCGGTCAAAGCCTGATCGGCTGACGTCTCAGTGGGAGAGGGAACCTGCGCCGTGTCGGGGGCGGGCCGGGCTGCCACCCAGGGCATGCCGCGTCGGGTGAGGCAGTTTCGATCGAGGTTGAGCCAGTTTTGCTGTTTGCACGGGCGTGCAGCCGGCGCAGAAAGCTCCGCGCTCGCGAGGAGCCGGTCCTCGAGCGTGGCGGGGAGCAGCGCCAGTACACCAATCAGACCTGCGCACCCGACAACCGAGGCGGAGATCACAAAACGCAGGTTCGAATACAAGGCCCGTCTCCTGGATCGGAAATCTCGGCCCCCTGTCGCACAAAAAAGAACGCCGCTGTGGCGCCACTATGTCCGCCTGACGGCATCCATCCCAGCGGAAGTTGCCGCAGTGCTTAACACAGGAACTCGCTGCCTATCGAGTTCTGCCCCTGCCCGTCCCAGCGAGTTCCCGACCGAGCGGCAAAAGTTCCACGCAGCCTATTCCAGCTCGAGCCGGAAGGGGTCCGCCTCATAGGCGATGGTGCCGCGGCCGATCGCCTCGATTGCCGTCACCATGCGGCCGTCGCGGCCCAGCATGCGGTCGGCGAGCGCCACAATGCGGATATTCGGGGTCGCCGTCGCCGAGACGCGGCGTAACTCGCGCGCGATCGCCCCTTCGTCCCGGCGCGGGTTAAGCGCGCAGGCCGCGACATAGGCCGCCGCGGTCGAACGGCTGATACCGGCATAGCAATGCAGCACCAGCGGCTTGGCGCGGTTCCAGCCGCGCACGAAGGTGACCAGCGCGGTGACATGGTCATCGCAGGGGATCGTGTAGCCGTCCATCGGCGCCGTGATGTCATCCATGCTCAAGATGAGGTGATTGTTCGGTGCGATGCTCCTCGGCCGCTCCAGGCGGTCGATATCCTTCATCAGCGTGACGATGTGGAGCGCGCCGGTCGTTTCGACCGTCTCCTGTAGGCGCGCGAGCGAACAGACGTGAATCATTTATGTCGCCGAAGCGGTTTCTTCTGCCCGTTTATAGGTCACGAATGACGACATCAAGGTGTCGTTTGCAAAAGTTCCATGCGGTCAGCCTCGGGCCAGCTTGGCGAACCGATCGAGGTAGCGCCGCTCGGCCAGCTCCGCCGGCCATGGCACGAGATACTCGCGCTCGCCGGCGGCGGAGAGTTTGGGCGGGGCGCCGAAGAAGCGCCGTGCTTCGCTCGCGGAAAATCCGGCAAGCCGCGTCGCCTCGAAATAAGCGGCGGCGCGATCGGCTGCCTTGATCAGCGCCGTGAGTTCGGCCGGCAGCTCGGCGGGAAGGCCGAAGCGCAACCGGATCGCCGCGAGCAGGCGCGCCTCCACCGCCTTGTACGCGTCGCCGATCACCGCCTTGAACGGCGAGATCATGTCGCCGATCACGTATTCCGGAGCATCGTGGAGGAGAACGCCGAGTCGGCTCGCGCGGTCGAGGCGCGCGCGTTGCCGCGCGATGGTTTCGACCAGGAGCGAATGCTGGGCAACCGAGAAGATGTGCGCGCCCTCGGTTTGCCCGTTCCAGCGGGCGACGCGCGCGAGTCCATGGGCGATGTCGGCGATCTCCACGTCGAGCGGCGAGGGGTCGAGCAAGTCGAGCCGCCGGCCGGACAGCATGCGCTGCCAAGCGCGAAATTCCGCAGAGGATATGACCGCTCGCGCGCGGGCAGGCATCGTGTTCAGCGCCCTGCCAACGCCGCCAACGGCGCGTGCCGATGGCAACTCACCACGTGGTCGTTGACCATTCCGGTCGCCTGCATGAAGGCATAGACGATGCTGGGCCCGACGAACTTGAAGCCGCGCCGCGCCAGCTCCTTAGACATCGCGCGCGACACCGCCGTCTCCGCCGGGACCTGCGAGGTCGAGCGGAAACGGTTGACCTTGGGCCTCCCGCCGACGAACTCCCATAGGAGCCGCGAGAAGCCCGGCCCTTTCTCCATGGCGTCGAGATAGGCGCGCGCGGAGAGGACCGCGCCGTCGATCTTCATGCGGTTGCGCACGATGCCCGCGTCCTGCATCAGCTTCTCGATCTTCTTCGGCGTGTAGCGCGCGATCTTCTCCGGCTCGAAGCCGTCGAAGGCGCGGCGGAAATTCTCGCGCTTGCGCAGGATGGTGATCCAAGACAACCCGGCCTGGAAGCCGTCGAGGATGAGCTTCTCGTAGAGCGCGCGGTCGTCGTATTCCGGCACGCCCCATTCCTCGTCGTGATAGGCAACGTAGAGCGGGTCCTGCTTGGGCCAGGGACAGCGTTTGAGGCCGTCGGCGTGGAGGAGGGGCGGGCTCATTCCGCCGCCTTGCCCTCGCCGGGCCATGCGAATTGCGCCCAAGGCGGTTTCACCAACCGCACCTCCACGCCGCCGGCGATGAACGGCGCGCCCGCCGCCAGCGCGTCGGCGGCGCGATCGAGACGCAGCATGGCGAGTGCACGGCCTTGGGCGCTCGAGCCAAGCGTGCCGACGGTCCTCTCGCCCACGCTGACCGGCGTGCCCGCCTCCGGCGCAAAGCCGTCGAAGGCCACGGGGACGATGCGGGTACGCGCGGTACCGCGGTGCTCGATGCGCGACACCACCTCCTGTCCGACGAAGCAGCCTTTGTCGAAATCGACGCCGCCGAACTGATCCATGTCGCTCTCGTGCGGAAAGGCATCGCCGTAGATGAAGTCGAGACCGCCGCGCGGGACGCCGAGCGCGATGCGATGCGCCTCGTAGGCCGAGGACTCGACGAGCTCGGCGCCGAGGTCGGCCGCGGCGTCACCAGCAAGGTGCGGCGGCAGCATGCAGCGCAATCCCAGTGCCGCAAGGCGAGGATCGCGGTAGCACAAACCATATTCGGTCGAAGCTTCGCCGTCCCAGACCGCGAGCACGCCGAGCGTCTCGGACAAGTCCTCGATCAACACCTTGGCGCGCAGCTTGTAGAAATTGAGCCGCTGCATCAGGGTCGAGGCGAGCGCGCGCGGGCAGTCGAGGAAGAACCCGCCGCCGTCGGCTGCCGGCGCCTCGGCGAGGATGAAATCGGCGATGATCTTGCCCTGCGGGGTGAGCAGCGCGCCAAAGGCGGCCGCTCCCGGCGTCACCTTGGCGATATCGCTGGTCACGAGCCCGTTGAGGAATTTGCGCGTGTCGTCGCCGTCAACCTTGACGACGCCGCGGTCGGGAAGCAGCGCGGCATTCATGGCTTGTGATCGTACCGATGTCGCGGCTAAACGTAAGGCGGTCGGTGAGGGGTCACAAGAGCACTTTAACCAACGGAGTTTCACCCGCAGCCGGCACGATGATCATGGATGTCAGCGGGCACGAACACTCGGTGTGCTCCCTCTCCCACCGAACTCGGGTTTACCCGAGTTCGGCGCTTTGAGTCGTCCGAAGTCGGATAAATCCGACTTCGGCTGGGAGAGGGATGGGGTGAGGGGTTAAGGGCTCTCGATTGTTCTGTAACCCCCCTCACCCCGACCCCCTCCCCAAACGGGGAGAGAGAGCACATCGAGCTTGCGGCCCGACCTGCGCGCGCGCTTATCAATCGCCGCTGACGAAGAACTGCCAGCTACCGTCGGGCGAGATCCCGACGCGGTAGAAGACGTAGACGCCGAGCTTCATCATGTCCTTATAGTCCGTGCCGGTGACCATCCGGAACAGCTCGACTCGCTGCTGCGGCGTGAGCGCGCCGAGCGACATGCGCACGAAATAGGGCCAGACGTACATTTCCTGCGGCGTGCCTTCATCGACCCGCACGAATCCGGATTCGAGAATCAAAGTCAGGATCGAGAGCACCTCGACGCCGTCCGAGTCGGGGTAATTCGCCTTCCAGAAGGCGACCGGATCTTTGTCGTCGGTGAAGGAGAAGGTCGGCAACGTATCCGTCATCATCCCCGCGAGCTGCTGCAGATCGCCGCTGCGCGCGGCAGCGAGCAACCGCTCGCGCGTGCGCGCCACCGGCGCGGGCAAGCGGGAAAGATCGGTGATGATTTCGGCGACGGGGGACGCAGGGGCGATGTGGCCCTTGCCGGTCTCGGCGCCGGCGGCGCTCTTCTGCGCCGGCTCGGGGGACAGCGGGGCGGACGAGTCCGGCGGCGGTGCCGTCTCGCCGCGGAGGCTGACCGGGGCAAGCGCGCTGGCGCTCGCGACGAGCGCCAGCACGATAAAGCGAAAGCCAATGTGCAGCAGCATGGTCGGCGGCCGATCGACCGCGCCAGTCTACCAGAAGCACGAAATCACTGGCGAGGGTGACACGCGACGCGTGCGACACCTCGGCGCAAGGCTGCTCGGGTGCTTCCCGGCCTCAGCGCCCACGTAATCTGGCGTCCGTACTATTGCTTGGTGAGGGCGAGGGAAAATTCGCCGTTGCGAATGCGCACGCCAAGGCCTTCGGCAAAGCGCGCCGCCGCCTCCTCGCCGTAGGTCGACACGAATTCGGCGAAGGCGGCGAACAGGCAAGCCTGCGCCAGGCAATCGCCGTCGACGCCCTCGACGCGCGCTTCGGTCCACGCCGCGTTGAGATAGCTCAACGCGGCTCGCTTTTGCTCATGATCCGGAACTTCCCCCGGAACCTCGGTCAGTCGCGCTGTCGTCCCCATGTGATTCGGCTGCCGCTGCTCCACGCGGCACGTTAGCACGCGAGCGGCGTTCGCCTAGCCGCAAGTTGGGGAACGGTTAATGCGCCTGCACTGTCAGGCGTCGGTCCGCGGTCAGCGGGGGCTTACGGCGCGCGCCGCCAGGACGGCGGCTCAGTTCGCATAACGCGCGGTCATCTCGCGCGCGATCTTGGAGCCCTCCTCGAGGTAGCGGCGGATGACCAGCTCCGCCGCCGGCGTGCACGTGCGGTAACTCTGCTGATAGCCGCGGTAACCGCGGTTGAAGCTCGCGATCATCCGCAGCCGCCGGTCCCCGCTCGGCGCCTCGGCGTTGACCAGCGACTGCATCTCGTCGCGCCACTTCTGGCCTTCGTTGGCGCCGCAGATGTTGCGCAGATAATGCAAGGCGCCGAGGATCTCCGCGAGCCGCTGCAGGCTGCCGTCGAACGGCGCCACCGCGGCTTGGGCGCGCGCCGGCCCGCCGACCGGCGCAAAGGCGAGCGCGGCCGCAAGCGCGGCGACGATGTAGAGGCGTCGCTTGATGGGTGTTTGCGCCGACATGAAGGCTTGGCATTGTCGGGGCTCAAGGGGACGGAAACAAGGCAGGCGCATGATACCGCCGCCGGCATGCTCCCTACCCTGGGGGCCGGTGTCGTTCACGAGCTCGGCCGCTCCGCCAGCCGCTCGAACGCCTCCGCCACGATCTCGGCGAGGCCTGCCGTGGTCGACAAGGTCGCGAGTTCCGCCGGATCGAGCCAGCGCGCCTCGTCGAGTTCCTCGCTGAGGACGGGGTCGCCGGCCGACCAGCGGGCGGCAAAGCACAGGATCAGGAAATGCCGTTCCACCCGCCCCTCGCCGTCGCGTACGATCGCCTCTCGGAACCCGGCGAGCGCGACCGGCTCGATCGTCATTCCGGTTTCCTCGCGCACTTCACGCGTAACGGCTTCATCGAGCGTCTCTCCGACCTCGACCACGCCGCCGGGCAGGGTGTAGAGGCCGTGAGCTGGCGCGCGGGCGCGGCGCACCACAAGTATCTTGCCGTCGCGGACGATGGCGGCGCTCACGGCGAGGTAGGGACGCTCGGGATAGGATCGTGCGTCCGACACGGCGGCTCAATGCTCCATGGGCATGAGCGGCGAGCTTACAGATTTGTGCGGTATGGTGGGTGGAAGCGGAGCAGTGGAGACGGGTCGCAGATGTGCGGACGCTACATGATCATCTCCTCGCCGGAAGCGATCCGGCGCCTGTTCGGCTATCCGGAGCAGCCAAATTTCCCGCCGCGCTACAACGTGGCGCCGACGCAGCCGGTGCCGATCGTTCGCCTGGTCGACGGACAACGGCAGTTTGCGCTGGTGCGCTGGGGCTTGATTCCGCCTTGGGTCAAGGACCCGCAAAACTTCAGCCTGCTGATCAATGCGCGCTGCGAGTCCGTGCACGACAAGCCGGCCTTCCGCAATGCCATGCGCCGGCGCCGTTGCCTCGTTCCCGCTGATGGCTTTTACGCCTGGAAGGAGGACGGCGGGCGTAAGCGCCCCTATTGTCTGCGCCCGCGCCACGACGGACCGATCGCTTTCGCCGGTTTGTGGGAAACGTGGATGGGGCCGAACGGCGAGGAGATGGAGACGGTGGTCGTCGTCACCACCGCCGCCACGGGCGAGTTGGCGCGCCTGCATGAGCGCGTGCCGGTGATCGTGCCGCCCGAAGCGTTCGATCTGTGGCTCAACTGCAGCGCCGTCGATGCGCTCACCGCGGCCGGCGCGCTATTTGCGCCGCCGCCGGAGGGCCTGCTCGAAGTCTACCCGGTTTCGCCCGCGGTCAATCATACCGCCAACGACGGGCCGGAACTGATCGCGCCCGCCGCCCCGCAGGAAGAGCCCGCACCGAGCGCGGCGACTGCCGCGCGCGCCCCCGCGCGACGCGGACGCAAGAAGGACGAGCGCCAGCCCTCGCTGTTTTGATTCTAACGATTGATGACGGGCACGAACGAGCAGCGGGCTCGATCTGCTCCCTCTCCCCAAACGGGGAGAGGGAGTGCACCGAGCTCATTGCACAATTGACGAGACTCGTTGTTACAGCACCTTGCCCGGATTGAGGATGCCCTGGGGGTCGAGCGCCCGCTTGAGCGTGCGCATGAGATCGTAAGCGACCGGGTCCTTCACCTTGGGCAAGAGATCGCGCTTCATCACGCCGATGCCGTGCTCGGCGGAGATCGAGCCGCCGTGCTTGGCCACGACCGCGAACACCGCTGCGTTGACCTCGTTCCAATGACTGAGGAATTCGGCTTTGTCCGCGCCCACGGGCTGCGCGACGTTGTAGTGGATATTGCCGTCGCCGAGATGTCCGAACGACAGCGGCCGGGCGGCGGGGATGAGCTTGGCGACGGCGGCGTCCGCCTCCGCGATGAAATCGGGCACTGCCGCCACCGGAACCGAGACGTCGTGCTTGATCGAGCCGCCTTCGTGGCGCTGCACTTCGCCGAACATCTCGCGCACGCGCCAGAACATCTTGGTCTGATCGAGGCTCTCGGCGATGGTGGCGTCTTGGACGAGCCTGCGCTCCAGACCCTCGGCCAGAATTTCCTCCAGCACCGCGCGCAGGCCGGAGCGCGCTTGCGAGGACAGCTCGATGAGCACGTACCAAGGGTGCGGTTGCGGCAGCAGATCGCGGCAGCCCGCGCCATGGCGCAGCACCAACTCGATGCCGAGCCGCAGCATCAGCTCGAAGCTGGTCACGGTCCCAGTGGCGCGTTCGTTGGCTAGGCCGAAGAGGTCGAGGGCGGCGTGCGCGGACGGCACGCCGACGAAGGCGGTCTCGATCGAACGCGGGCGGGGCACGAGCCGCAGCACCGCGGCGGTGATGACGCCGAGCGTGCCTTCGGCGCCGATGAAGAGGTCCCTGAGGTCGTAGCCGGTGTTGTCCTTCTTCAGCTTGTTCAGCGCGTTGAGCACCCGACCGTCGGGCAGCACCACCTCGATGCCGAGCGCGTGCGAGCGCGCGATGCCGTAGGCGAGCGCGGCGGTGCCGCCGGCATTGGTGGAAAGATTGCCTCCGATGGTGCAGCTCCCTTCCGAGGGCAGCAGCTGCGGGTAGAGCCGGTCGACTTCGGCCGCCGCCTCGCGCGCGCGCAACAAGGTCACGCCCGCTTCGCAGGTCATGGTGTTGGAGACCGGATCGACCTCGCGCACCCGGTCGAGACGGTTGAGCGCGAGCACGATCTCGCCGTGCTGCGGAATCTGTCCGCCGACCAGGCCGGTATTGCCGCCCTGGGGCACGATGGCGGTCGCGCTCTCGGTGGCGAGCTTGAGGATTGCCGCGACCTCGGCGACGGAGCCCGGCCGCAGCACCACCGGGCTTGTGCCGCGGAACATGTCGCGCGGCTCGGTGAGGTAGGGCGCCTGCGCGTCGCGATCGGTGATGGCGTTTTTCTCTCCGACGATCGCGACGAAGCGCCCGAGCAGATCGGGGGCGAGCATTTTTGGCGGCGTCTCTACAATATTCATCGCGCGAGCTCGGTTGCGGCGGCAGGAGCGCGACTATAGCGCGCCGCCCCGAGGAATTCCCACCTCATGAGCGCGGCGCCGCGGCCCGTTCGAGGCGGTCGTTGATCGCCTCGCCCAGGCCCGCGCGCGGCACCGGCATCACCGCGATCGTGGCGGCGCCCGCGGCGTCGAGCGCGCGCAGATGGGAGAAGAGATTGGCCGCGGCCTCGATGAGATCTCCGCGCGGGGAGAGGTTGAGCATCGCCGCCGCGCGTTCGGCGCCGGCCGCCGGCGCCGGGCCGAAGGCGAGCAGCGCCTCGCCCGCTTCGACCCGGCGCGCATTGAGCCGCAGCCGCGCCCGCGGCGCGTAATGCGAGGCAAGACCGCCGGGCGCGATCGGCGGCTCGTCGGCATGCGCCGGCGGCGCGGCCGCATGCGGCGCCTGCGTCAGCGGAACGAGGCGCTCGATCTCCGCGCGTGCGAGCGCGCCGGGCCGCAGCAGCACCGGCCGATCGAGGCAGGCGACGATCGTCGATTCCAGTCCCATCGGCGTGGGTCCGCCGTCGACGATCAGCTCGATCCGCCCGCGCAGGTCGCAGAGCACGTGCTGCGCGGTCGTGGGCGACACGTGTCCGGAGCGGTTCGCCGACGGCGCCACCACTGGGCGGCCGAACGCCATGAGAATGGCGCGCGCGATGGGATGGCTCGGCACGCGCACGGCGATGGTATCGAGGCCCGCGGTGGCGAGCTCCGCGACCGGGCAATCCGCGCGCTTGGGCAGGACGAGCGTCAGCGGCCCGGGCCAGAACGCCGCCGCGAGCCGCTCCGCGGCGGGATCAAAACGCGCGAGTGCGAGCGCGGCCGCGCTGTCGGCGACGTGGGCGATGAGCGGATTGAACGAGGGGCGTTCCTTGGCAGCATAGAGGCGCGCGACCGCCGCGCCGTTGGTGGCATCGCCGCCGAGCCCGTAGACGGTCTCGGTCGGAAAGGCGGCAAGCCCGCCCGCGGCGAGCGTCTGCGCCGCGCGCGCGATGGCGGCTGCGCCGGGCGTGATCGCGCCCGCTTCGACCGTGACCACTTGCGTCGCTGGTTGCGCCGTCATCGCGAATCCCAAGCTTGCGGCCTTTCGCCGACACGGGTTATAAGGGCGGCCTTCAGGCGGAGTGTAGCGCAGTCTGGTAGCGCACCTCGTTCGGGACGAGGGGGTCGCAGGTTCAAATCCTGCCACTCCGACCATAAGTTAGCTGATACGTATGTCTTCACCGCCCGATCTGGTTTTGAGACGCATCGAATATAGCGATCGACGATTCATTCCCATCACAACGGGCTCTGATCCGATATCCCTGGCAAGTGCGGGGCCGTATTTGAATGCACGGCGAAGGGAAACTGCGCGGTGTTATCGGACGTGATTTTGTTATATCTTCCGAGTTGATGGTCAGATTGTTCCTCATTCTGGGTCTTTTGGCGCTCACCACGGTTGCGGCGGCGGCCCAGTCCTGGGGTGCGTATTCCAGGATAGGACTTCAAAGGCACCGCAACTACAAGGAGCCATGCTGGTCGGCTGCCTCGTCTAAATGCGCCAGAGAACAAAGCCGAAAAGTTCTGGCGAGGCGAAATGACCGGCGGTTCGATTATTCCCCCGGGACTCCGCTGCCACAGATAAAATCGACGTTGCGGTGAGCGACTCGTGTCGAATTGCACACGTGCTGCGGCTGCATCGCACGCACGATGCGGCGCAAATAACCAAAACGAATGGCGTGGGTTAAGGCCGCCGGTAGTAACCGGACGGTCCGTAATCGCTGTACGGTGCGGCGGAATTGAAACCGGGTGCGGCGTACGTGCTGGTGTAGTAGCCGCAAGGTGCGCTCCAACTAAAGCCGTAAGGTACGTAGCCGCAGTCGGTATAGGGGTTATAGCCGTATGCGGTTCCGTAACCTGATGCGGTTCCGTAACCTGCGCGGCGATAGGACCTCCGGTGAGCTCTTCGGCTCACTCCTGCAACGCTCGTCGCAGTTGGCGGCCCTCCTGTTTGAGCCTGGGCGCTGTCAAGCGATAGCATCACAGTCTTTTGCGACCATTGCGGCGAGAGGGGCGCCGCAGTCAATATTGCGGCACCACCGATGATCCCAAGCATGCCGAGCTTCTTCATGATCGGTCCTCCATCTTGATCACCGCGCCTTATGGAGACAACGCGGACCATTGTGCGTAGTGTTCTTCCACCAAATGTATCTCAATCAACTCGGGTCATCCCTTCGCAATCAATTCACTGTGACGCGCTTGGCCAATTATTCCTTTTGGCCATGGCGGGCCATGCAGGACCGATACAGGTAGCTTTCGGTGTTACCCCAGTCGTTTATCGGATATCGTTGGGCCAAGCGGCTGCACTCTTTGAGGGCCGAGGCGCGTGCCGCGCTGATCTGAACGTCAGCAGCTGCGCCAGCGATCGGAAGCATGGTCAACCAAAGAGCGGCGATGGTTATGGCGAGGGCAACCTTTGTCGTGGCGTTTGCGAATATCTTCGCAGCTGTGTGTCTTTTTGATTTCGGTGCCATGTCCTTACTCCTGGCTCCCAGATCGAATGTCGTGGCGCCAGGTTTAAGGAGGAACCGAAAGAGAGTCTGTGACCGCAATCACAAGTTGGTCGAATAGGAAGACGCTATAGCGCAGAGCGAAAACCTGTTTTGCCGCCGATGCCGAACAAGCTGCTGCCTTGACGGTCCGTCATGGCACGACTCGCACTGCTGAAATTGCCGCTGAATTTGTTCGCAGCGATGTTGCTGGAAGTGCGCGCTACTCCAGGCTGAACCCTCTCCGCTTCACATAGGCGCCGAAATCCTCGCGCTCCGGCACGGCATAGTGACGGGCCTTCTCCTCGCTCCAACCGTACTCTTTCGCCTCGCCGAAGCGGGCGACATTGCGTTGAGCGCGATAGGGGAAGATGCCATTGCGCCGCTTGTCGTAGGCGCGCACCTTCTCGTCGGTCGCATCGGTGTAGCGGTCGCGATGCACGGTGAGGCCGAGCGGCAGCCTCGCCGAGACAAACGCCGGCGTGGCCGGTATGCCGACCCCGAGACCCGCCACCGGGAACACATAGTCCGGCAGACCAAGGAGCCCGCTCACCTCCTCGGCGTGATTGCGGATCACGCTGATCGGGCAGCAACCGAGGCCCGCGGCCTCTGCCGCCGCGACGAAGGCTTCGAGCGCGATGGCCGCATCGACCGTCGTGTTGAAGAAGGCGTCGAGATGGTCGTTGGCGAAGGCGTGGCCCCGCCACGCGTGCAGCTGCCGCTGGCGCCGGTTGTTACCGAGGAAGACGAGAAGGTGCGGGCAACCGGATATCCAGTCCTGATCCTTCAAGAGCGAATTGATGCGGGCGCGGATCGAGGCGTCCTCGATGATGAGAATGTCCCGCTGCTGCAGGTCGCTCTTCGATGGGGATGACAGCGCCACGGCAGCGAGCGTATCGAGCACGGCCGCGGGTAGTGGCTCGGGCTTGAAGCGGCGGACAACACCGCGGCCGGCGAGACGGCGAATAGCCTCGTTACCGGCAAGTAGCTCGGGAACGACCCCGATATCGCCGAAGCGCAGATCGAGTAGTTCTTGCAGTGTCCTCATGAAAGCTCGCCTTCCCTTGTGCCGTCGCGCGCGGCGAGACGTGGATGCCCGGCAGCGCGGGCCAGTTTACGTCCTCTGCGCAAGCTTGACGGCGTGCCGAGCATGACGGACCAATGAGCGATTAACTTCTCATCGGGACATGCCCTCCCCACCGCCATGATCGAAACGCTACGCATCAGGCGGCTCGAGCTTGCGTTTGCGCCGCGGCCCTGGCCGTTCGCCGATGAACGCCGCGCCGATATCGCCCGCTACTTCGAGGAGTTGCAACGGGCGAAGCCCGCCTTGTGGAATGGGCGGATGCTGCTCCTTCACCATCACGCGGTCGATGGGGATATCTTCCGCGGCGGCTATCTCGAAACCGACTATGCGAGCTTCGTCGCATGGCGCGACTGGGGGTTCCCCGATGCGAGCATGACGCATTGCGTTGCGCTGGGCGCGTTGCGCGCATCCGACGGTGGTTTTCTGGTCGGGGTGATGAACGCGCATACCCTTAATGCCGGGAAGGTCTATTTCCCCGCGGGGGTCCCCGATCCGAGCGACATCGTCGACGGCATGGTCGATCTCGACGGCAGCGTGCGGCGGGAGGTGGCGGAGGAAACCGGGCTCGACGGCAATGCTTACGCTGCCGAGCCGGTCTGGTACAGCGTGCTTGCGAGGTCGGCCGTAGCGCATTTCAAGCTGCTGCAGGCAAGCGAGACCGCGCCGGTCCTGCGTGAACGCATCCGCGCGCATCTTGCCCGCGAGGTGCATCCTGAGCTCGCCGACATCCGCATCGTGCGCGGTCCCGAGGATTTGGACCCGATGATGCCGATCAGCGTCTCGACGTTTCTCAGGTATGTCTGGAGCCGCTCGTAGGTTAGTGGCTGGCGGGCGCCGCCGCGCTGACCAGCTGCGCGAGCCGCTTGCGCGCGTAGAACGTCCGCGACTTCACTGTCGCTTCGTTGATGCCGACGATCTCGGCAATCTCCTTGATCGTTTTGCCATGGTAATAGGTGAGGTCGATCACTTCGCCGTGCTCCGGCGAGAGCCGAGCCAAGGAACGCCGCAGCAGCTTTTCGCGGTCTTTCTTCTCGAGAACAAGCTCGGGATTGTCGGCGGGATCCGCCATGGTCCACGCAAGCTCGTCATCCAGCTCGATTGCCCGCTCGACCTGCGTTCGGCGGCGCGCCGACAGCGCCTTGTGCCGCGCGATGGCCAACAGCCAGGTCGAAACCGAAGAGCGGCCTTCGAACGAGCGAGCCTTGCGCCAAACGTCGAAAAACACCTCGCTCAAGAGGTCCTCGGCCAAGCCCTCGTCGCCCACAAGGCGAACGAGCCAGCGATAGATCGCGATCCGATGCCGCGCAAACAGCATGCGCATGGCACGCTGATCGGCATTGGCGATCCGTCTGATCAACACGTCATCCGAGAGAGCCTCGGCCGCCGCTGCCCGTCTTGGCGAAGCGGCGGGCCACTCCGTGCGGGAGCAGGCCGTCGTCATTGCGATCCCCTGTCATCACGTACCGCCCAACAAACACGCGCAGCAAAGGGTTTCGGCCCGCGGCCGATGATTTGGCTGTGGTGTTATCCCCGAGCGGATAGCCGGTATGGTAAACCGAAATGGTTAAGAGCGGCTAAACGCGGCTCATGGACACGGCGCATCCTATCTCGGCCTCACGCTGAGGCGCGCGCATGCTGAGGCCCCGCAGCCGAGTCGCCTGCGACGTCCGCGCGTCTCGAAAGATCAGGGCGAACGTGGGTTCCATCGGCGATTCCACGCCGGAGCGCCCGCGGCGGATGCCCTTGTGGGAGGCTGCCGAGGCCGCGTAACTTGCCACCAAAGGTGTAACGACGATGATCGTTCGCCGACAAGAAGCCGGGAACAGGAGGAAGCGTCATGATGCCGAGCGTTAACCTTGTCCGTCTTTTCGCCGTCTGCCTCGCCGCTCTCTCGTTGGGAGGGATCGGCAGTGCCGCCGCGCTCGACTACCCGACCCGCCCCGTGCGCTGGATCGTCCCCTATACCCCCGGGGGTGCCACGGACATCACGGCTCGGATCGTAGCCCAATGGCTCTCGGAGCGACTGGGCCAGCAGGTCTTCATCGAGAACAAGCCCGGCGGCGGCAACAATATCGGTACCGAGGCGGCGCTTCATTCGCCCGCCGATGGCTACACGCTGCTCCTGGTGAATCCGGCGAATGCGATCAACACCACGCTTTATCCCAAGCTCGGCTTCAATTTCCTGCGGGATAGCGCGCCGGTTGCGGGCTTCATGCGGGTGCCGAACGTGATGGAGGTCAATCCGGAGGTGCCCGTCAAGACCGTTGCCGAGTTCATTGCCTACGCCAAGGCGAATCCGGGCAAGATCAATTGGGCGACCTCGGGCACCGGCACCTCGGTCCATCTCTCGGGCGAGCTGTTCAAGCTGATGACCGGCGTGGAGCTCACCCACATCCCCTATAAGGGTTCGGCGCCGGCGCTCACCGACCTCCTCGCCGGCACGGTGCAGGTGATCTTCGACAACATGCCGCCGTCGCTGCCGCACATCCGCGCCGGCAAGCTGCGGGCGCTGGCGGTGACGACGGCGAGCCGCTCGGAGGCGCTGCCGGAGGTGCCGACCGTGGCCGAGACAGTGCCGGGCTATGAGGCGAGCGCTTTCTTTGGGATGGCCGTGCCCAAGGGAACTCCGCCGGAGATCGTCGACAAGCTCAACAAGGAGGTCAACGCCGCGCTCGCCGATCCGAACATCAAAGCGCGTCTGGCGGAGCTCGGCGGCATCCTGATCCCCGGCAGCCCCGCCGACTTAGGCAAAGTCGTCGCCGACGAAACCGACAAGTGGGCCAAAGTGATCAAAGCCGGCGGCGTGGCGCTGGAATAGCTTAAAGCGCGGGCTCCCTTCGGATTGGCGTCATGAGCCGCAAGCGACCCGAAGATTTGCGCAGCCATCGCTGGCTCGGCGTCAATGACCTGCGCGCGTTCGGACACCGCTCGCGCTTGCGCCAATTCGGCTACGACGCGGCCGACTGGAGCGGCCGACCCGTCATCGGCATCATCAACACCTGGAGCGAGATCAACGCCTGCCACGCGCACCTGCGCGCGCGGGCGGAGGACGTCAAGCGCGGCGTGCTGCAGGCCGGCGGCTTTCCCATCGAGCTGCCGGCGATGTCGCTGGCGGAGCCGTTCGTCAAGCCTTCGACCATGCTCTACCGCAATTTCCTCGCCATGGAGGCGGAAGAGCTGCTGCGCAGCCATCCCCTCGATGGCGCGGTGCTGCTCGGCGGCTGCGACAAGACTACGCCCGGTCTGATCATGGGTGCGATCAGCATGGGCATACCGGCGATCTACGTGCCCGCCGGCCCGATGCTGCGCGGCAATTGGCGCGGCGAGTATCTCGGCTCGGGCTCCGACGTGTGGAAGTATTGGACCGAGAAGCGCGCGGGCCGCATCAGCGAAGAGCAGTGGAGCGAGATGGAGAGCGGCATCGCCCGCTCGTTCGGCACCTGCATGGTCATGGGCACGGCGGCGACCATGATGGCGATCGCGGAAGCGCTCGGGCTGACGCTACCGGGGGCCTCCTCAATTCCGGCGGCCGATTCAGGCCATCCGCGCATGTGCGCCGCGGCCGGCCGCCGCATCGTCGAGATGGTGTGGGAGGACCTCGCCGTCGAGCGCATCCTCACGTCCGCCGCCTTCGACAACGCCATCAAGGTGCACATGGCGATGGGCGGCTCGACCAATGCCATCATTCATGTGATCGCGATGGCGCGCCGGGCCGGCGTTGCGCTCGATATCCAGCGCTTCGATCGGATTTCGCGGGAGGTTCCCGTGCTCGCCAATGTCCGGCCGTCAGGAAAATACCTGATGGAGGATTTCTTCTACGCCGGCGGGTTGCGCGCGCTGATGTTGGAACTCAAGGACCGGCTTGATCTCTCCGTTCTGACCGTGACCGGAAAGACGCTCGGTGAAAACATCGCCGGCGCGGAAGTCTATCTGCGCGATGTCATCCATCCGCTCGCCGACCCGATTTATCCGCAGGGCGCAACCGCGGTGCTGACCGGCAACCTCGCCCCGCGCGGCTGCGTGATGAAACCGGCGGCGGCGGATCAACGCTTCCTCAAGCATCGCGGGCCCGCGCTCGCGTTCGAGGATTACAACCACATGGCGCGCGATATCGAGCGCGATGATCTCGGCGTTACGGCGGACCACGTCCTCGTGCTCAAGAACGCCGGCCCCAAGGGCGGGCCCGGCATGCCGGAATGGGGCATGCTCCCGATTCCGAAAAAACTGGTGCAAGTGGGGGTGCGCGACATGGTGCGCATCTCGGACGGACGCATGAGTGGCACGAGCTACGGCGCCTGCATCCTGCATGTTTCGCCGGAGAGCTTCGTCGGTGGGCCGCTGGCGTTCGTAGAGACCGGGGACGCCATCGAGGTGGACGTGCCGGCGCGTCGCATCCATCTGCACGTCGGCGAGGAAGAGCTCAACCGCCGCCGCGCGGCGTGGAAGCAGCCTGCGCCGCGCTACGTGCGCGGCTATGGCGCAATGTTCTCCGCCCATATCGGCCAGGCCGACGAAGGCTGCGATTTCGATTTCCTCGCCGGCAGGGGGCAGATTCCCGAGCCGGAAATCCACTAATCGCCGCCGTCGGCGCGCCGAGGCCGCAATGAAGATCGGACTCTTCGACCACGTGGAGCACGGCAACCGGCCGCTTGCGACCTTATTCGACGAGCGTCTAGCCTTCGCCAAGGCGGCCGATGACGCAGGCATCTACTGCCTACACGTGGCGGAGCATCACGCGACGCCCCTCAATATGGTGCCGGTGCCCGGGGTCTATCTCGGCGCGCTGGCGCGCGCGACGACGCGCATGCGCCTTGGTCCGCTGGTTTACCTCCTCCCGCTCTACTCGCCCCTGCGCTTGATCGAGGAGATTTGCATTCTCGACCATCTCAGCCACGGCCGGATGGAAGTCGGGATCGGCCGCGGCGTATCGCCGTTCGAGCTCAAGTATCACAAGATCGATCACGAGGAATCGCGCGCGATCTTCATCGATGCGTTCGACTGCATCAGCGCGGGCTTGACGACGGACGCGCTCAACTACTCCGGCAAGTATTACCAGTTCGAAGACGTGCCGATTGCGTTGCGGCCGCTGCAGAAGCCGCATCCCGCGTTCTGGTACGGCTCCTCCAACACCACCGGCGCGGCCTGGGCGGGCGAGCATGGCATGCACTTTTTGAGTCTTGGGCCGACGCCGTTCGCCAAGGCAAATATCGACGCCTTCAGGGACGCGCTGGCAAAGCGCGGCGGCCCGGCCCAGCCCAAAGACGAATTTCCTGGCGGCACGGCGATCGGCGTGCTGCGCCACATCTTCGTGGCCGAGACGGACACGGAGGCAAAGCGCTTCGGCAAGCCGGCGATGGAGCTGCATCTGGCGCACTTGAATTGGCTGCGCGACAGGCACGGCGTCACCGGCTTGGCCTCGCGGCTCAATGTGCCGCGCGGCGCGACCTTCGAGGATTGCCTAGCCGACGGATCGGCGATCGCCGGGACGCCGCAGCGCGTGCGCGAGGAGATCGAACGGCAGGTGGACGAACTCGGGGTGAACTACCTGCTCAGCTACCTGTTTCTGGGGGCCATGACGCTCGAGGAGGCGCTGCGCTCGCTCGCTTTGTTTTCGCGCGAAGTGATGCCCCGCCTCGCGCAGCTCTGATCGGCGTTTCCCTCAACGCTGCGACTGTGTCGCCGCTCTGGCCCTTTGCACCGGACTGTGCGAAATTCCCCACCGATCGACGGCAAGAGGTCACAATCCATGACAAACGGCAGGGTTACGGGCGTTCGCAGCGTCGAGCTCGGCGTTCGCGATCTGCATCAATCGGCGG
>VAZM01000020.1 GCA_005883135.1 Alphaproteobacteria bacterium
CAAGGAAGAGCTGGCACATATCGAAGCGCTCGGCGGGGCCGTAGCCGCCGTCGATCACGGCTATATGAAACAGCAGCTTGTGCTGTCGAACACGCGGCGGGTCGAGGCGATCGAACGCGGCGAGCAGGTCGTGGTGGGAGTCAATCGCTTCGTGGAGAGCGAGCCGTCGCCACTTGCCGGCGCGGCGGACGCCATCCTCACGGTGTCGCCGCAGGCCGAAGCCGAGCAGATCGAGCGCCTCCAGGCGTGGCGCAACGCGCGCGATCAAAAGGCGGTCGCGGCGGCGCTCAAGGAGTTGCGCGCGGCGGCGCGCGAGAACCGTAACATCACGCCCGCCTCCATCGTCTGCGCCAAAGCCGGCGTCACGACCGGCGAATGGGGCTTCGCCTTGCGCGAAAGCTTCGGCGAGTACCGCGCGCCCACCGGGGTCGGGCGCGCGCCGCGCAACGAGACGGTAGGCCTCGACGGGTTGCGTGCCGAGGTCGAGCGGGTATCGCGCAAGCTCGGACGGCGGCTGAAATTCGTGCTCGGCAAGCCCGGCCTCGACGGGCATTCGAACGGCGCCGAGCAGATCGCGGTGCGCGCGCGGGACGCCGGCATGGAAGTCGTCTACGAGGGCATCCGCTTGACGCCCGCGGAGATCGTCGAAGCCGCGCGCGAGCAGGGCGCGCACGTGCTGGGGCTGTCAATCCTCTCGGGCTCCCACGTGCCGCTGGTGAAGGACGTGGTTGCGCGCATGAAAAGCGCCGGCCTCGATGGCATCCCCGTGGTGGTCGGCGGCATCATCCCGCCGGAGGACGCCGAGGCGCTCCAGCAAGCCGGCGTGGCCGCGGTCTATACGCCCAAGGATTTTGAGCTCAACCGCATCATGGCCGACATCGTTCGGATCGTGGATCGGACCGCAGCGTAGTCCTCCGGGCGCGAGGGGGGAAAGTTCGCCGCCGTGGCTCTGCTGCAACGAAGCGCAAAAGACACAATTATTTCAATTCCATAGCCCCGCCCGGTCCCGATCCCAGGGGGAACGATTTTCCTGTGTTCGCCGCGGCCGCCCTTGACTCGCCGCAGTCTGACGCGACGCTTCGAAAGCGGCATCGCGCGGCCGTGCCGGCAACTGCACGCGTCTAGCGCCGTGGTTCGGGGGGACCGTCGGATGAAAAGACTGACTGTCGCGAGCATTGGCGTGATCGCGCTCGCCGCTGCGCTCAGGCCCGCAGCCGCCGCTGACTATGGTCCGCCGCCGGTCGTTTACGCGCCGCCGGCGCCGGCGGTCGTGTACTTCACCTGGACCGGTTTTTATTTGGGCGCCCATGCCGGCGGCGGCTTTGGGCGAAAGAACGAGACCGGTGCTCCCTACGGGTTTTTCGCAGACACCATCACGCCGGCGCCTGCCGGCTTTGACGTAAACGGATGGCTGGCCGGGGGACAGATCGGCGCCCAGTACCAGGCCGGCTCGGTGGTCTTCGGCGTGGAGGCAGACGCCAGCGGGGCGAATCTCACCGGGAGCGGCTCTTGCACATCGACCTCCTTGCTCAACGGCCCGCTTCCGCCTGGGGGCTGCAGCGCGAAGGTCGTGGGCGTTGGCACCGTCGCGGGCCGACTGGGCGTCGCGCTCGATCGCGTGCTGGTCTACGGCAAGGGCGGCGTCGCCTGGGCGAACGACCAATACAATTTGACGTCCCCGAACCTCGCTTTGCTGCCCGCGTTCAGCGGGAACGAGACCAGGTTTGGCTGGATGGTAGGCGCCGGCGTCGAATACGCGTTTTTCGACAATTGGTCGGCAAAGGTCGAATACAACTATCTCGACTTTCACACCAGCACCCTGCAATTCGCGGATACGACCCAGACGTTCATCCTCAACACCAGCATCCAGCAGCAGCTGCACCTGGTGAAGGTCGGCCTCAATTATCGATGGGGTTGGGCCCCGGTCGGAATCCGGTATTGACGCCGACGTGAGATGAATTCAGAGCGCCGCGCCCGAAGCGCGGCGTTTTCATTTCGCAAGCACCCTACCTCTGGACCATCACCGATCCGAGCGCCTGGCTGAGCGCGCCCGGGCTGAGCGGCTTGGTGACATAGCCGTTCATCCCCGCGGCACGGGCGGCATCCTCCCCGCCCGCGCTCGCGCGGCCGGAGACGCCGACGATCGGGACGCGACCGGCGCGACCGGCAAGCGCGCGGATGCGCCGCGTCGCTTCGAGCCCGTCGATGTCGGGCAGCATGACATTCATCAGCACGACATCGTAGCCGCCCCGCGTCACCCCCTCGACCGCCGCCGCGCCGGTGCCGACGAAATCAGCGCGGTGACCGAGCTCGGCGAGGATGGTGTTGAGCAGGACGCGGCCGTGCGGATTCTCCTCGACGCAGAGAACGGCGAGCGGCTGGATCGGTTGGTCGCGCGCTGCGGCGCCGTCGGAGGCGGCGCTTCCCGGTGCCTCCACCACCCTGTCCACAGTCACGCTCATCCGGAAACGGCTGCCGTGCCCGGGCTCGCTCGCGACCGTCAACTGACCACCCATGGCCTGGGCGACTCGCTTGGCCAACGTCAGGCCGAGTCCCGCGCCGCCGTATCGGCGCGCAATCTGATCGCTCGCCTGCGCGAATGGTCGGAACAGCCGCTTGATCTCGGCGCTGCTAAGCCCGATCCCGCTATCCGTCACCGTGAAAATCAGGCGCACTTTCCCGCGCGCGGCCCGCTCGCATCCCGCCGCGAGGCGCACGCTGCCGCGCTCGGTGAACTTCACCGCGTTCTCGATGAGATTTTCCAGCGCCGCCCGCAGCCGCAACGGATCGCCGATCACCGCTTCCGGCAGCGTCGGCGAAATATCCACGGTATGCTCGATGCCTTTGGTCTCGGCGCGCGCGGCGAGCGAGACGGCGAGCGCATCGAGCAGGCGGCGCGGGCGAATAAGCTCGCGCCGCAGCACGAGCCGCTTGGCGTCAGCCCGTGCGGCATCGACGATCAACGACGTGAGCAGGACGAGATGCTCGGCCGTACTCTTAATCGCCGTCGCCCAGCCGCGCTCGCGCGCGTCCAGCTCGGATGTAGCAAGCAGCTCGCCCAGCGCGACCACGCCGGTCAAGGGCGTTCTGATCTCATGCGCGATGTCCGCCAGCGTCGCCTGGATCGCACGCACCGGCGCAGTCGGCGAGCGCGCCGCGCGCTTGGCCCGGCGTTGTCGCTTGCCCGCCGATCGTCTCGGTCTCGCCATCGCTCCCCCAGGATACAGAGTGCCACGCAGACAAGCTGCCGGCCACAGCTCACGCGAGCCCGACCATGCGGCGAATGTCGGCCGAAGTCGCGCCGTTCTCGCGCAACGCCCGCAGAGCGGTGGCCTGGGTCGATTTGGACAGCTTTTGCCCGTCGGCGTCGAGTATCAGGCGGTGGTGATGGTAAATGGGTGCCGGCAACGCGAACAACGCCTGTAGCACGCGGTGTACGGCGGTCGCGGCAAACAGATCCTGCCCGCGCACCACGTGGGTCACGCCTTGTTCGGCGTCGTCGATCACGACGGAAAGGTGATAGCTCGTCGGCGTCTCCTTGCGCGCAAGCACGACGTCGCCCCACATTTGCGGCCTTGCCGCGACCGACGTCGTTTTACCCCCGCAGTCGCTCTCGATCCACGTCAGCGCTCCGGTGCGCGCAAGCGCCGCCGCCATGTCGAGCCGCAACGCATACGGCTCGCCTGCCTCCATGCGCCGCAGGCGTTCGGCGGCCGAGAGCGAGCGCGAATCGCCGGGATAGAGCGGCGCGCCGTCCGGATCGCGCGGCCATGGCGCTTGCCGCTCGCGGTCGGCGACGAGGCGCGCGATCTCGCCGCGCGTCTCGAAGCTCGCATAGAGGAGACCGTCGAGCCGTGTCAACGCGGCGCGATAACCGTCGAGTTGCGCGCTTTGGCGCCGCACCGGCTCCTCCCAAGTGATACCGAGCCATGTCAGGTCCTGGTAGATCGCCTGCTCGTAGTGCGGCCGGCAGCGCGCCACGTCGATGTCCTCGATGCGCAGCAGGAAGCGGCCACCGGTCGCGCGCGCCATGTCGAAGTTGATGAGCGCGGAGAGCGCATGGCCAAGATGCAAATAACCGTTCGGGCTCGGCGCGAAACGGAAGACGGGAGTAGTCATGCGCCTCCCAGCGGCTCACAGGTCCCGGAACGATCTGGTGTCTCAGCTTGCCGCCGACACTGTGATAGTCTTCCCTGCTCGCCCTCTCGACAGCAGTCCACAGCGCCGGGTCATGCGACGATCTGAGTACGATTACATCATTGTCGGCGCCGGGTCCGCCGGCTGCACGCTCGCTAATCGGATGACCGAGGACGAGGCCACCCGCGTTCTCCTGCTGGAGGCCGGCGGCTGGGATCGCGATCCGCTCATTCACATGCCGCTTGCCTGGGGCAAAATCCTTTTAGATCGGCGCCACGACTGGGGCTACGACATCGAGCCCGATCCCAGCACCGGCAACCGGCGCATTGAATGCATGCGCGGCAAGATCGTGGGCGGCTCGTCCTCGGTCAATGCGATGGCATACGTCCGCGGGAACCGGAGCGATTACGACCGCTGGGCCGCCAATGGCGCATCCGGCTGGTCCTATTCCGACGTGTTGCCGTATTTCCGACGGCAGGAATCCTGGGAGGGCGGCGAAAGCTTCTACCGCGGCGGACATGGTCCGCTGGCCACGCGCAAATCGCGATACGAAGAGCCGCTCGTCGATGCCTATATCGAAGCGGCTGTCCAAGCCGGCTACCCCTACAACGACGATTACAACGCGGCGCAGCAGGACGGCGTCAGCCGCATGCAGATGACGATCCGCAATGGGCGGCGCGAGAGCGCAGCAACGGCCTATCTCTATCCGGCATTGTCACGCGATCGGCTGACGTTAGAGGTGAAGGCGCAGGTCACGCGCGTCATGATGGAAGGACGCCGCGCTGTCGGCGTGGAGTATATCCGCAATGGGGAGCACGTCACGGCGCGAGCGCGCCGCGAAGTCATCCTCGCTGGGGGTGCGATCAACTCGCCTCAATTGCTGATGTTGTCCGGCATCGGGGCGGCGGACGAGCTGGCGCGGCATGGCATTAGCGTGCGCGTCGCGCTCGCCGGCGTCGGACAAAATCTTCAGGATCATGCCGCCGCGCTCATTCTGTATGCCCGAAGCTCGTCCGGTCCCGTCCACCGCAACATGCGCTTGGATCGCTTGGCCGTGGAATTGGCACGCGGCTATCTGTTCGGGACCGGTTTTACCGCCGATCTTCCCGGCGGAATTACCGCTTTCCTGAAAACGGACAGCCGCGAACCGGCGCCCGATACGCAACTCCTTTTCATCGCGGGACCGCTCGGCGCGGCGCCTTATCTGCCGCTGCAGAAGGGCTTCGACGACAGTTTTGCCTGCCGCATCGTACTCGTGCGGCCGGAAAGCCGCGGCAGTGTCAGCTTGGCCTCGTCCGCCCCATTGGCTCATCCGCATATCCGGCAGAAGCTCTTGGCGACGGATCGCGACTGGTCGACGATGCGCCGAGCGGTCGCGCTCTTTCGTGACATCGCGCGGCAACGGGCGATCGCGCCATTTATCGCCGGAGAACTGGGACCGCTCGCCGCGGTGCGCAGCGACGAGCAGCTGGAGCATGTCATTCGCACGACCGCGGTAACCGCCCATCATCCCGCAGGAACCTGTCGCATGGGAACCGCTTCGGATCCCATGGCGGTGGTCGACGCAGAGCTTCGCGTGCATGGCACCGAGGCCTTGCGTGTGGTCGATGCCTCAGTGTTTCCCGACCTGGTCGGCGGCAACATCAACGCGGCGGTGGTCATGATCGCGGAGCGCGCGAGCGATCTGATCCGTGGACGCGAAACGCTTGACGTCGCCGCGCGGAAAGTGACGTCGGTCGAGATGCGACCCGATTAGCGCCTGAAGCGACGATCGGCTCGCAGGCTTTGTTTCCCCATTTGGGGGGAGAGCGAAGACTTTCCGCGGCCACATGACGGCCCCGCCGAGGCAGACCCACAAAGGGGTTGCGTTGCGATGGCTTTTGTAGATGCTTCGCCGCCGCCATGTCGTTCTTCATCCACACCGAAGCCGATCTCGATCACGCCATCGCCCGCCTCGTCGACGCCGACCCGCGCTTCGGGATCGCGCTCTCGCGGGCGGGCCGGCCCCCGCTGCGGCGACGGCCGGACGGATTTGCCGGGCTTGCGTCGATCGTCGTCTCGCAACAGCTCTCGACCGCCAGCGCGAGAGCGATCTGGACGCGGCTCAACGAAGCTTTGGATCCCTTCGATCACACGGCGCTGTTGCGCGCGCGCTCGGCCAAGCTCGGGCGCGCCGGGCTTTCGGCGCCGAAGATTCGCACGCTCAAGGCGATCGCCAAGGCGATCGATCGCGGCAAGCTTGATCTTCGCGCGCTGGTCGACAAGCCAGCGGACGAAGCTCACGCCGCGTTGACGGCGGTGCACGGCATCGGCCCCTGGACCGCAGATATCTATCTTCTGTTCTGCCTAGGCCATGCCGATACCTGGCCCGCGGGCGACCTCGCCTTGCAGGAGGGGGCACGGCTGTTGCTCGCGCTCAAAACCCGCCCGTCGGCGAAAGAAATGGGCCCGCTCGCTGAATCCTGGCGCCCGTGGCGCGGCGCGGCTGCCTGCATGCTCTGGTCGTATTATCGCGCGACCAAGCAGCGCGACGGCGCACCGATCGCGGCGGTGGGCAATGGCTGAGCTCGACGGTCCGCGGCTCGAGCCGCGCTCAGCCCCGGCGCGGCAGCTCGTCGTGTTTCTGCACGGCTACGGCGCCGACGGCAACGATCTCATCGATATCGGCCGCGCCTGGCAGGGGCTGTTGCCGCAGGCGGCGTTCGTCTCCCCGCACGCTCCCGAGCCGTGCGCCCAAGCGCCGGTCGGCCGGCAATGGTTCCCGCTCACCTTCCGCGATCCCAATGAACGCTGGACCGGGGTCAACCAGGCGGCGCCGATCCTCTCGGCCTTTCTCGACGCCGAGCTCAAGCGGCACAACCTGCCGCCTTCGGCGCTCGCGCTCGTCGGCTTCAGCCAAGGAACGATGCTGGCGCTGCATGTGGGACTGCGCCGCGCCGTCGCGCCCGCCGCCATCGTCGGCTATTCCGGATTGTTGGCGGTCCCGCCCGATGTCAATCCGGAGACATTCGCGGCGGAGATTACGTCGCGGCCGCCGGTCCTGCTCATTCACGGCGATCGCGACGACTTGATTCCTCCGCAAGCGTTGTTCCATGCATCGGGCGGGCTCGCAGCGCTCGGGGTACCCGTCGAATGGCACATGTCTTACGGCATCGGCCACGGCATCGACCAGGAAGGGTTGCGCCACGGCGGGGAGTTTCTCGCACGGCAGCTGCGGCCCCGGCGCGCTCCGTAGCCGCCGATTCGAGCGCGCGGCCAAGGCCGCTGATTCGGATTGCCGGTTCCCGCTTTCGGAGAAACGCAGACGGCCGTCAGCGCCGGTCATGCGATTTCGCCGAGGCCTGGTAACCCATGGAGCGGCCTTCACAATCCTGTCACGCTACCCTATAGACTGTGGCGCACCACCGCGGTTGGCAGGGGAAGGAGACAAGGAGCGCCGTGAATTTGTCGCCCGCAGGTTTTCCCGCTCTCGTGCTCAACGCGGACTTCCGTCCGCTCAGCTACTACCCGTTGTCGCTGTGGTCGTGGCAGGACGCCATCAAGGCGGTTTTTCTCGAGCGGGTGAACATCGTCGCCGAATACGACCGGGCGGTGCGCAGCCCGAGCCTGGAGATGAAGCTGCCGAGTGTGGTGTCGCTCAAGACCTTCGTGAAGCCAACGACCCAGCCGGCATTCACCCGTTTCAACGTCTTCCTGCGCGACAAGTTCAGCTGCCAGTATTGCGGCTCACGCGAGGACCTCACGTTCGATCATCTGTTGCCGCGCTCGCGCGGCGGGCACACGACCTGGATCAACGTGGTCGCCGCCTGCTCGCCCTGCAATCTCCAGAAAGGCAACATGACGATGGACGAGGCCAAGATGTGGCCGTCGCAAATGCCGTTCCAGCCGAGCGTCAACCATTTGCATCGCAACGGCCGGCGCTTCCCGCCGAACTATCTGCACGAGAGCTGGCTCGACTACCTCTACTGGGACACCGAGCTGCAGCCGTAAAGCGAGCCGAGTGGCTCGGTCGGCGTTGCGTTCGGCCGCCTGGAAAACATCGCTCGCTGTCACCCAGCCAGCCGCAGGCGGTCGCGCTCGATCTCCTGCACTGACAGTGCTGGCCGAACTATCGTCGGGACAGCGAAACTCGCTGCCATAGAATCGAGCGAAACGGCACGACATGGTTCAAGTCCCTCTGATGTCGCCCCGCCCTGCTAGCTTCGGATGACCTCGACCCAAAACCAGACATCGATTCGGACGGTGTTCGGCGCGCTGTTTCTGGCGCTCTGGCTCGCGGCGCTCGACCAGACCGTCGTCTCGACGGCGCTGCCGACCATGGTCGGCGATCTCGGCGGCTTGAGCTATCTCTCCTGGGTGGTGACGGCGTATCTCCTCACCAGCACGGTCGCCGGCCCGCTGTACGGAAAGTTCGGCGATCTCTACGGTCGCAAGATCGTACTGCAGGTGGCGATCGCCGTGTTTCTCGTCGGCTCCGCGCTCTGCGGCATCGCCCAGAACATGGTGCAGCTGATCGCCTTTCGCGCGCTCGAGGGCGTAGGCGGCGGGGGACTGATGGTCATCACCATCGCCGTGATCGGCGATCTGATCCCGCCGCGCGAGCGCGGACGCTACCAGGGCTTTTTCGGCGCGGTGTTCGGGGTGGCCACCATCGTCGGCCCGCTGGTCGGCGGCTTCTTCGTCGATCACCTGAGCTGGCGCTGGATCTTTTACATCAATCTGCCGACCGGCATCCTGGCGATGGCGGTGATCGCCGCGGTGCTGCCGTCGCGCTCGGCGCGCCGCCGGCACGCGATCGACTATACGGGCGCGCTCCTGCTCACCACCACGCTCAGCGCGGCCATCCTGTTCACGGGACTGGGCGGCACCACGTTGCCTTGGACCTCGCCCGTGATGCTCGCCATCCTCGCGGTGAGCATCGCCGGCGCTTTAGCCTTTGTGGCGGTCGAGCTGCGCGCGCGCGAGCCGGTCCTGCCGATGCATCTCTTCGCCAACCGTAATTTCGCGGTCGCAAGCGGCGTCGGCCTCATCGTCGGGCTCTCGCTGTTCGGCGCGGTGACGTTCCTTCCGATCTACCTTCAGGTGGTCAAGGGCGTGAGCCCGACGACCTCCGGTCTCCTTCTCATGCCGATGATGCTCGGCATGCTGGTGACCTCGGTGATCAGCGGGCGCATCATCAGCCGCTTCGGCCGCTACAAGCTGTTTCCCATCCTCGGCACGGCGACGATGACCTTCGGCCTCGGCGCGCTGTCGCTGCTCGCGGTCGAAAGCAATGACTGGCAGACCGCGATCGACGCGCTTTGGCTGGGACTCGGCATGGGCATGGTCATGCAGGTGCTGATCATCGCGGTGCAGAACAGCGTCAACTACGAGTATCTCGGCGTCGCCACGTCGGGCACGATGCTGTTCCGCTCGCTCGGCGGCGCGCTCGGTGTGGCGCTGTTCGGCGCCATTTTCGCCAACCGGCTGCACGCCCAGCTCGCCGGTCCCGGCATGGATTTCCTCGCCACCGCCATGCCGTCGGCGGTCAGGGGCCTGCCGCCCAGCCTGCACGAGGAATACATCACCGCGGTGATGACGGCGCTGCGCCCGGTGTTCCTAGTGGCGGCTGCTATTTCCGCCGTTGGGTTCGCGCTCACCTGGCTCCTGCGCGAGTATCCGCTGCGCGAGGGGGCGCCCGCGGAAGGGATGGGCGAAAGCTTCGCCATGCCGCGCGACGCCACCTCGCTCGAGGAGCTCGAGCGCATCATCACGCTCTTGGTGGCGCGGGAAAATCGCTGGCGCCTCTACGCCGATCTCGCCCGCCGCGCGGCCGTCGAGCTGCCCGCGCCGGAGCTGTGGATGCTGGCGCGGCTCGGCGAGCGGGCGCCGATCACGCTGGCCGCGCTCAGCGCCGAGCTCGAGATTCCGGAGCGGAAGCTCGCACTTCCGTTGGAGGCGCTGTGCGCGCGTGCTATCGCGGAGAAGAGCGCGAGCGGCGCGCTTCAACTCACGCCCGTCGGCGCGGCCATGCGCGAGCGCATCGTCGCGGCGCGTCGCCAAGGCCTCTCCGACATGCTGGCGCGCTGGCGGCCCGAACAGCATCCCGACGTACTGGCCTTGATCGAGGGCATGGCGCAGGCGCTCACCAGCGATCTGCCCGCGCCGCAGGCGGCCTAACAGCGAGAGCGTTCATCAGGCAGAGAGCGGGCGCCGGGGCGAGGTGATTCGCGCTGTGGAGATCAGGTCAGAGTAGCGGGGCGGGGGCCCACAACGGTTGATTGCACAACCAAAAAAGTACTCTTTTTCATTGTTAATAACAATGAAAAACAATGGCTGAAAGTCCCAGCCGACGGCGATACACGCAATGGTTGCAGGAGGCGGAGCTGCGCCGCGGGCGCAGCGAGTGGGGGGGACGGGAGGGGTCAGTCGCGTACATGCGCGCAAGCTGGAAGATTCGCAGACCCCATGTCCAGTCAAAAATTGGTCCAGTCAAAAATTGCTCGAGCGCATTTGACGCCATTCGAGCAGCGCCGCCCAAGCCGCGACGGCTGCGAGCGTGAGCGAGATGAGCGCGTTGTATCCCGCGAGCGAAAGGCCGAGGAAGCGCCAGGCCGCGTCGTCGCAGCGCACGACCGTGATCGACTGCAGCTTGTTGAGGAGCCCGCCCGCCGAGCCGAGATCCTCGAGCGCGCCGGAGCACTCCTGCGGCCCCGCCCACCATTTCCATTCGACGCCGGCATGATAAACGCCGAGCCCGGCGTTCCAGGCCATGCCGAGCACGATGGCGACGAGCGCCGCAAGCAGCACCTTGCGCGAGGCGCCGACCTGATCGCCGAGTAGCACCATGACGGCGAGCGGGATGGTGAAGTAATAGGCGTAGCGCTGCTCGAGGCACAGCGGGCACGGCTTCAGGCCGAGCCCGTACTGAAAGATCCACGCACCGAGGATGGTGGCCGCGCCGACCGCCGCGATCACCACCGCCGCCGACGCCACCGGCCGCTCTCGGATCATGCTGATGGTCATGTCGCTCATACCGTGCCGCGCGCCGTGTTTGCGTCCT
>VAZM01000021.1 GCA_005883135.1 Alphaproteobacteria bacterium
AGCATTAGGATTCCTTCTTATGGTGTCGCTCGTTGTGAGCACACTGCTGACGGCATTCGGCAACTACCTCAATTCGATTCTTCCATTCGGACAGGTCATCCTGACTGGCCTCAACGTCATTGTTTCTCTAACGCTTATTTCGTTCCTGTTCGCCGCCATCTATAAAGTCTTACCCGACCGGGATCTCGAATGGGGCGACGTGGTGGTCGGCGCTATTGTTACCGGGGTCCTGTTCACCATCGGAAAATCGCTCATTAGCTGGTACATCGGAAGCAGTGCAGTTGCTTCGAGCTTCGGAGCCGCGGGGGCGCTAATCGTCCTTCTCCTGTGGGTTTACTATTCGGCTCAGATATTTTTACTTGGGGCAGAGTTCACTAAAGTCTATGCAAATTCGCACGGCAGCAAGAAAGGCGCTCAGGTTTCGGAGGACGCATCCTCACGGTCAACTTGAAGCCGGCACGGCGGCCGAGGGGTGCTTCTGCGGCCCTCCGGACATCACGTGTGCCGGCCTCGAGCGCGGTTGGGCAATCTACAATGACGGCCGTCTTGCGTTTGATCATGCTCCAGGCCAACCAACCCACTACAAGTACGCCCAAAGCCGCCAAGCTAAGTGCGGGCGAGTGCGGCCCGAACGCGATTGCCCAGCCCACCAGCACTCCAGGAAAAACATGCATCGGCGCCCACACAAGCGCCGACAGGATATTGGCCACATAGAAGTGGCGGGTCGACATTTTCAGTACGCCGGCCAGCAAGGGCACGAAGGCGCGCACAACCGCCGTGAAGCGCGCCAGGAACACGCTCGCGACACCGTATTTACGGATTAATTGTGCGCTGCGCTCGATCAGCCAGGGAAAACGATTGAGCGGCCAGCCTCGGAGTATCTGCCGCCGATAGTTATGGCCGAGCCAGAACGAGAAGCCGTCGCCGACAATTGCTCCGGCCACCGCGGCAATGAGCAGCGCCCAAGGCGTCACACCGGCCGTCGTCGCGAGCGCACTTACTGCAAGGATCAGCGTGGAACCCGGCACCACAGTTCCGACGACAGGAACGGCTTCCGATAGCGCCAGCAGGAAAACTGCAACGAAGGACAGTTGCGGGTGCGCTCCGACAAACTCGACCAATCCCTGAAAATAGGACGTCATCGGTGTCTACAGGCGCGCTGATCTCCCTTGGACAACCCCGCACTGTTTCTAGCGTTCCGTCCCTCGGAGCATGGCCTGCTGACACCTCTCGCCAGGCCTTGGTGCCGAAGAGATTGTCGCCAGAGACCCAGTCGCGCTACGGACCGCCACCTGGACGCAACGCAGCTGCTGGAACGGCTTCCGGCGCTCTGCGTTTATTTGGGGCGAGCATGCTCTTTAGCCGGCGACATCGGCCGCCAACCTTCGTTGGGCTTTAGCGGGATAGCCAAAGGCGAGGTCGCCGGCTGGGCTGGGGCATGCCCCGCTTCATCGAGCACGAGAAATTCCACCCTCGCCGAGACGCAGCGCGTTGCTCGTGACGAGGTCGAGGATCATCATCGGGGCCTGACGATTTGAAGTCTATCGTTGCGTTGCAGGTGTTCCCGACTTCGAAATAAGGCTCCCACTAGCGCTCGGCGGCCGCAGCCGAGCGGTTGGCATCAGCCCAAAGTGCGCTTGAGCAAGCGCGTAGCTTTGATCGGAGCGGGCAGGAGGCTCAATGTATGGAGGCTATTGAGAGGACTAAACGGCTCGTACAGCAAAGCGCCTATGGCCGTGGAGCCGGCGGATGGGACGATCGAACGTCGAGCGGAACTTTGCATCGCTGTAATTTCTGAAGATCGATTTTCCTTCGGCTATTTTGAGCCATGCGCTAGAGCGGCGCCTTATCGATCTGCCCGGTCGAGCGCACGAACCAATGCTCGCTGGCAAACGGCTTGCCCGCGAGCCGCTCCGCCAGCCAGTCCGCCACCAATGTCTGCGGGAATGGTCCGAGATTGGCCGCCGGCACGTTGCCGACGGAGTGGCGCGACTCCTGATAGACCACCATCTGTTTCGGTCCCTTGACCGTTTTGACCAGCCGTTCGGAATGCTCGACCGGGCTGAGCTCCTCGCATTCGCCGGCGACGACGAGGTAGGGGGCGCGGATCTTCTCGGCATGTCCTTCCCAGGTGATGGTCTTGCGAAAGCGGTCGAACTCGGATTCGTCCGTGATGCCGGACATGTACATGAACCGCTTCTTGAACGTGGGTGAGGCTTCCTGAAAGATGGTGTGGCATCCGGGCTCGTGGCATACCGACATCGCGGCGAACGCGCGAATGCGCGGCTCGTGCGCGGTGAGAATGGTGCCGAAGAAGGTGCCGAAGCTCGTGCCGGAGCATCCGATGCGCTCGGCATCGATCTCGGCGCGGCTGCTCAGCCAGTCGACGAGCGGCTTGCCTGCCGCCATCCAGTTCTCCACGGAGAAGTAGACCCCGATCATGGGTGCTTCGTACTGCCCCGGGCCGTCGATCGCGAGCACCGCGATGCCGCGGTTGAGGAAGCGATCGCCGTAGAGCGCAACCGAGATTTCCTTGAAGCTGTCCATGCCCGGTACGGCGATCACCGCCGGAATGCGTCCGCCCGCATAGCCGGGCGGCAAATGAAACCAGGCCGGGATGGCCTTGTCGCGAAACGGCACCCACACCGGCTCGACGTGATGATCGGCGAGCGCCGCGTATTTCGCGTAGCATTCCCGCTTCTTGTTGTTGTAGGCGATATTGGTTTCGTTGTTCTCGTCGTAAGGCCACTGCGCTGCGCCCCAATGCACCGCCGCCATGAAGTAATTGTCCCGCGCGGTCACCTTGCGGTCGACCTCCTCGGCCGCTTTCGCCTTGGCCTCGCGCCGGCGCGCGACTGCCTCGAAAGCCGGACCGATGTCCGCCATCTTCTTCACCCGCTCGCGGATGCCGGCGAAATCCGCGTTGGCCTCGACGCCGCAGGGCGCGCTGAGATAGAGCGAGCGCGGCTGATCCCAGTCGATGCCGTTGGCGCGGATAATATTGTCGATGAGCCAGCGCTGTTCCTCGAACCGACGCACATGCGGCTCGCCGCGCTTGTCCAGCACCGGTTGGGGTTGGCGGACCACGTTCATCGCATCCCTCCCTGTTGCCGCTGCGACAAAACCGTCGGCGCAACGATGTTAGCGGGCTTTGCGGCGCGGTGAAATCGCCCTGCCGGTGGGTCCGCGGTGAGCTTTTGGCGGCGAGCGGCGCTTGCTAGACTTGCGGCCGCGGTGGGCGAGCGCGCGATCGCGGAAGAGAGCGGGCCAAGCAAGCTATGTCCGGTCCAGGATCGGAGTTGACGGTGTCGCTCTGGCGCGGCGGGGAAAAGGGGCGCTACGAGACCTACAAGGTTCCCCTGCGCGAGAACCAGACCGTGCTCGACGTGGTGACGTTCGTGCAGCGCCACCTCGACCCGACCTTGTCTTACCGCTTCGCCTGCCGGGTCGGCATGTGCGGCTCCTGCGCCATGACGGTCAACGGCCGACCGCGCTGGACTTGCCGCACGCACGTGTCGCGCGTGGCCACGCGCGGCCAACTCGAGATCGGGCCGCTCGAGAACCTGCCCGTGATCAAGGATTTGACCACCGACATGCGTCCCTTCTTCGAGAAGTGGCAGCAGGCAAAGGGTGCCTTCGTGCCGTCGCAGACGCGCGGCGACGAGATCGAACGCATCAGGCCGGACAGCCCGGCGCGCATCGCCGCCGACGCGGCGATCGAGTGCATCAATTGCGCCATATGCTATGCCGCTTGCGATACGGTGCGCTGGAACTCCGACTATCTCGGGCCGGCGGCGCTCAACCGCGCGTGGACGCTCGTGAACGACGTCCGCGACGGCGCGACCAGCGAGCGTCTGCAGGCGGTCGCGGCCTCCGGCGGTTGCCACGCCTGCCACTCGCACCAGTCCTGCCAGGAGCTCTGTCCGCAGCAACTCAATCCGACCGCCTCGATCGCAGGCCTTAAGCGCCGCACCATGTGGGCTTACCTTAAGGGCGAGATATGAACGTCCGTCTCTACGTCTGGCAGCGGCTGACCGCAGCGGTCATAGCGCCGCTGGTGCTCGTCCATGTGGTCGTCATCTTCTATGCGACGCGCAAAGGACTGAGCGCCGCCGACATTCTCGCGCGCACCCGCGGCAGTCTCACCTGGGCCTCCTTCTATGGCGTCTTCGTCGTTGCCGCGGCCATTCATGCGACGATCGGCGTTCGCAACGTGCTGACCGAATGGTCGCCGCTTCGGGATCGCGGCGCCGGCTTGCTCGCGAGCGGCTTCGGCGTGCTGCTGTTCCTGCTCGGCGCGCGCGCGGTCGTCGCGGTGGTGCTGCCGTGACGCTGCGCCACCTGCGTCACCGCCACAGCGCGCTTTGGCTCGCCGCGCTCGCCCACCGGCTGTCCGGCCTGGCGCTCGCCGTTTTCCTGCCGCTGCATTTCTTGACGCTCGGCCTCGCCATCCGCGGCGAAGCGCCGCTCGAAAGCTTCCTGCGCTGGAGCGATCAGCCGCTGGTGAAGCTTGCCGAAAGTGCTCTCATATTTCTCCTCATGCTGCACATGTTCGGCGGGTTGCGGCTGCTGGTGATCGAGAACCTCTCCTGGCGCGACGGACAGAAGCAGGCCGCGACCATCGTCGCCGGAGTTTCGGCCGCCATCGCCTTCTTTCTGCTGGCGCGCATGTTCTGATGCCCGCATGAGCCTCGAACGACTTAGGACCGACATTTTGATCCTCGGCTCCGGCGGCGCCGGCCTGTTTGCGGCGCTGCACGCGCTCAAGGCCAACCCCGACCTCGAGGTCACCGTCGCGACCAAGGGCCTGCTGGGAAAATGCGGCTGCACGCGCATGGTGCAGGGCGGCTACAACGTGGCGCTCAACCCCGGCGACTCGGTCGAGCGGCATTTCATGGACACCATCGAGGGCGGCAAATGGCTGCCGCACCAGGAGCTGGCCTGGACGCTGGTGTCGACGGCGGTCGAGCGCGTGCGCGAGCTTGAGAACGAGATCGGCTGCTTCTTCGACCGCAACCCGGATGGCACGCTGCACGGCAAGGCCTTCGCCGGCCAGACCTTCGACTGCACGGTGCACAAGGATGACCTCACCGGCATCGAGATCATCAACCGGCTGATGGAGCAGGTCTGGGCGCGGCCGGTCCGGCGCCTGGAAGAGCACCGCGCGGTGGCGTTCATTCCGGCGGCGGACGGCGCGCTCGCCGGTGTGCTGCTGATCGACATCCGCACCGGCGCCTTCCGCTTCGTCGCGGCGCAGGCGGTGCTGCTGGCGACCGGCGGCGGTCCGACCATGTACCGCTATCACACGCCGTCCGGCGACAAGAGCATGGACGGGCTGGCGATGGCGCTGCGCGCGGGCCTTCTGCTTCGCGACATGGAGATGGTTCAGTTCCACCCGACCGGGCTCCTTGCCGGCCCCGACACGCGTATGACCGGCACGGTGCTGGAAGAGGGGTTGCGCGGCGCCGGCGGCCATCTGCTCAACGGCGCGATGCACCGTTTCATGGGCGACTACGACAAGGAGCTCGAGCGCGCCACGCGCGACGTCGTCAGCCGCGCCATCTACGCGGAGATGCGGGCGGGTCGCACCACCCCGAATGGCGGCGTCTACATCAAGATGGGCCACCTCGGGCCGGAAAAAGTGGCGAAGCAATTCAAGGGCATGGTGGAGCGCTGTCGCGACTGCGGCTTCGATCTCGCCGGAGGGTTGGTCGAGGTGGTGCCGACCGCACACTATTTCATGGGCGGTGTCGTCTGCCGACCTGATACCTCGACCGAGTGGCCCGGCCTGTTCGTCGCCGGCGAGGACGCGAGCGGCATGCATGGCGCCAACCGGCTCGGCGGCAACGGCGTCGCCAACTCGACCGTGTTCGGCGGCATTGCCGGCGACGTGATGCCGCGCTGGATCTCGGCCAATGGCGGGCATCGTGCGCCCGACGAGCGGGTGCTGGATGCGGAGCTCGCCCGCGCGCTGCATCCCTTTGGCTGCAAACCGGGGAACCTGAACGAGCTACGCGAAAAGCTCCTCGACACCATGTGGGGCGAGGTCGGCGTCGTGCGCGACCGGGAAGGCCTCGATCGCGGCGTCGCGGCGCTCGACGCCATCGAGGCCGAGCTGCTGGTGACAGGCCTTGCGGACGAGGGCCGCGCCTTCAATATGACCTGGCATGATTGGCTCAACCTGCGCTCGCTCACCGAGGTGAGCCGGGTGATTGCGCTCGCGGCGCGGAAGCGCGAGAATTCGCGCGGCGCGCACTTTCGCTCCGATTTTCCGGAACCGGGCGATTTGGCGAGTTCGCGCTTCACGGTCGCGCGGCAGACCGCCGCGGGCCTCGACATCACCGACGCGCCGGTTGCGTTCACCCACGTGCGGCCGGGCGAGACGCTGCTGGACAAGGTCGCCGCCGAGTAACCGAGGCCACCATGATTTCCCTTTCGAGCGTTCAACGCACCGCCGAGGAGTTGATGGCCAAGGCGGCGATCGAGATTCCCGACGATTATCTCGACGGCTTGCGCAAATGCGCCGACACGGAAAAAGGCGATCTCTCCGCCTTCGTGATCAAGGCGATGCTGGAGAATTACGACGCCGCCAAGGAGGACCGCCGCGCGATGTGCGGCGATACCGGCCTGCCGCGCTGGTACGTCAAGATCGGCAACGAGGCGGCGGTCGAGGGCGGGCCGGTGGCGCTCGAGGCCGCGTTGCGGCGCGCGACCGCCCGCGCCACGGCCGGCGTGCCGCTGCGTCCCAACCGCGTGCATCCGCTCTGGCGCACCGATCACAACAACAATGTCGGCATCGGCGCGCCCGAGATCGAGTACGCGTTTCATCCCGACGCCGACTGGATCGATCTCATCACCGTGCACAAAGGCGGTCTGTTCGGCTCCGATTACCGCATGCTGTTTCCCGGCGACGGCATCGACGGCATCAGGCGGTTCTATCTCGACACGCTGATCGGCTTCGGCAAGCGCGGGCTTGCCTGTCAGCCGGCGATCGTCGGCGTCGGGCTCGGCGGCTCGAAAGATACCAGCATGGTGCTGGGCAAGCAGGCGTCCTGCTTGCGCGTGGTCGGATCGCGCAATCCGGACCCGAAGATCGCCGCGCTGGAGGAGGAGTTCAAAGCGCTCGGCAACAGTATCGGCATGGGCGCGATGGGATTCATAGGGACCTCGATGGTCATCGATTGCCACATCGAGGTCGGCTATTGCCACACCGGCGGCATGCCGATGTCGGTGCATATGTTCTGCCTCTCCTCGCGCCGCGCCTGCGCGCGAATTTCTGCCGACGGCCGGGCGCAGTTCCGCACCGACCCGATGTGGTTCACCGATTACATGCGGCGCGAGACGGTCGAATGGGAGCGCAGCACCGCCGAGGCGGCGGAGTAACGCAATGCTCGAGACCGTCCAACTTGCGCTTCCCGCCAGCACCGCGGATCTGCGCAAGCTTAAGATCGGCACGGTGGCCTATCTCAGCGGCCGCATCTTCACCGCGCGCGAGGGCGTCTATAAGCGCGCGATCGAGGAGGGCGCCGGAATGCCGGCCGGCCGCGACGCGCTAGGGCTTGCCAACTTTCACTGCTCGCCGGCGGCGACGGTCAATCCGGACGGCAGCTACACCGTCGGCGCAGTGACCGCCACCGCCTCGTTCCGCTTCGCGCAGTGGCTCGACGGCTGGTTCGAGCTCTCCGGCTGCAACGTCATCATCGGCAAGGGCGGCATGACGTCCGACATCTATCGCAACTCATTCGTGCCCCATGGCGCGATCTATCTCACCACGGTCGGCTACGGCACCGGCGCACTGCTCGGGCGCGGGATCAAGCGCGTCGCGGGCGTCTATTGGCTCGAGGAATTGGGGCTGGCGCAGGCGGTGTGGGTGCTCGACGTGGAGAAGTGTGGCCCGTTCCTCGTCGAGAGCGACCTTGACGGCAACAGCCTGTTCGAGCGCGAGAACGCCAAGATCGCGCCGGGACTGGCGAAACTCTACGCCGGCAGCAAACCCGCCACGCTGCGCCGCTACGGCGAGACCGACGATAAGACCGAAGAGGTGATCTGAGGCGCGACGCTCGCCCTCGGTCGTTCGTCCTCATCCTTTGAGACGCGCGTACGCGCGGTTGCGTTGTGGGTACGGGTCTCGCGCGCGCGTTCCTCAGGATGAGGACGAGCAGCGCTGCCGCCGGCGCCGCGCCATCGGAGATGGACCCGCTACCCCGAGCCCGTCATTTGCTGGCGTCGGCGCTTTCCACCACGTCGAGCTTGACCTTCGCCACGCCTTTTCCGGTGATGCCCAGCGTCTGGGCGGCGGAGCGGGAGACGTCGACCACGCGGCCGCGGACGAACGGGCCGCGGTCGTTGACCCGAACCGTGACCGATCGGCCGGTGGCCACATCGGTGACGCGCAGGCGCGTGCCGAACGGCAACGTGCGATGCGCGGCGGTCAATTCCTGCGCGTTGAACTTTTCGCCGCTCGCGGTGTGCGGGTCGTAGCTGTAGAAGCTCGCGACCCCATAGGTTCCGCCGTTGCCGTCGGAGGCCTCGCGGGTGGCTCTCTCCGCCGCCGGAATGCGGTGGTGCCTGGCGAACATCTTCCTCGCCGGCTGCAGCGCCGCCTGGCGGCCGGCACCGGTCCCGGTCATGACGGGCGGCTGCTGGGCGCAGGCGGCGAGCGTCGCCGCGGTCAGCGCGGCAGCGAAGAGCCGCACCATACGGAGGCCCGAGGGCCGGCGTTCGGCGCCGGTCCCGGCGCGCAAAGACGAGCTGATGATTGACACGTTCGCACTCCCCCACCGATGTCCCGCCGCTAATGGGGGTGGAAACCATGGCCCGATCACGGCCAAATCCACATCGGCCGCGTGAATTGGTTTTTGTGTGGTTAATTTGCCACATCGGGGGTTCGGGGCCCGACATATCGCGCTCAAACTCCGCCGCTTGTGGCCCCGAGGCCGGATTTTTGGCCGAGTTTGGCCCACTCAGGTCGCAGAAGACGGGGATCCCGGCGCCATAAGCCGCGTTCACGCGCCCGTTACCGACGCGCGGCGCCTGGGCATGACCGAGGTAAGAGCGATCGCGGCAAGGGCGGGTAATCAAGCATTAACGAATCGGAGGTCACCATCGAGCTGGCAGCACCGCGCAAATGGTGGAGAGATTCCGATGCTGACGAGCAGCAGGTATCTCATGAACGGCAGCCCCCGCTGCTGCATGTTCTGCGGCGAGCCCTTCCAGCCCCGCGACGGCTACGTCGAGTTCTGGCGCACATCCGCCGGGCAGCATTTTTGCTCGGAGTTTTGCGCCGACGACGCCGAGGAAGCGCTCTTCCGCATGCGCCGCGCCGGGGCGAGCGGGCGTACCGCGCTCCTTGCCGACGCGACCCAGCTCTGAGCCAGTTTCGTCAGCCGCTCGCGAGCGGCGCCACGCCTCGGCTTCCGGCCTCGCGCGGTTGCGCCCCGATCTGTCGGGTGGCCGACGCAAAACCCGCGGCCTCGCGTCCGGCTGTAACGGCGCGCAATTGCGGACTAAATTTAAGCTAAAATCGCATCGCTAATGCGGCGGCAGCGAAGCGTCTTCGCAAGGCCGGGGGCGGCCGTCCGAGCGGCGGATACTCGTCGTCGCCGTTGCGGTTTCGTGGAATGATGTGGAATGCGTTCCGCACGCCAATCGGCCATTCGACTGCTGCAGCTGATGATGGTTGCATCGGTTGTTTTGCCCCTTGTGCTGTTCGCTTTTGCCGCCTGGCTCAATTACCGCCATGAGCTGAACGTCGCCGACGATCGCATCGAGCGTTCGCTCGATATCCTTCACGAGCACACGCTCAAGGTCTTTCAGACGGTCGAGCGCGCCATCGCCGAAGTCGAGGAGATCGTGCGCGGCATGCCGGACGAGGAGATCCGCGACCAGCAGCCGCGCCTGCACGAGCGCATCAAACGCATCGTCGATGCGCTGCCGCAGCTGCGCGCGATCTTTCTCATCGACCGCGACGGCCAGGGGCTCGTCTCCAGCCAATTCGTGCAAGTGCCGTCCAACATGCGCACCCGCGAGCGCAGCTTCTTCAGCGCGCATATCGCTGGCGACATCGGCAGTTATGTCAGCGAGGTCGTGGAGCCGCGCCGCGCGGGGTTTGGCGCACCGTTTTTCGTGCTTTCGCGCCGACGCCCGTCCGCTGACGGTGCCTTCAACGGCGTGATCGCCGTCGCGGTTCTGCCGCAGTATTTCGAGGAGTTCTACGCGCTGATCGGGCGCAGCCCAGGCGAGCTTTACGCGCTCATCCGCGCAGACGGCAGGTTTCTCGCCCGCTATCCGCAAGCGCCCGACCGCCTGCGGGCCGTCGGGCCGGGCTTGGAGGCGGCGGTCGCGCAAGGGCCGGAACGGGCGATCCGCACCGGCGGTTCGCAGATCGACGGGGTGGAACGGCGGGTCGGCTATCGCCAGCTCGAAGGCTTTCCCGTTTTCGCGATTGCCGGCATCGCCACCTCGGCGATCCGCGACGAGTGGACCGCGACCATGGTAAGCCATCTCGTCTTCGGCCTGCCTGCGACGCTGTTTATCTTCCTCATCCTCGCCATGGCGCTGCGGCGCACGCGCCGCCTCCATGCCGAAGCCGAGCGGCGCGAGGCCGCCGAGGCGGCGTTGCGGCAGGCGCAGCGGCTGGAGGCCATCGGGCAGATGACCGGCGGCGTCGCCCATGACTTCAACAACCTGCTGATGGTCGTGAGCGGCAGCGCGGAGCGCCTGCGGCGCGACCTGACCTCGGAGAAGCACCGGCGTCTTCTCGACATGATCATGAACGCGACCAATCGCGGCGAAGGTCTCACGCGCCAATTGCTCGCGTTCTCGCGCCGGCAGATGCTCACGCCCGTGGCGCTCGACCTCGCGCAACGGATTCCCGAGCTCAAGGACATGCTCAACCGCTCGCTGCGCGACGACATCACGCTGGAAGTCGCGGTTCCCGAGGAGGGCTGCACGGTCAAGGCCGATCCCAGCGAACTCGAGCTCGCCTTGCTCAACCTCGCGGTCAATGCCCGCGACGCCATGCCGAGCGGCGGAACGCTGCGCATCAGTGTCGAGCCGGTGGCGCTCACCGGCAGCCCGGCGGAGGACGGGCTCAGCGGCGCTTTCGTCGCGATCCGCGTCGCCGATACCGGCAGCGGCATCGCGCCCGAGGTTCTGCCGCACGTGTTCGAGCCGTTCTTCACCACCAAGGACGTGGGCAAAGGCACGGGACTTGGGCTCAGCCAAGTTTACGGCTTCGCCAAGCAGTCCAGCGGCGCCGCGACCGTCGCCAGCACGGTCGGCCGCGGCACGGTGATCTCGCTCTATCTGCCGCGCACGCAGGACCTGCCAGCGCCTTCGGTTGCGCCCACGGAGCGCGAGGCCGCGCCGCAGCACGCCGGCACGGTGTTGGTAGTGGAGGACAGCCCCGAGGTCGCCGAGGTCGCCACCGCCTATTTCCAGCAGCTCGGCTACATGGTCAGAGAGGTCGCCAATGCCCACGAAGCGCTGGAGCTGCTCGGCAACGATCCAAAGATCGATGTCGTGTTCTCCGATATTCTGATGCCGGGCGGGTGCCGGTACTGCTCGCAACCGGCTATAGCGACGGCGTGCCCGACGCGCTGGAGCAGGGCTTCGTCGTGCTGCAAAAGCCGTTCGATCTCGCCGCCCTCGAGCAGGCGTTGCGCGAGGCGCGCGCGCACACGGCCGAGCCGGCAGCCCCCGCGGCGGGGTAGTGGGCGGCGCGGACTGCTATGGCCTGACAATATTCTCGTCATGCCACGCAGCAGCGGCTAGTGGGTCATGGTGGTAGCGCCTCAGTTTGAAGTTTCCGGTCGTAGTCCACGGCAGCCCGTTGCTGTCGAACCACCGCATGAATTTATTGCACTTCCAACAAACCAAAACTGACCGATGCTCCCGGTTTGCAGGTTCGAC
>VAZM01000425.1:0-430 GCA_005883135.1 Alphaproteobacteria bacterium
TAAGGAAGACTATGTGCGCGACACGATAACGGCGATCAAGGATATGGACATCGACTACGTCATTCCACTGCACTGCACTGGTGAGCCGTTCTACGAGACGGCTAAGGCCGAAATACCGAACAAACTCCTGCGCTCCTATACCGGCACACGCTTCGTCTTCAGCGCCTGACCGAACAGATGCTGCGCTGCAATGACCCGAAGCACTGCTTCGTGCCGACGAGGTGATCGAATGACGAAGCGGCGCGAGTTCATCACGCTGCTCGGCGGCGCGGCGGCGTGGCCGCTCGCGGCGGGCGCGCAGCAGCGAATGCGCCACATTGGCGTGCTCGTGCCCGGGGTTGCGAATGATCCAGTCTGGCAGGCGCGAATCGGGGCGTTTCAACAGGCGCTGGCGCTATCGGGATGGATCATCGGTCGCAATGTGCGGATC
>VAZM01000425.1:445-2951 GCA_005883135.1 Alphaproteobacteria bacterium
CGATGCCGCCGCAATCCGCAGAGAGGCGGAGGAATTGGCCGCGCTCGCGCCCGATGTCATCCTCGCCGCTGGTCATTCCAGTACAGCACCTTTGCTGCAGGTGACGCGCACTGTCCCGATCGTGTTCGTGCTGGTCCAAGATGCGGTTGCTGCCGGGTTCGTCGACAGCCTCGCGCGGCCGGGCGGCAATGCCACTGGGTTCACGTCCTGGGAATTCAGCATGGGCGCGAAGTGGCTAGAACTGCTAAAGCAACTGGCGCCGGGCCTCACGCGCGTGGCAGTCCTGCGCGACGCCAGCCAAGGGTTCGCGGTTAGCCAGTTCGTGGCTATCCAGACTGTGGCGCCGTCGCTCGGGGTCGAGGTGATCACGGTCAACATGCGTGATCCCACCGAGATCGAGCAATCCGTCGACGCTTTCGCGCGCGCTCCCAATGGCGGTCTGATCCCGATCCCCAGCGCGGCGGCCGTGCGTCATCGCGATCTGATCCTCACGCTGGCCGCCGAGAGAAAGCTACCAGCCGTGTACTGGGAACGCTTGTTCGTCGCTGCCGGCGGCCTCATCTCCTATGGGCCTGATCTCGTCGACCAGTTCCGGGGGGCGGCCAACTATGTCGATCGCATTCTCAAGGGCGACAAGCCGACCGACCTGCCGGTGCAGGCGCCGACAAAATACGAGACGGTGCTCAATCTAAAGACCGCCAAGGCGCTCGGTCTTGACCTCCCAACGAGCGTGCTGGCCCGCGCCGACGAGGTGATCGAATGACCTCGGACATGAAGCGACGCGAGGTCATCACGCTGCTTGCTACTCAGGAAAGTATTACCTTACCTGGAAGGGAAGTATTGGGAACGGTATTGGGCCTTACAGCGCCTCCCTGATGGCAGCTCAGTTTTGCGCAATGCTATTCTCAAATGGCGTTCTAACGTGAGAGTCCTCCTCGCGGGGAGCAGAAGAGTTACATCAGCTCACGGCCAATCGCGTGAACACTTTGGCCTGCAGTGAGTGCCCGGAAAGAAGCGGAGGTGGACATGTTCAAGAGTAAAGTAGCGGAGAAGGATCAGAGCGCAGCCATAAATGTGGCCGAAGTCATGCAGAGGAGCGTGCAACAGCAAGACTTGGTCGAACAGCCCCCGCCCAGGCGCGAGCCGACTGCGGATGCCGTGACGCGCTCATGCATCGGCTCTGGAATGTCTATCGTCGGCAATATCGAATGCAATGGTCCAGCGCAGGTCTTCGGCCAAATCAAAGGCGAGTTGCGCGCCTCCGAGCTCCTAATCGGCGATGGCGCAAATGTTGAGGGCAGCGTGATTGCGCAGGACGTCACAATCTGCGGGAGCGTCAAGGGCACCATCCGTGCCGTCCGCGTGAAGCTGCAAAACGGCGGTTCGGTCGAGGGCGATATCTATCATCGCTCCTTGTCGATCGACGAGAACTCTCTATTCGAAGGATCGTCACGGCGAGTTGAAAATCCGACGGACGGGCCGTTGGTGGACGCGAAAGGCCCGCAGGAATCGGATATGCGGAGTTCGGCGCTGGCTCCCTATTTGCAGCGAGTTGAGCCCTCGGCATCCCCTGACTGGTCCGACTCTGCAGTTGAGCCGAAGCATTAGGGCGGGCGTTCCGGACATTGCCCAGTTGCCCGACACGACGCGGCGTGAGTTCATTGCCCGATCTCGGCGGCGCGGCCATGGTGGCTGGCCATTCGCCCGTCACGAACCGGATAGCAAGGGCACTGCAACTACGGCACCGACCAATGTGCCCCTAGCAGGGCTTGGAAACTTGCAAGTCCCGAAAGCAATGATCCAGTAATCGCTGTTGCCGCGACTCCCCCACGAGGTAAATCGACATTGGTCATCGAGGCGACGAAGAGAGCAGCCATCGGCAGCGCAATGACAAAATAACGTCCTTGGACGCCGCGGACATGGTCGACATTGAGCGGCGTATAGGTGAGAAAAAAGATCAGATACACAGTCACAACGTAGGCTAGGACAGCAAGGCCCGTTAGGACTGCCACGCGTGCGCGCAGGGCGCCCTCTAAATTTAGTTTTTGCAAAGGTACGAGTAGAAGAAAAACCGTGAGCACGAAATAAATCCAGGGCGGAAGCAGAATGTCCTGCCATCCCAAGATGCCTATGAGCTCCTGCCACAGCCGGTCTCCCCAGACAGTCAGAGCCGTCCATGCTGCCAGTGGGAAGTGGAATGGGTGCTCCCACATGTACGCGAGCTTCCATAACGGATCGAAATGTTCGCGTGGGTGGGTTTCTCCCTCAAGAAGACGCCACGCCGCTATATCGGCGGAGACTGCTAGGACCCAAAGCGGCGACAAAATCAAGCCGGGGGCCGCGACGAGCGCTAGGCTGCTCCACCGCCTTCGCAGCCCCGACATCCGGCATCCCATCAACTCCAACAGTACGAATACGATCTGCGGCTGTTTGCTCAGTGCGCAAAGCGTCATCCACAGCGAGCGCTCCCAGACCCGCCCATATCGCTGGACCGCGCTGAAACAAA
>VAZM01000426.1 GCA_005883135.1 Alphaproteobacteria bacterium
ATTTCCGATGGCTGTCGCCAGAACGTATGGGGCGTAGGCGACCGGGTTGTAGCCTTCGGTGCCAGCGAAGGGCATGAATTTCGTGGCTTGCCCCTCCTCATGGAGTGTGCCGGCTAGCTGCGGGTACTCCTTCATTATCTCGCTGTATCGCAGACCCTGTTCTCTGTTTCGGGCGAAGCGTTCTCCTGCGTTCTTGAAGAACGAGAGCTGGGTGTACAGCTCGTGCTCGACGAAGACTCCCTTGCGACCACCGACTTCCGCGGCTGGTAGAAGTCCTCCGCGTGTGTAGGAGTAAATGCGCAGAAAGTGAGCTATCTCGTCAGGGCCGCGAAGCGGTGGAACGACAACACTGATGGCCGACCCAAATACAAACGAGAGTAAGACGAAAATAAAAGCCGGTCGGGATTCAAGGCATCGCCAGATCAGGGAAAGCCCACTCCAGAACGCGGACCACGGGAGCGTCCCGGTACTTTGATCTCGCAACAGCCGGACAGAGGCGGTACGCGGGCGAAGATCGCTTGTACCCATACTCACTTGTTTGTTTGGGTTCCACGTGCAGATAGCACATCCTGGCTGAGCGCTGGCCGATGGGTGCAACAAAGCTTGCCGTAAATCGTTCCATGTCAATACGGTGATCCACGCGAGCTCCCAAAAATCTACCTAATTACCCCCTTGTGTATAAGAGTAACTCTCGACTCACGGAACATGGAAAGCCCGCGTCATACGAATCCCGACCCGTTTGCAAACACGGGCCGCGCTCTTTCCTGTGTCACCTTAAAAGCCCCAGCCGCCAATCGGGACTTTCAACGAGGAGTGCTCACCCGGTGAGTTCGATGTCAGAGTGCTGAAATACCCGGAGCACGGAACCATCGAACTCATACCCGCTGACGGGCCTGCCAATTTTCCAAAAGAGAATAAACGTTCCAAGTGCAATGGAAAGAAAGTGAAAGGCATCAACGTTA
>VAZM01000022.1:0-3284 GCA_005883135.1 Alphaproteobacteria bacterium
CGACGATCGCGACCGGCATTTGATGGCCGAGCAGCGTGCTATCATCGAGCAGCCAATAGAATTGCTCCATATAACGAATATGAAAGGCGCTCTGGTTGACCGTCTTGCTGCGAATCGTGTTGTGCCGATGCGCCAATGCGAGCTTGGCCATCTCGCGCGGTGGCATCGCCAACGTGCGGGTCTTTGGATCGACGCGCTTGAGCAGCTGGGGCTTGGCCTCCTTGGCGACTACACAATAGCTGGGCGAGGCAACCAGCCTTTCCCCGCGGACGAGGTGATCGAGCAGAGTGCGCAGGCTTCCTTCCGCTAGGACGAAGTCGGCGTTCAGAAAAATGAGCCAATGGTCGGTCATTGCCGCGCCAAGATCGGCAAAACCGCGATGCAGTGCGTAGGTCAGCGCCATCCCGTACTTCTTGTCCGGCGCGGTAATGAGGTCGTCGAGACCGATCAGCTTAAAGGGACAGATGGTTCGAATGATCACTGACGCGGGCAAATAGACGCTCCTCCGTCAGCATGACGACTTCGCAGGGCACCTGGGAGGCGAGATACGGAAGATTGCCGGGGGCGAGAAGAGCAGGAATGGTCAGCGACAGAAGGTCTTCCACATAGGCATCGCCCCACGCATAGGTGATCACACGCGCAGGAAGCTTGATCGAGGACGGGCTCTCAAAGCTGGGCTGTGTTGTCGCCTGCTTGTGCTCGTCCATATTAGGCGGGTTCCGCAGCAATGTTAGCCGACCACCCGGCGGCGGATCCGTTTCCCCAACTCCCCAAGCAACTCCCGTCCGGAGATTCCGGCCAAAGCCTTCGCGCGTGCGGCGGTGAGCTCGCTATGAAACGCGCGGGTCTCCTGCTCAAGCCGTTCGGCGACTACTTTCTCTTTGGAAATGTATTTGACGCGCTTTCCGTCATACAGTTCGCCATCGACCACCATCGCATACCGCGCCAGATGCTCCTCGTTCGTCATGGGCTCGTACACGCCCTGGAACGGAACGCAGAACGGCTTGTCGTATTTTTTCTGCACTAGCGCGACAAGAAGATGCGTCGTCTGGGCGTTGAGCACCAGATAGTCCAGCAGAGTCGGCTCCCAGGGTATGAAACTCGCCACCTGCCATCCCGGGCCCACCCAAATGCCCGAGACCTCGTAGGAATTATAGCGCGCCAAGGCCTCGAAAAAGTTTGGTTGATAATTGAAAAATCCGTGCTCGAGGTGAACGGTGAACGGCACCGCGTGCAGCATGAAGCCGCCCGTCACGGTGAGGTCATGCATCACCTTGAATACGTTGTACTGATTGAGAATGTGCTCGGAAGTGCCGTGGTTGGTGACGAAGCCGTACTTGCCGACATGCTCCGGCGGGCAGGGGTCGAAGTTGAGATCGAGGGGAATGGAATTGAACTGCGGATCGAGGTCGATGCAATGATAGGTAAAGCCAAGCGCCGTGTAGAGCTCCATTCCGGAGCCCTTCCAGTTTGCGAATCTGTCGAGCATGTCCGGAGGCGGCGGCGGCTTCCCGAATGCCTCGAACAGTTTCTTGACGATTCCAGCCTTGGGACACCACACGTTTTGTGCCCCGAGCTCCATCACATCGGTGATGCCCTCGAAAACACCCAGCCGTTTGAGCTGGCAATACAACGCCAGTACTGGTGGACCCAACCCCATACTTTCCCTTTCTCAACCGCGGTAAAGAAGGTCCACAGGCAACTCTCATCAAATGGTCGGTTCTGACCTGATCGACATCCGACCGTCTGAACACGAAATGCAAATCGCTAAGGCGCGCCTAATGTCATTCGTTCAAATCCGTCAGGTAAAAAGCCGGCGGCGAATGCGACCACCGAGTTCCGAAAGGAGCTCCCGTCCGGATAACGCGGAAGCAGCCTGCCGAGTGTGCTGCCGTTCAAGCTTATCGGCAATCGCTTCCATCTTGGCGGTCGTCTGCTGTTCAGTGCTCGCGGCAGTTCTCCCGTTAGTCCCGGCGGCGGTCCCCTGCCGAGTTTCGGCCGGAACCCGAATGCCGGATTCGAGCATGGTCCGGAGCTCGCGCTGCAGAGTTTCGAATCGAAGCAGGCTGGCGGCAAGTTCGCTCTTCAACGGACCCAGCTCGTTCTCCGCCGTGGCGAGGCGCGTCGCGACATCCCAGTACTTGCCGTTGAGCGACGCCAGCTCATTTCGCAGCACGACAGTGTCTTGCGCAACCTTGTCCGCAATGACGCTCTCCTTGGTGATGTGCTTGACGCGCTTGCCGTCGTAAAACTCGCCGTCGACGATGAGATTATAGCGTTGCATGACCTCGTCGGGCGTCATCGGTTCATAGACACCCTGGAACGGAACACTAAACGGCGTGTCGTACATCTTCTGCGAAAGCGCGACGAGTAGGTGCGTGGTCTTTGAATTGATGACCATGTAATCGAGGATGTCGGCCTCCCACGGAACGAGACTGGCCTGCTGCCAGCCCGGCCCGACCCAGACGCCCAGCAACTTGTACGAATTATAGCGGGCGAGAGCCTCGAAGAAGTTCGGCTGATAGTTGAAAAAGCCGTGCTCGATATGCGCCGTGAATGGCACGGCATGAAGCATAAGCCCGCCAGGCTTGGTGAGGTCGTGCACCACCTTGAAAAAGTTTTGTTGGTTGAGCAGGTGCTCCGACGTGCCGTGGTTCGTCACGAAGTCGTATTTTCCCACATGCTCCGGAGGACATTCGTCGAAATTCAGATCCAATCGGATCGACTCGAATTGCGGATCGACGTCGATGCAATGAAAGTCGAAGCCGAGCGCGGTGTAAAGCTCCTTCGCAGAGCCTTTCCAGTTCGCGAACCGGTCGAGCATGTCCTGGGGCGGTGGCGGCTTATCGAAGGCGCGAAACAAATTCTTGGCGAGTTCCGCTCGCGGGCACCACACGTTCTGAGCGCCGAGCTCCATGACGCTGTTGATGCCCTCGAACGCACCCAGCCTCTTCAATTGCTGGTACAATGCGAGGACCTGCGGACCCAAGCCCATATGGTTAATTCTCCGTCCCAGATCGACGATATGGAGGCGCCGCCAAACGGTCTTTCGTGGAGGCGATACCTATGCTGATGCCACCGAAAGTTGTCAATACATCCGACCCGGGATGCAATGTTCAGCGGATTTCCGACGCCGACGAACCACGTCGGCCCACCAGACGTATCCATATGCTTCGAGCACGACTTCGACCGGGGTGTTGTGCGGCGAGGGGGGCGGAACAGTAACCGGAGTGGGACCAGCCCCGTGCGTCGTTGGGGCGGGACTCGCGGCGGTCGGGCCGCGG
>VAZM01000022.1:3433-16787 GCA_005883135.1 Alphaproteobacteria bacterium
ATCGAGCACGGCTTTGCGCTCCGCTATCATCTTCGACCGGTCGACATGGGGAAAACAGGCCGGCAGTTCTTTCACGGCGCGTTTCAAGTCATCGAGCAAACGATAGCAGTCACGCTCGAGCAGCCGGTCACGAAACTGCCGGTCGGCTTGTGTTGCGTCGGCAGCCTCGACCGCCTGTAGCGCGAATTCCAGATAGCCGAAGTTGAGCGCGATGAAAGCGAGCTTCAGCAGCATCAGGTAAAGCTCGTTCTGCGACCTGGCGACCGCCCTCACGCTTTCGATGTCGCGAAAGAAGAGGGCGTCGCCGAAGGCCACCACGCCCTTGGCGCGTGCGCCGAGCGGCAGCCGGTGAGGCGAGATTTCCTGAAGATAGGTGAACCCGACGAAATGGAATCCATGCCGCAGCGCGAAGTCGAATATGTCGGAAAACAGCGGCTGGCCTTTGTACATCGGATGGAACTCGACTTCAGTCGCGAGGGCTACGCAGTGATTGTGGAAGGTCTGCTCACCTCCCTTGAGGATATTGAGCTCCGAGCCCTGCGTGTCGAGCGAGAGGAAGTCCGGAACTAGGCCCTGCGGGACTGCGGTCGCTTTCATGATGTAGTCCAGCGTGCAAATGTTGACGTCCCGCACGTCAACGACGCTGTTGTCATTCCCGTAGACGACGTCATAGACGGCATTCTGCAACATCACACCTTCGACCTCTCCGTCGAGATGCAATTCGCAATAGTGCTTTGCGTAGGCCTGGCTCGGCTCGAGATTCGAGCTCGCATAGGCGTTCTTGGTAATGAAGATCTTGCCGGGTCGATTGTACTCTCCAAGGCAATACGGGAAGACGTGGAAATTCTCGTTTTTGTTTTCTTTGATCATCTCGCGTGCGCAAATCTCGTCCGCCTCGTAAAGAACGTGAACAAGATGTTTCGCGAGATTGGGAGGACAGTTAAGCGCCACGCCGAAACCACGACCGCCCACATGATGGGCAACGATCCGATCCTCCAACTCAGACATCTCACCCCTCTCAACGTCGCCAATCAGCCTATTTTCCCCGCTGAGCGACGAAATTCGCTCTCGCGCCTACCATTAGGCCCGCCACCATCAAATTGCAATTTGTGCCGGGAACCTGCCCGGTCTATTTTGCGCGCATTCCGAATGGAAAGAGACGCAGTCGCAGCCGAGGTGATGGAGACACACTCACTCACGGCATTGGTGGGAGAGACTTGGTAAATGCGTGAGCTCGAAGATCGCATCGTCGCTCACCACGTTGGCGGAAGAGGCTTCGGCGTGGCGCTCAACTGTCCCGTGCGATTTTCCCGTGACATCGTAAATATCTTGTATGAAGCCGACGAGAAATGCGCTCTCGAGATGATCGGCCAGACTACGAACGAGAATTTCCATGTGCTGCCATATTGCCTCGGTCTCGAAGATCGGGCCGGCAAGCTGCACGTCACGAACAATCCTTATGCGAGTTCGAATCTAAAGCCGAACCCGGAGTACGACAGCTATTACTGCGAGGTTAAGCTCGCGGGGGAGATCGACGGCGTGCCAATGCAGGACACGCGCTATGATGCTGTGTATGGCAACGAGAACAGAGTCGTTGAAGTTCGCAATGTCATGATCCGTTCACTCGATACGCTCGTGCGCGACGCTCATGCCCGATTTTTTATCGCTCGATACCCAGGGCTCCGAGCTCGACATCTTACGTGGGGCGGACGCGACGTTGCGCGATCATTGCATCGCGCTGGCAACGGAAATTGAATTTCACCCGATGTACGAAGGACAGGCCCTGTTTTCCGGCATCTTTGATTTTGCCCTCCGCCACGGGTTCTATTTCGCAGGATTCACGTATCTGCAGGAGATCTCGCCGAAGCGCATGCCGGTGGGGGCGCGCGCGAAGGGGTTTTTGGCGTTCGGAGATGCATTGTTTCTGCGCCGCATCGACAGCGTGAAGTCGATCGCCCGCTCGCCGAACGAACAGCACCTGATGCTGCTGAAACTCGCTTTCGTCGCGCTCAATTTCGGATACCTGGAATATGCGCTGCTGGTACTGGACGCGGCAGAGCAGGCGAAGCCCGACCGCGCCTTGAGCGCGCGCCTAATGAGCCGCGACTGCTACCGGTTACTCGATGGACTGCGCCGGGTGGCGCAGGCCTTGCCCGCGGGTTTCTTGCATACCCAACGATCCGAGCTCGTTGCCGAGCGTCGAAAAATGGTCGAACAGGGTTACCTGGCTGCGGCGAAGGAGCAGGCCGCGCGCGGGCGGATCGCGGCGACGCGCTTGGGTGGCGCGCTGCGTCGTCGCTTAAGGCCGGTGTGGCACCGGTTGCGCAACGTATACATGGACGTCGGCACAGGCACTCCTGTTCACCGCACTAGCGCCCCTGCGGTGTCGTTGCCGCCGGGGACGACGGATGCGACTGCCGGGCCCGCGGCGGGTGGGATGTCGCCTTCGATCGAGGATTTGCTTGAGAGCTACGGCTACAGCTGGCTGGCGTATGAGGTTCGCCGCCGCAGGCGTGATGCGGAAGGCTACGTCGCCGGCCGCCTGCATTGACAAGCTTAGCCTCGCGTTCCAGGGGTATGGCTGTTGTCGTCGCCTTGATTTCCGAGGAGGGTCCCGATGGGGCTTGGGCCGCCCGTTCTTGCGTTGTATCGGCAGCTGAAGGCTGCGGGCGTCTTCGATGACATAACCGACGTGATGGAACTCGGGGCGCAGAACGTCTGGTGCCCGCAATCGGAATTGGTCAAGAGCCTCTTCAAAGCGTTTGGCAAGCCTGAGCCCTCCGCGGAGATGCTCACTCGCTTTGCAAACTGGAAAGGCTCCGGATTGGAGCTCTACACGGCGCTGGGTTTCAATTATCGCTGCGTCGATCTCGATCCGCAGTTCAATTCGATTCCCCTCGATCTCAACTTCGATCCGTGTCCCCCGGAGCACGCGGGCAAGTACGGATTCGTCACCAACCATGGCACCTCGGAGCACATTCTAAATCAATACAACGTGTTCAAGGTGATGCACGACTTCACCAAACCGGACGGATACATGCTTCACGCGGTGCCGTTCACCGTTCACCTCGAGCACGGATATTTCAACTATCAACCGAACTTCTTTGAGAGCCTGGCGAAGTACAATGCCTATGAGGTCTACGGCATCTGGGTGGGGCCGGATTGGCAATTGGCCAGCTTCATTCCGTGGCAGCCGACCTTGCTCGACTATCTGGTGCTCAATGCGAAGACGACGCATTTGCTCGTTGCGCTCCTTCAGAAGAAATACGACAAGCCGTTTTGCGTGCCGTTCCAAGGCGTGTACGAGCCGATGACCAGCGATCGGCACCTGGCCCGCTATGCTATGGTCGTGGATGGCGAGATTTTCGACGCGGCGCGGGCTCGCCAGCAGGTCACCGCTGCCCGCAACGCGCGGCTTGCGGAGTTGCCAGGACGAGACTTGCTCACAGAACTGCGTCGGCGCATCAGCCGCCGCCTGACGGCTCCCTGGCGGCCGCAATCGAGCCGCTAACGGTCGTTTTCAGGGAGCCCGGACGGGTCAGTTCGATCGGATGACGGATAAGGTTCGCCTGATCATCCCATTGTGGGGCTCTGTCTACGCCGAGAAGCTGGTTTCGATGACGTTGCCGGCCTTGCTCGCTCCGGGCAACCTCCCTTCGCTCGCAACGATGTTCGAGGTCGAGGTCGTCCTCGTCACCGAACACAAGCTCGTCGATTACATTCGACGGGCGCGCTCATTCGAGCGGCTCTCCAAGATTTGCCAGGTCAAGTTCGCCTCGCTCGACGATTTGATGCCGTGCGAGCCGGGCGAATACGGCGTCGTTCTGACAGCTGCATTGTTCCGCGGCTTCGTCGACCTGGGTGCGAAGGTGACGGAGACGTTCTTGCTGTTCCTCAACGCCGATTTCATCATTGCCGACGGATCGTATCGGCGGCTCGGCGAGCTCATGCGCGAAGGCAAGCGCGTCATTCATGCGCCGAGTTTCCGCGTCGTGCTGGAGGAGGTGTGGCCGCAGCTCGAAGCGCGAGTCGATGCGGAGAGCGCCGTGCTCGCGGTCAAGCCGCGCGAGATGGCAAGGCTCGCCCTGACCCACAAGCACCTTACGGTGAAGGCGCGCACCGTGAATCAGCGCCTTTATCATCAGTGGTGCATGGATCAGTTTTATTGGTACGTCGATGAGGAGACATTAATAGGATATCAGTGGCCGATCGCTCTCGTGGCGATCAAGCCGGAACGGGCGGTCACGGAGCCGGTGCTGGTTTGGGACTTCGGCTACCTTCCCGAGGCGGCGCCGACGCTCGAACCTTACGTCCTGACCGATTCCGATGAGTTCTTCATGATCGAGCCGCAGAAAGGCGTTACCGGCGAGGAACTCGTCCGTCCGGGCGGAATTTCGATCGACGACATCGCAAAATTTCTATCCGACTGGACCACCCACGAGCAGCGCCGCTGTGGACGGGAGCTGCTGACGATACATGCCGGGGAGCTTCCCGCCGATCTTGACGGCGTGATCGCCGAGTCGCGCCGCTACATGAATGAGATCGCGCGCCGATTGTCGCCCGAGCCGCAGCCGCACGTCGCCCATCCAAAGCTGGGAAGCTGGTTCAAGGAGACGAGCCGGCGTCTTAGGGAGAGGAGCGCAGCCGGCGGCAATGTCCCGGCACTGACGGCGCCGTCGAGCCAAAATGAGCGCCTGGGATTGTCGCAGGCGCTTCGGCGCATTCATACGGCGCTGTTCGGGCCGCTGCCGTTCGTGCGCTCCGCGCACCCGCTCTGGCTGGATACGTTCGATGTCGCCGCGCAACTCACGTCCTGGCGCCGCTCTGGCCAGCGGATTCTCTGGCTGTGCTCGCGCGATTCGTTGTTCAGCAGCGTCCTGAAAGACCGCAGGGATCCGGCAAGCCTCTTGGTGGCCAGGCCAGCGGATGAACAAACAGGCGGAGATTTATTCGATGCCTGCTTGTGCGAGCTCGGTCCATCCGAGCTCACCAGGCTGCCGGCCTTGCATCGCCGCATCCGTATGTTGGTGAGGGACGGAGGCAAGGTTTTTGTCCACATCAACAATCCCTATGCGATACCGGTCGGGATGGGCCAATTTGCCGCCTATGACGCCGTGTTTCCGGATGTGGACAAATCGACGATTCGCTTCCATGGAACATGGCTCACCGCGCAAATTCGCAACCTATACCTTCGAGCCGCGACGTGGTTTCCCGCCGGCTCGCTCGCCCGAAACATGTTCGCGGGGCTCGCGCTGATCACACTGGCGCCGATCGCTTGGTTGGCGAACAAGGCGGCGGCACGTCGCGATGCCAGCGCGTTCGCGCCGCACTGGACCAGTGTCGTCCTGGAACTTGAGGTCGTCCGCAAACACGCCTTGCCGTTGTCTTGCACGGCGCGCGGCGCGAGCGGGCGCGTGAATGGCATGCGGGACAAGATCTAGGATCGGTCGGACAAGCTAAGGTATTGATTGAGCAAGGAAAGTCGCCGGGCAGGGTGCCGGATGGCCGACCCGCCGCGGGCTCGTGAAAACAGGAGACGCGAACCCAAAAAATGTGTATGAGGGCTCCCCAAACGGCTGCCGGAGCAGGGGGACTCCCGCAGCTTTTTCCGTCGCACAACCCCTCCCGCAAAACCGTCCGGTCGAGAAAGGGCATCCGTTCGCTATGCAGAATGTGTTGATCACCGGTGGTGCTGGATACGTTGGGCATCTCCTCACGCCGCGGCTGCTTGCAGAGGGCTTTCACGTCACAGTCTATGACCAGCTTTATTTCGGCTGCCGGTTACCCAATTCTCCCGATCTGAGAGTCATACAGGGCGATATCCGCGACACACCCAAGCTCGCGCAGGCGCTCGTCGGTCAGGATGCGGTCCTCCATCTCGCTTGCATCTCCAACGATGCAAGCTTCGAGCTCGATGAGAAGCTCTCGGAATCGATCAACTACGATTGTTTCGAGCCCCTCGTGATCGCGGCCAAGAAGGCCGGCGTGAAACGATTCGTATACTGCTCCTCGAGCTCGGTGTACGGCGTGAGCGACTCTCCCGACGTGACCGAAGACCACCCCCTCGTGCCGCTCACGCTCTACAACAAGTTCAAAGGCATGTGCGAGCCGGTCTTATGGAAGCACAAAGCCGATGACTTCACCTGCGTCGTCATCCGTCCCGCTACCATCTGCGGGTACACTCCTCGCACCCGTCTCGACCTCTCGGTCAACATTCTCACCAACCACGCGGTCAACAAAGGCACGATCACCGTGTTCGGCGGCAATCAGATGCGGCCGAATCTGCACGTCGAGGACATGGTCGATGCCTACGTCCTGATGCTGACGGCCCCGCATGAAAAAATCCACGGCGAGATCTTCAACATAGGCTTCCAGAATCACTCGATCGCCGAGATCGCCGGCATGGTGAAGAAGGTCGTGCAAGAAGAGATGCCCGAAAAGGGTGAGATCAAGATCGTCACCACGCCGACCAACGACATGCGGTCCTATCATGTAAATTCGGACAAGGTGAACCGCGTGCTCGGCTTCAAGCCCAAGCACAGCATCGAGGACGCCGTGCGTGATCTCACCCGCGCGTTCGGCAATCACCTCATACCGAACAGCTTCGACGACGATTGGTACTACAACGTCCGCACCATGAAGAAGCTCGGAGCAAAATGAGCTCGACACGCCAGGTTGCGGTGGTGACCGGCGGCGCCGGCTTCATCGGTAGCCACATGGTCGACGTGTTGCTTGATAGCGGCTACCGCGTGCGTGTGATCGACAACCTGAGCGGGGGGCGAACGGCCAACCTGGGACACCACGCGCGCAACCCGGACATGTCGTTCGAGGAGACCGACATTCGCGCTCTCGCGCCGGAGGCCAGCCTGTTTCGCGGTGCCGATTATGTGTTTCACTTCGCCGGCATCGGCGGCATCGTGCCATCCATCGAGCGTCCGTTGGAATACATGGACACCAACGTGCAGGGGACCGCGCACGTGCTCGAGGCGGCTCGTCACGCGCGCGTGCGCAAATTCGTCTATGCGGCGTCGTCCTCGTGCTACGGCATCGCCGCCACGCCGACGCGCGAGGACCATCCGATCTCTCCCCAATACCCCTACGCACTCTCGAAATATCAGGGGGAGCAGGCTGCCTTCCACTGGCACAGGATCTACCGTCTGCCGGTCAACTCGGTGCGCATCTTCAATGCCTATGGCACGCGCGTGCGCACCACCGGCGCATACGGCGCGGTGTTCGGCGTGTTTTTCAAGCAGAAGCTCGCGGGCAAGCCGTTCACGGTCGTTGGTGACGGGACGCAACGACGGGATTTCGTCTACGCCAGCGATGTCGCGCAAGCGTTTCGCTTGGCCGGCGAAACGGAGAAGAGCGGTGAAATCTGGAACCTCGGCGCCGGCGCCCCGCAATCGATCAACCGGCTGGTCGAGTTGATCGGCGGACCGGTGGTGTATATACCGAAGCGCCCAGGCGAGCCGGATGTCACCTGGGCCGACGTTGCAAAGATCACGCGCGATCTCGGCTGGAAGCCGCTCATCCCATTTGAGCAGGGTGTGCGGCTGATGATGGCTGAAATCCAGAATTGGCGCGACGCACCGTTATGGGATCCCGAATCGATTAAACAAGCGACGAAAACCTGGTTCGAGGCATTGGGGACGGAGTAGGCACATGTTGCAGGCGGTTGGCGGCAACTACCGGCGCAAGATCAAGACGGTCGACGAGCTTTGCGACGTGATCGGAGCGCGCCCGCGCGCGAAAAAGGTGATCATGTGCCATGGTGTGTTCGATCTCGTACACCCCGGGCACATCCGTCACCTCCTCTACGCCAAGGAAAAGGCGGATATCCTGGTTGCCAGCCTGACCGCCGACGCCCACATCACCAAGGCGCAGTACCGTCCGTTCGTGCCGCAGGAGTTGCGGGCGCTCAATCTTGCGGCGTTGGAAATGGTCGATTTCGTTGTGATCGACCCCAACCCCACGCCGATGACCAATATCGCGCGCATCCAGCCCGATTACTTCGCCAAGGGCTACGAATACGGCAACGGCCAGGTAAATCCGAAAACCCAGCAGGAGCTCGACGCCCTTCAGAGCTATGGCGGCGAACTCCTGTTTACGCCCGGGGACGTCGTCTACTCGTCGTCACACCTGATCGAGAACGATCCCCCGAACATCGCACTTGAGAAATTTCTCCTCTTGATGGAAGCCGACGGGCTCGATTTCGACCGGCTGCGGCGAATCGTCGAGACTTGCGAGGGCAAGCGGGTCCACGTCGTCGGCGACATCATCGTCGACAGCCTGACCTACACGACCATGATCGGCGGGATGACCAAGACGCCGACGCCGAGCGTGCGGTTCGACAACCGGACGGATTTCGTGGGCGGCGCGGGCATCGTGGCCAAGCACCTCAAGTCGGCAGGCGCCGAGGTCACGTTTTCGACCGTGCTCGGAGACGACGCGCTGGCCGAGTTCGCGCTCAAGGATCTCGAGAGCGCGGGCGTCAATATCATGCCGATCATCGATCGAGCGCGCCCCACGACGAACAAGAACGCGTATGTGTGCGGCGACTATCGTCTGCTCAAGGTCGATACGCTCGACAACCGCAGCATCACCGACAAGCAGGCCGACATGATTGCCGGGCAGATCGCCAACGTGCACGCAGAGGCTGTCGTGTTCAGCGATTTTCGCCATGGGATCTTCAATCGACGCACGATTCCCGGGCTGACAGGCGTTATTCCCCAGGGCGCGTTTCGGGTTGCCGATAGCCAGGTCGCAAGCCGCTGGGGCAATATTCTGGAATTCAAAGGCTTCGACCTTCTGACCCCCAATGAACGCGAGGCGCGTTTCGCGCTCGCCGATCAGGATACCGGCGTGCGGCCGCTGGCCGCCAAGTTGCACGAGGAAGCCGACTGCAAGACGGTCATTCTCAAGCTGGGCGACCGCGGCGTTCTAACTTGCCGCCGCGGCAAAGAGAACGATCCGCGCTCGTTTTTCGTGGTGGACAGCTTCACCCACAAGGTAATCGACGCGGTGGGCGCCGGAGATGCGCTTCTCGCCTACGCGACGCTTTCGCTGCTGACCGACGAATCCGAGGTCGCCGCTTCGGTCCTCGGCTCAATGGCGGCTGCCCTGGAATGCGAGTGCGACGGAAATATTCCGATCGGGCGAGCGGATTTGCTGGGTCGGATCGACATGGTCGAGAAACACGCTCGCTTCGAGTGAAGGGCAGGGCTGTGTTTGATGCGGGTGGTGGTCGCGGGACTCGGCGTTCAAGGACAAAAACGCCGGCGAGTTGCGGGCCGCGATTTCACAGCGGCGGTCGATCCAGTCAACCGTGAGGCCGAATATCGGGCAATCGAGGACGTTCCGCTCAGCAGCTATGACGCAGTCCTCGCCTGCATTCCCGACGAGCCAAAGATCTCGGTGCTGCAGTACCTGCTTGGCAACGGCAAGCATGTCCTCGTCGAGAAGCCGTTATGGGCGCCCGATGAAGATTCGATCAGGCAGCTCGAAGTCACGGCAAGAAAGAACGGCGCCATCTGCTATGTCGCGTACAACCACCGCTTCGAGCCGCATTTCGTGCGGATGCGCGAGACCATCGTGGCTGGAACGCTCGGTGCGCTCTATCACTGCCGCATGTTCTACGGAAACGGGACGGCGCGGCTGGTGCGCGAGTCCGAGTGGCGGGACAAGGGTGCGGGCGTTTTGCCGGATCTCGGCTCGCACCTCCTCGATACGGCGCAATTCTGGTTCGGCGATATCGGCGAGGACGTTCGCATCGTCTCGAGCCGCCGGTTCGAAAACCGCGCGCCGGACCATGTCGTGCTTGCCTCGAACACAAGCAAGCCGCAGCTCGAACTGGAAATGACGCTGCTCAGCTGGCGCAATCACTTCACCTGCGATCTGTTTGCCGAAAAAGGCTCGGCGCACATCCGCTCGCTTTGCAAATGGGGCCCGTCGTCGTTCACGCTGCGCCGTCGCTTGTTGCCGAGTGGGCGTCCGCCGGAGCACTCGGTGACGCTGACCCAGGACGATCCGACTTGGGAGCTCGAATATGCGCATTTCAAGGATCTTTGCGCGGGCAAGCGTGAGACCGATTTATCGAACGACATTCGATTGAACGGATTGCTGCGGGCGCTCGCCCAAGGCGCAATCGCGCAGGCGCAGCCATGAGCGCGCCGGTGATCGGTTTTGCCGGACTGACCCATCTGGGCCTCGTCTCGGCATTGGCAGTCGCCTCGAAAGGCTTTCGTGTCGTGGGCTATGATGCCGACGCGGCGCGTGTGCGCGAGATCGCCGCCGGTAAGTTGCCTGTCGTCGAGCCGGGGCTCGACGAGCTCGCGCGCGAGTGCGCGCAGCGCGCCTCGTTTTCCAGCCACATCGGGGATCTTGCCGCCTGTGACCTCGTCTATATTTCCTGGGACGTACCGACCGACGATCGTGGCCAGAGCGATCTCTCCGGGATTTCGGCGTCGATCGCACAGGTCATCGCAAGTTTGTCCGCGCGAGCGTTACTCGTCGTGCTGTGTCAAGTTCCGCCTGGCTTCACCCGCGCTCTGCCCTTGCCCTCCGAGCGACTTTTCTATCAAGTCGAGACGCTGGTGTTCGGACGTGCGGTCGAGCGCGCAACCCGACCCGAGCGATATATTGTGGGCTGTGCGAATCCGGCCGAGGCGCTGCCCGAAGTTTTCGCGACCTTGCTCGGCGCCTTCGGCTGTCCGATCCTGCCCATGCGGTACGAAAGTGCGGAGCTGGCCAAGATCGCGATCAATTGCTGTTTGGTGGCCTCGATAACGATCGCCAATACCCTTGCGGAATTGTCGGAGCGCATCGGCGCGGACTGGAGCGAGATCATACCCGCGCTCAAGCTCGACGCTCGGATCGGGCAGGGCGCCTATCTCGCGCCCGGCCTCGGGATTGCCGGCGGGAACCTCGAACGCGACCTTGCGACCATCGCAGGACTGTCGACGGAAACCGGCACCGAGGCGAGCGTCATCCGCGCGTTCATTGCCAATAGCCGTCATCGGCGAGACTGGGCGACCCGCGTGCTGCACGATGAGGTGCTCGCGCGCAACGCGAGCGCGCTGATCGGCATCCTTGGTCTTGCCTACAAGGAAAATACCCATTCGACCAAGAATTCCCCCGCGCTTGCGCTGATCTCGACACTCGCCTCGTCGCGGCTCAAGGTCTACGACCCGGTCGTTCCCGCCTCGGCGGCGAACCATCCGCGGGCGCAAGCTGCGCCGAGCGCGCTGGCCGCTGCCGAGGGGGTCGATGCGCTCGCGATCATGACGCCTTGGCCGGCGTTTCGCGCGCTCGATCCGGCCGCTCTCGCGCGTGTCATGGGGGGGAATACCGTGCTTGATCCCTATAGAGTGCTCGATGGGCGTGCCGCGGTTGCAGCCGGTCTCGACTATCTCACCCTCGGCATGCCTCCCCATCGTGCCAAGGAATATCGCTGTGCTTGAGCAGTCGAGTCCCGTCCGCACACCACCCAGCCGCGTCGTCGTTCTCGGCGCCGGCGGGTTCGTCGGTGGCGCGATCAGTGCCCGCTTGAGGGCGGAGAAGGTCCCGCTCCTGGCGCTCACGCGCAATGAGCTTGACCTGCTCAAATCAGACGCCGCCGCCACGCTGCAGCGCTCGCTGCGGGCGGACGACAGCGTCGTCTTTGTCTCTGCGCTTGCTCCCACCCGCAACAATACGATGCTTCTCGACAATCTGCGCATGGCGGAGGCGGTATGCGCCGCGCTCGCCGCGCAGCCGATCGCCCATCTCGTTTACATAAGCTCCGATGCGGTCTATTCCGACGACGCCAATCCGGTGACGGAGCGGTCGTGCCAGCAGCCGTCAAGCCTGCACGGGGCAATGCATCTCGCGCGCGAGATCATGCTGCGCACCGCGCTCAAGCTGCCGCTCGCGATCCTACGGCCGAGCTTGGTCTACGGCGCGAAAGATCCGCACAACGGCTACGGCCCCAATCGCTTCCGTCGGCTTGCCGCCAAGGGCGAAGCGATCACGCTGTTCGGCGAAGGCGAGGAGAAGCGCGACCACGTACATATCGCCGATGTGGCGGCGCTCTCCAGCGCGGTGCTGCACCACCGAAGCACCGGCACGCTCAACATCGCAACCGGAAAATCCACTTCGTTCCGTGAAGTTGCGGAAATGGTCTCTGCGCATGCGGGCGGCTCAGTCGAGATTCGCGCAACCCCGCGCCAAAACCCGATAACGCACCGCCATTTCGACATCGTCGACTGTCTCAAGGCATTTCCCGACTTCCATTATATTTCGCTGCGGGACGGGCTCGCTCTGAGTGCCGAGGAAGGTACGTAACAATGCAGCAGGAAATCAATCTGCTCTCGAAGCTTCCGCGCGGCAAGCGTAACGTCAACGCCCGCGCCGAGGCCAAGACGGACGAGATCATCGAGATCTCACGCCAATATGGCGAGCTTTATTTCGATGGGCCGCGCAAGTACGGCTATGGCGGATACCGCTACGACGGTCGATGGGTTCCGGTGGCCGAGGATATGGTGAAGCACTTTGATCTCAAGCCAGGCGACCGCGTGCTCGATGTCGGCTGCGGCAAGGGATTTCTAGTCAAGGATTTGCTCAAGGCTTGCCCCGGCCTGGAAGCGTTTGGGCTGGATATTTCCGAATATGCGCTCATGCACTGCGAGCCGGAGGTCATCGGCCGGCTGCATCTCGGCAACGCGATCAAACTTCCGTTTCCCGACAACAGCTTCAAAGCAGTGATATCGCTGAACACGGTGCACAATCTCGCGCGCGATGAGTGCGCGACCGCATTGCGCGAGATCGAGAGGCTCGCGCCGGGACGCGGCTTTGTGCAGGTGGATTCCTATCGCACCCCCGAACAGAAGGCGCTGTTCGAGGAATGGGTGCTAACGGCCAAGTTTCACGATTACCCGCAGGGCTGGATCGCGCTCTTTCGCGAGGCCCGATATACCGGCGATTATTACTGGACCATCATAGAGTGAGCCCGTAAACAGGCTGCGCTGCCGCGGCCGCCACCGGGTTCTTGCTATGTTCTTTTGGCAGATTGAACGGGCGAAATGGAAGGCAGGACGATGAACGAGATGGCCCGACGCAACGTCTTCGATGCTCGCGCAGCGCGCGAACGTTGCCGCACTTATCGACGCCGGATCCTGTACATATCCCAGCAGGTCCAGGCACTCCATAGCGGTTCTGCCTACTCCCGCACCGAGATCGTCGACGCGATCTATCACGGCCTCATGCGGCGCAATCTGGATGGCACCTCGCCCGATACCTTCGTCATGTCGAAGGGGCATGGCTGCATGATTCAATACGTGATTCTCGAGGCGATGGGTGTTCTCTCGCGCGAAGAACT